>JAQSWN010000309.1 GCA_029266615.1 Polyangiaceae bacterium
GAGCGCGGCCGCGACCCCCAGCACGAAGAAGAGCACAGGCGGACTGAGCAGATTCGATGCGAGCAGGTCCGAAGGCATGGGCGCGGCTTCTACTGCGGCGCCGCGCTTGCGAGCCGTCGATAATTTGCCGCTATCGTGTCGCCACGCTCGACACTTTCGGTGCCGGTGCCCGCGGCGGCATTGTTTTCGAGAACCGGCTGAGGACGACGCTGGAGGCGAGATCGAAACCGCGTAAGCAATCCCAATCCGCGGCAAGCTAGCGCGGCGCTTGATTGGCTTGGTCGACGAAGTGGCACGAATCGAGCCGTTGTCGACCGGCAGCTTCGTGGACTCAATAGCCGCAGCTGCTGTCGCCTTGCAGCCGCTCCGGGCTCTTGCTCAAGGCGCTGCGAGCAAGTCTACCGGCATGGCACGACCGCGGATGTCGACTTTCAGGCGACTGAACGTCCACTTCCCTGAAGACTTCTGCGCGTGAGCGTCGATCGTACCGGCGCCGCGCGGACCGGCGACGGGAATCTCCAAGCGCGCTTCGGCCGAGGAGCCATGCACACGCACTTCACCCATCGTCAGCCAGCCGGGTCGCATGGGCGCACCCAGCTCCGCGATGACTGACGGATGGGCCTTCGCCGCGGATAGTGCCTGCTCGTACGCGTCGGTCGAGCGCAAGCCGACGGCAAGTGACACCAGAAAGGCGCCGATGAGCAGGCAGCCCATCACGATCGCGCTCATGCAACCTAGCCCGACCGCCAGCCCCTTGTTGCGAGCGAGCCAGCTTCGGGGGCGCGCTGGCTCGTTTCCGAGCGACACGCCGTCGTTCAGCTGACTCATAGCGGGCTCTCCCCGCACGCCCCGACGCTGGCGGCCAAGAAGGACGCTCGAAAGCAGAGCTCCTTCTTGCCATCGCCGTCCACGTCCCGAAGCCCGACGCTGCCGCCCAGGCCCACACCGGCGGAGACCCCATAGCTTACGCTGTTAGGTCCACCCACAGTGGCTTCGAAACCTACGGCCGTCGCGCTCACTCCGACGTTCAGACCCTTGCTGCCGTCATCATTGTAGATGCCCAAATTGGCGCGAGCGGTGAACGTCTCCACGCTGCCGGCAAGAGCGCCCTGTGCGCCCCCGGCACGCTGAAAACCTATTTGTAGCTCGTTTTGTGCGCCGACCTGTACCGACCCACTCAGGACTTCCACTTCGAGACCCGACTTTGCGTCGCGGCCCTTGTATAGCGCGACACCCGCGTACACCGAGTCTCCTGACGCGGTCTTACCGTAGGAGGCGTAGGGGGCGATTTCGGTTCGTTCGGTCGTGCGCTGGGCGTTGTTGTTCGCCGAGGATGCTGGCGCAGACGGTGCGGGCGGGGGCAACACGGAGACGGGCGGCGGCACCGAGCTAACGAGCCTTGGCACCGCCGCCGAGCTGGTCGCGGGTGGCTCCGGCGGCGAGGAGCTCGTCGCTGGAGGCGGGGATTGCGAGCTGTTCGGCGCATCCGCCCGGCTCACCTGGCCGACATCGTCGGCGTAAGGGTCGTAGCTGGGCGGCGAGCTGGACGAGGAGATGGGATCGGGCATGCCCCTGCTCGGTCCCTCCGCTCGCCAGTTGCGCAATTTTCAACCGCCATCGGCTTTGCCGATTCCTTCTCCGCGTCGGCACGGTCTACCCGGGCGGCGTGGCTTTCGCCTCCACGCCGCGAAAGGAAACATGAAGACGTTGAGCATTCCGAGCACGATGCGCGCCCTCCAACAGACATCGCTCGAGGGAACCAAGGACTTGCGGCTGATCGCCGACGCACCGGTGCCTTCCCCTGGCCCGGGCCAGGTGTTGATTCGCGTGGCCGCCAGCGGAATCAACTTCGCCGATGTGTCGCGAGCTCAGGGCACCTTTCGGGACGGCCCGAGACCGCCGTTCATTGCCGGTTTCGAGGCCGCCGGCGAGGTCGCGGCGGTCGGCGTGGGGGTCGAGGGCTTGCCTTTGGGGCTCAGTGTCGTGGGGGTGGGGGCCGGCGCGTTCGCCGAGTACATGCTTTTGTCGGCGGCGGCCGCGGTGCCGGTGCCGAAGGGGTGGAGTGCCGAGCACGCACTGGGCCTCGTCGTGAATTGGCCGACCGCGCTCGCCGCGCTCAGGTCGCTCGGGCGCCTCGTAGCGGGGGAAACCGTTCTCATTCACGCCGCTGCCGGCGCGACCGGGCAAGTGGCGGTGAGGCTTGCCAAACACCTGGGCGCGACGGTCGTCGCCGCCGCATCACCGACCAAACACGCAGCGGTGCGAGCGTTGCGAGCCGACCACGTTTTGGATTCCCGGCGCGAAGACCTCGCCGCCGAGGTGCTGAAGCTCACCGAGGGGCGGGGGGCGGACGTGGTGCTCGAGTCGGCGGGCGGCGCTACGTTCCGCGCGAGCTTGGCGGCGGCTCGCCGCGTCAGCGGTCGAGTCGTCGTGTACGGTCTGGCCGGAGGCGACGCAGCCGTCACGAATTGGGAGCTCGTGTACCAGCACCCGGTCCAGGTCATGGGTCTGAACCTCGGCGCTTTGATTCAGTCCGCGCCCGGTGTCTTTGGCGAGATCATGGCCAAGCTCTTCGCGCTGATCGAGGCGGGGGTCGTTGGCCCTTCCACCCCGACCCTGTACCCGCTGTCCGAGGGGCCGAAGGTGCTCGTCTCGTTGGAAGGACGCGAAACCATTGGAAAATTGGCGTTGTTGCCGCGACCGTAAGCACGACCGATTCTTTTGGTGAGGTCGGCGGGTCTTATCGTGATGCTCTCCAGCGCCGGCACCGTGACGAATGACGTGAAGCCCTTGGACGGCCCTCTTCTTGCGGCCGAGCTGCAGCGACTCCGTCGAGAGCTGCTTGCCTACTGCTACCGCCTCGTCGGTTCGGCGCAGGAGGCGGAGGACATGGTTCAGGAAACGCACCTCCGAGCCTGGCGCGCACTTTCCGGCTTCCAAGGGCGCGCGTCGATTCGGTCGTGGCTCTACGCGATCGCGACGAATGTTTGCTTGACGTCAATCGAGCAGCGCCGGACGAAAGTATTGCCATCCGGTCGCGCCGCGCCTTCGCGCCCGGGCGCGCCGCCGCCGAGTCACGCCGAAAAAGGTACGGTATCTTGGCTCGAGCCACTTCCGGACACGTGGCTCGAGCCCGCGGCGAGCGAGCCGGACGCGGCGATTTTCGCGCGCGAGTCACTGCGCTTGGCGCTCATCGCGAGCCTGCAGTACCTGCCCGCGCGCCAGCGCGCGATCTTCATCTTGCGAGAAGCGCTGTCCTTCTCGGCGCTGGAGACGGCTGAAATCTTGGACACCACCGTGGCCGCGGTCAAAAGTGGCCTCCAGCGGGCGCGAGCGCAGCTCGATCGAACAGCGCTGGAATCGGAAGCGCTGCTCGAACCGACGGACGCTCGAGCGCAGGAGCTGTTGGACGGCTACATTGCTGCGTTCGAGCGGGCGGACGTGCAGCTCCTGGTGGACGTGCTGCGCGCGGACGCGACGCTGGAGGCGACCCCCTTCGGTGACTGGCGGTCGGGTCGGGTGAATTGCATCGACCTGCTAGGCGCTCACGTGCTCGGAAAGCCGGGCGATTGGCGGATGCTACCGACGACCGCCAACGGCCAATCGGCGGTCGTCGTCTATCAGCGAGACGCGGCGGGCACACTCCAGGCGAGCGGCGTCGTCGTGTTCGACGTCACCGCGACCGGTATCTCACGCGTCGTCGCATTCCACCACGAACCGAGCTTGGTCTCTGGGTTCGGGTTTCCGCGGTCGCTTGCCGATTGACCTGGTCACACGACGCCCGCTTCAGCGCCAACCCTCGTGAACCTTTATCTCTCGCGTGCGGCTGGCCGGTAGAGCCGCGAGGAGGCCGTAAGTAGCATTTCGACCCAGGCTGCTCTTCTGGCCGAAGGCGGTGCATTTCGTGCGACCGCAGCTCCCCTCGCATCGTTTCACCTCCGAGCTGCCGGGACCGGCGGCGGACTCGTGTGCCCAGACAGAAGGAAGAGCGATGAAGAACTGGACTAGGTTATTGGGAGCGGTTGCCCTGCTCAATGGTTGTGCGGACTTCGACCCCGCGGTCGAGGGTGAAGCAGAGCGGCTCGACGCGCAGTCACAGGCGTTGTCGACGACCGACGTCTTCGGTTTCGAGGACTTGTCGCAATGGACGGTAGCGGGCGGCACGAAGCAGGCTTTCTCGCCGGCGTCCCAGGGGGCGCGAGCACTGGGCGTGGCGGGCTTTCACTACACGAGCATCGTCTCGAAGCCGATCAGCCAGCTGAGCGGCGTCACCTCGCAGCTGGCGCTCGACGTGAGGCTTCCCGCGACCGCAGCGTGGGGAGACCTGCGGCTCATCGTGCGCGCGCCCTCCAAGGGCATTTGGTACGGCGACCTGGGAGCGAAGCCGCTGAGTGCGCTCGCGAGCGGCGCCTACCGGACCGTGACCTTCGACGTTCCTCCCGCGATTCGCGCCGCGCTCGAATCGCAGCCGAGCGACTTCACCCTCGAAATCGCCGTCAATGCGCCGGGATTCTCGGCCCCGGTCGCTTTCGACAACGTGCGCTTCGTCGGCGCGGTCCAAAGCTCGGTCGTGGAAATTCGCGCGCCGCTGGTGGACGACGTCGCATTTCTCGACGTGAACGGGCTTCGGCACTCGGTCGGCCATTGGGGACAGCCGAGCGCTGAGGCGAGCGCGTGGCGCGACGTGAGCCGCTGGTTCTCGAATGGGAAAAACCAAATCCGTCTGCTCGCGGTCAACACGGGCGGCGCGCAGGCGTTCGAATTCCAGCTGCGGCTCAACGGCACCACTGTCGTCGACATCAATTGCGAGACTGACGGCTGCGAGACGAAGCCCGACGGCGGCGTGATCCTCGATCAGGTGATCGACTTGCCGGCGCTCACCCTGGCGCCCGCGCGCACGGTCACGGTGACGAGCCCGGTGGCGGGCAAGCTCTACGTGAACGACGAGTACACGGGCCTCACGACGCCTGCGACCCTCAAGTTGCCGGCCGGTGCGCACCGACTCGGCCTCGGCGTTAGCAACGACGTGCCCTCGGCTTTGACGGGCAGGTTCTACGAAGAGTCCGTGGTCGTCGGTGGCCAGAACCTCAGCGTCACGCTCGGTGACGAGCCGGCGCTCCCGACCCAATACGCTGCGCGCATCGCGATTTTGCCCATGCGCCGCGCCCGGGCCCTCGACTCGGGTGGCTTGGCGGTGCTGACGGACGCGCAAATCGCGCGGTTCGCGGGACAATTTGCTGCCACCCGCGACGCGTGGGTCAAGCCGCTGTCCTACGGTTTGCAGACGTGGAACATCACCCTCCTGCCAACGGAGGAACAAATCGACATGGTCGGCACGACGTTCGACTCCTTCCCCGACCACGCGTGCGAGGTGCTCGGAACGAGCAAGTACGGCAACCTTCTCTCGCAGTACGACGTCGTGATGGTGCACATGTCGAACTACGACGAGCAGCAAGGCTTCGAGATCGGCCGCGGCTCGGCCGGCATGGGCGGGCGCTGCGGGCAGATTCAGGCCCACTGGGGGGCCGGGCTCGCTTCCAACGCGCCCATGCCCGTCATTCTGCACGAGCTCCTTCACTCCTACGAATTCCACAATCAATCCGTCCTGGGCCTCTATAACGGCTTCGGTGGGCTGCATGGCGCCGAGGTGCACGGCTTTCAGTCGGACGGCAGTCAGGGTGAGCGCGAGTGGGTCGAGTGGTACCGCTACTTCATGCGCGGCCAGGTCGCCGAGCGCGCCGATCAGTCGGCCACCGTCAACTTGCCCGCGCCCGTGACCAACCCCGACTACTACGTCGGCACCTTCGGTTCGTTCCGACGCGGTCTCTGGCTCGCGCCCTGACGAAATCATGAGCCGAGCGCGCTTCGTCGCGCTCGGCTCGCTCTCGAGTGGGTTCGCGCTTTCTGCTCGCTGAAAGGCGGGCAATTTCCGTCACTTGCGGAGTGACTGAAGCGCCGGACGGGCGGTGCCGTTTGGCGGGGCGTGGCCGCCAATTCTCTCCGGTTCGACATCGTGGACCGCGTCTTCGTGGTCGTTCACGCCGACGTGCCCCCGGACGACGACGATTGGAGGCGCATGACGCTGGTGCGTGACGCCAACCGTCTAAAGATTCGCGGCAACCTAGTGCTAGCGCCGCCGCGCGCCAGCATCAACGCCGCTCAGCGCGCGGACGTGGCAAGCTTCATGAAACAGACGGGCGTCAGCATCGCGGTCGTCACCGACTCGGCGTTGATTCGCGGCGTCGCTCTCGCGGTGGCGTTCTTGGGCGTGCAGGTGCGAGCCTTTCCTTCGAGCGAGCTCACGAGCGCCCTCAACTTTCTCATCGTTCCCGCGTCTCGTTATGCCGATTTTGCGCGCCGCATCGAGAGCATGAGAGCACAGCTTGCGGGCGTGCACCGGGCCTCCCCGTAGACCCGCCCGTTCTGCGCGCCGCGCGGCGGCAACCGAAGACGCTCGACGTTCGTGCCGCTTCGCGACCACCTTCGTTGGCCCCAGTCCCGCTGCTCGGAGATCGAAAGGCAGGTCGGAGCTGGGAAAAGACGCCTCGTCAATGCGATCGAAGGGCCCCTCGTCATCCGGACGTCGCGGGAATGCGAGACGCTTTGCGACCCAGTCCGAACGCGACCAGCGCGGGCCGTCTGAAGGCGATCCGAAAATGGTAGTAAGCAGCTCCTTCGATGAGAGCTTCGCGTTCCAAGCTCCGTGCGTCTCGATACATTGCCTCCCTTGCCCTGGCTTCCTGCGCGGTGCTCGTCGCTTGCTCGCTGATGGCGCCAAGTGATGACTACTTCA
>JAQSWN010000310.1 GCA_029266615.1 Polyangiaceae bacterium
CGAGCGCACCATCGCACAAGTCGTGGACCGTACCGACCTGCACGTCAGCAAAGAGCGACTGAGACCGTCGCTGATGGTCAGCGGGTTACAACATTCCCACACCGACGGCGAAGTTGCCCTTGAAGTCCGCACACCAGACCCCATTGGGCCCATCGTAGGGTCCCAAACGGTCCTCGTACGGGTGGCTGCGTCGCACTCGTCGCACTCGGCCAATCAATCCCCGCTTCTTCAGGATTGTTCCTACCGTGCTCGCCGCTGGCAACTCCACTCGCCGGTGCTGCCGCTTCACGATGGCCAGCAGCTTCCTCGGCCCGACGCGGGTGCTTCTTCCGCGCCGCTACAAGAGCAGCTGCACCACCTCCGGCTATACCGCGTGTGGATGCGAGTGCGGTGCCCGTGACCGATCCACGAGACCCTGCACGCCACCAGCCTCGTAGCGCTCCTTCCAGTTGTACCCCTGTTTTTCGCTGATTCCGAAGCGCTCACAGAGCTCGCCAAAGCTCTCTTCGGCCTCCAACGTCGCTGCGACCCACTCAGCCGCTCGTTCATCGGTGGAGTCTCCTTCCAAGGCATGCCTGACAGCTTCACGTCATTGCAAACGTGTCACCTATGTTCCCGGTCCGATTGGTCACCTATGTACTCGGTCTAAATCGACGATTTCCATTGACGAGTTTTTAGCGTGGTCATCGCGTCGCGGTCGACCGCACCAGGAAAGTACGGATTGCGGCGCCGGGCGTTGGCTCCTCGCGCCGCTTCGCAACGTCCAGCGCGTGAAAGTCGTTCCTGCCGTCAGCGTCGCCGCTGCGGGGCAATGCGAGCGTCGAAAATCCTCGTGCTACTCGTGAGACATGCTGAATGGGGCGCAGCGCAGGGATTCGAAGGTGCCGTGGCAAGTCACGCACGAGGCGCTCGAAGCGCACGCACGGAGGCGCGCGGCGCTCGACTTCGAAGAAGGCGGTTTGCTCCTTGCCGCGCGGAGGGCCGAGGTGCACCGGCACTTCGGCTACGGCAGCTTCACGGAATACGTGGAGCGGTTGCTCGGCTACGCGCCGCGCGTGACCCACGACAAGCTCCGCGTGGCGGAAGCCCTGGAGGGTCTTCCGAAGTTGGCGCGTGAGTTGGAAGAAGGCACGCTCAAGTAAAGCCAGGCGCGGGAGCTCACGCGTGTGGCGACGCCAGAAACCGAGGAAATCTGGCTGACGCACGCGCGGGGCCGTACCGCTCGCGAAGTCGAAAAGCTCGTCTCCGGTCGGCGCCCCGGCTCGCTCCCGGACTCGCCTGGCGAGCCCACGCAGCAGCGGCACGTGCTCCGCTTCGAGGTGTCGGGGGAGACGCTCGCAAGCTTTCGAGAAGCGCTAGCCCAGCTGCAGCGGGATGCCGGCGAGCACCTGGATGACGACGCGACGTTGCTGCTGCTGGCACGTCACGTGCTCGGCGGCCTGACCGACGACGGCCGCGCCAGCTACCAGATCGCGCTCGACGTCTGCGAAGCGTGTCAGCGCACGAGGCAGGTCGCGGACGGCGAGCTCATTGACGTCTCCCCCAGTGTGATCGCAATGGCGCATTGCGATGCCCAGCACTTACCTAGTGCCCACGTGGGCGTCGTAGGACGAGGTTCGCCCGCGCGAGCAGCGCAAGACGTGCCGCCGGCCGTGAGGCGCGCGGTGCTGCGCCGCGACCGGCGTCGTTGTCGCGTGCCCGGCTGCACCCACGCGCGATTCGTGGACGTTCATCACGTTCAGTCCAAGGCGGAAGGTGGCAACCACGACCCCGAGAACCTCGTCACGCTATGTGGCGCGCACCACCGAGCCATCCACGAAGGAACGCTGATGGTCATGGTTAGCGACGGGCAGGCGCCGGTGTTCGAGCATGCCGACGGTACGCCGTACGGCGCCCCGCCATCGTCCACGTCTTCGCTGGTGCAGACTCGGGCCTTCCAGGCTCTTCGCAATCTGGGCTTCGGCGAGGGAGAGGCCCGCCGCGCGCTCGCGGGAGCGAGACGAGACCTCGCGGGGGACGTTTCAGTCGAGCAGCTGCTCCGATACGGCTTGCAGCAGCTCACGGAGCGTGACCGCCAGCGAGCCTCCTGACGCTCGGCTCACCGCCTGCGATCGTAACCGGCTAGGGCGGCACCCTGGCGCTGCTCGGCTATCGGAGCGCCACTCACCGATGGGGAGCAACCCCGGTCGTGCATCACGCGCCCGTTCTTCGCGATTCGTCGTTGGTTCCACGGCGGCTTGGCCGCTAGATGACTGTCGAAACGAGACGAACCTTGACGGCTTCCCAAGTAGGTTGGCCGCGATTCCCTCTCCGTCGAATCGATCCTGGCTACCGGTTCTTCGAGCTCAAGCGGGTCGGCTGGCCACTCTCTTCATCGACGGGTTCCTGACTTGTCGGTACGCCTCGCGCGGAGTGAGGCACTCTCCACTCGAACCTTCCCGCTAGGCTTGCCCGGAGAGGTGTGGCCGCATACGTAAGCCGTCACGACGCGCGACCACATCACCGAACAGACGGCAGCACGCTCCCGCCCCTCCCGCCTCCCTGTGAATCTCGAAGGCCCCCCGCGATAACGCAACCGGCAGCGAACGCCCCGAGACGCAGCGCGCGTAGCGGTCGGCGCGTTGCAACGACTTTTTTTGGGAGGCCGGGCCCAACGAACGAGACTCGGCCTACCTGCTCAGGAACCCGCCGGTTGCTCGATGCAGATTTGGGCGGCCGTGCATTCGGTGATGCGCGCCAAGGCGTCGAACGGGTTCTCGCAGGCCTCGCCGCGGATTTTGCCGAGGCAGTCGTTCAATTCTTTACGATTGATGCCGCCGGGGCACTGCCGGCTGTTGAGGTCTTCGCGCCAGTCGCTTTGGATGCGCGTGACGCACTCTTCCGAGGTGGCGTAAGTCTTGTCGTTGCCGATGTTGCCGCACTGCTGCTCGCGCTCGCAGCGAGAGTCAGCAATCTGCTCGGCGGCCGAACGCGCGCGGGAAGCGGGCGTGAGCGCCGGATTTTCCTTCGCGGCGGTGGCGGGCGCGGGCTCACTTACTTTATGACAGCCGACGGCTCCTACGAACGCGAGGCCCAGCGCGCAGAGGCGCGGTGCAGAAAGGATGTTCATGCCTGCCCCACTGCATGGTGCGTGCCGCCCAACGGGAGGGGTAGGGGCCGATTTTTTCGACAAAACGCGCGGCAAATCTACACGCAGGGGCGTTTGTGCCCTGTGCCGCTAGGCCTGTGCTAAGACGCGGCCGCCGTGTTCGAGGCATTAGCAAAAGGATTTCGCGAGGCGCAAAACCGCCTGGCTGGGCTTACGGAGCTGAACGAGAAAAACATCGACAGCGCGCTGAAAGAAGTGCGCGTGTCGTTGCTCGAAGCAGACGTGGAGCTCGGCGTGGTGCGCCGCTTCTTGGACGCCGTGAAGGCGAAGTCGCTGGGGTCGACGGTGCAAACGCGCATCCGTCACCAGGGCGAGACCCACAAGGTCAGCGCCGCCGAGCAATTCGTGAAGATCTGTCACGACGAGCTCGTCGAGATGATGCATCACGAAGGGGAGCCGATAACGTTCGGCTCCGGCATCACCGGCATCATGATGGTGGGCCTCCAAGGCTCCGGTAAGACGACGACCGCGGCCAAGTTGGCGCGCTGGCTCAAGAAGCAAGGCAAGTCGCCGCTCTTGGTCGCCGCCGACATGCAGCGCCCAGCCGCCGTGGACCAACTCATGGTCCTCGGTAAGCAGATCGAGGTGCCGGTCTTCAACATCCCCGGCGCAACGCCGCTCGCCATCTGTCAGGCGGCGGAGGCCGAGGCGCGCAAGGAGAAGGCGGACGTCATCATCTACGACACCGCCGGTCGCCTCGCGATCGACGAGCCGTTGATGGAGGAGCTCGGCGCGATCAAGAGCTCCGTTTCGCCCGACAATATCCTGCTCGTCATCGACTCGATGATCGGTCAGGACGCGGTGAAAACCGCCAAGTCCTTCAACGAGCGGCTCGGAATCAGCGGCACCGTGCTGACCAAGCTGGACGGCGACGCGCGCGGTGGTGCGGCCCTCTCCGTGAAGGAAGTGACGGGCGCGCCGATCGTGTTCGTCGGTATGGGAGAAACGACGGACAAGCTCGAGCCGTTCCGCGCCGAAGGCATGGCCTCGCGTGTGCTCGGCATGGGCGACGTCGTCGGCCTCATTCAAGACTTCGAGGACGTCGTCGATCAGAAGCAGGCGGAAAAAGACGCCATGCGGATGATGCAGGGCGAGTTCACGCTGGAGGACTTCCTGAATCAGATCCGCATGATTCAGAAGATGGGGTCGGTGCGGGACCTCATCGAGAAGATCCCGGGGCTCTCCAGCATGCTGCCGCCCGGCGCGGCCGCGCAGGTGAACGACAGCGAGCTCACCGACGCCGAGACGATCATCTTGTCGATGACGAAGTTCGAGCGGCAAGATCCGCAGAGTCTCATTCGCGAGCCGTCGCGCGTGAAGCGCATCGCGGGCGGCTCGGGGCGCACCGAGCAATCGGTAGGGGAGCTCGTTCAGAAGTTCCTCTACATGAAGCAGATGATGGCGGGCATGGGCGGCATGGGCGGCGGCGCCGGTGGCATGCTGGGCGGTTTGCCCGGTATGGGCGGGCTCGCGCGCAACGTGCGGCGGGCGATGAAGAGCGGCAAAATGCCGGAAGGTTTCCCGCAAATGCCGGGCGGTATGCCTCCAGGCTTTCCGGGCATGCCAGGCATGGGTGGCTTCCCCGGGATGGGCATGCCGGGCATGCCGGGCATGGGCGCACCGGGCATGGTGGGCGGTCCGCGCACGCCCGCGATGAAGGCGCTCAGCGCTTCCGAGCGCAACGCCAAGAAGAATCAGCGGAAGCGTGAGCGCGACGCGCGCAAGAAGGGAAAGAAGAAGTGAAGGCAACGCAAGCTTTGGTGATGATGGCGCTCTTCGGCGCGGCTGCGGGCTGCGCCCAAGTGCCGTCGGGGAGCGCGGACGCGGAGAAGCCAGAGCTCACGCCCGAGCTCAAGGCGCTGGTCCTGGAGGAAGCTCCATCGGACATCCCCAAGCAGCTGTACCTAGACTTCAACGGTAAGGCAGAGTTGGTCGGCTACGCGCTGGAGCCCGCGACCATGGCCGCGCCCGGCAGCAAGCTTTCGCTCAAGCTTTACTGGCGCTCTACCGGCAAGCTCGGCCCTGGCTACAGCGTCTTCACGGAGATCGTTACCGGCAACGGCAAGCGCTTCGAGGTAGCGGGTAGCGGCCCGGTGCGCAGCGGCGGGCTCGTTCCCGAAAACTGGGAGCCCGGCAAGGTGTACGTGGACGAGCAGGACATCACGGTGCCGGCTGACTTGGACGCCGCGCGTTTCTCGATCGTCGTCGGCCTACGAACCGCGCCCGTGGCGGAGCCGGAGCCGGCTGCGGACGCCGCAAAGAACGACGAAAAATCCGAAAAAGACGCGGCCAAGCCCGCCGCGGGGCAGTTCGGTCCCGTGTACCTGAGCGTGCTCAGCGGTCCGGCCGACTCCAAGCACGGTGGCGTGATCGCGACGCTGGAGACCGGTCTTACTCCCGGAGCCCAGCGCGTGCGAGCCGCGAAGGACGGCAAGCTGCCGAAGCGTCCGCCGTCGCCACGACCCGTCTCGGCCAAGCCTCGCCCCGCCCCCTGAACCTTGGCGGCCGAGAAGTCGTCTTCGCGCTTCGGCGCCCCGAGCGTGCTCTGGGGCGCCGCGCTGTTTTGTTTCCTCGCCGCCTGCGCGCGCAAGCCCGCCGAGCTTTCGAAGCTGGAGGTCGCCACGCCTCCGCCCGGTTTGACTCCGCAAGGTCAGGTCTTCGGCGGCGCGGTCGAGCTGGTCAGCGCGCGCGTGGTGGCTCCACCCGGAGGGGTAAAACCGGGCGGACGGGTGGAGGTGAAGCTGCTGTGGCGCAAAGTCGGGGCGGTGCCGGAAGGCTTTCGTCTCTTCACGCACGTGCTCGACGAAGCCGGTGAGCGCATCCTCAACTTGGACGCTTCGGGCGCGCTGCGCCGAACCGAGCTTGGAGAGCCGCTTTACCCGCCGCGCGTTTGGGACGAGGGCAAGCTGTACCTGGACGACTTTGCCTTCTTCGTCCCAACTACGGTGCGCACGGACACGATTCGCGTCGTGTGCGGGCTGTACCGCGGCAGCGAGCGTCTCCCCGTCACCGGCGGTACGGGTGCGGAAGCGTCGCGCGCCACCGTCTCGAAGCTGACCGTCGCGCACGCTCCTCTATCCGCAACCACGACGCCGACCGTGCTGTGGGTGCAGCGGCGCCGCTCGGCCATTCGAATCGACGGCAAGCTGAACGAAGACGCCTGGCAGCAAGCGGCGGTCACGGGGCCTTTCGTCAACGTCGCGACGGGCCGCCCCATCACCAGCAACGAAATCGGCGCCCGCGCGAAGCTGCTCTACGACGACGAAGCGCTCTTCTTCGGCTTCGAGGTCGTGGACGAAGACCTCCGGGGCGGCTTCGCGCCTGGCGAACCGGATCCACACCTGTGGTTGAAGGACACGGTCGAGATCATGATCGACCCCGACGGTGACGGCGACAACCTGGACTACTACGAAATCCAAGTCGGCCCGCAGAACCTGGTCTTCGACTCCGTGTTCGACGCTTATAACCAGCCGAAGGTGGAACCCAACGGGCCGTTCGGCCATCAAGAGTGGTCGTCCAAGCTCACCAGCGCAGTGGTGCTCAGAGGCACGCTGGACGACGACAAGGAAGACGAAGGCTACACGGTCGAGCTCTCGATCCCGTGGTCTTCGTTCGATCGCGCCAAGCGGACGCCGCCAACGTC
>JAQSWN010000078.1 GCA_029266615.1 Polyangiaceae bacterium
TCTCAGTCGCTCTTTGCTGACGTGCAGGTCGGTACGGTCCACGACTTGTGCGATGGTGCGCTCGTTTGAAGCACCTTCCGCGAATTTGGCCTGCCGGATGCCATTCGCACCCGCAACGGCCCGCCGTTTCGACGCTGGCCCCAGGCGGGCTATCACGGCTCGCCATTTTGGTGGATCCGTCTCGGATCAGACCGGAGCGCATCATGCCAGGTCGGAGCTGAGGACGGGCCGCGGAGACGAGATGGGCGGAGACGAAATGTGCGGCGGCGGTATGCGGCATGTGCCGTTTGCCGACCGCGATGTGACCGCATGGACCTGAGCCGCCGATGGACGCAACGGCGTGGTGCGTCGCTCCACTGAATGGTCGGTGAAGTGCGACGCGATCACCGAGTCAGCGCGGCGCCCCAACCAAGCCGCGCGGCGACGCCGGCCGACGTCGATACCAGCCCAGCTGGATGTTCTGCTAGGGATCTCGCACGACTCCCTATGGATCCGGGAGCCGCTCAGGCCGCGTACGGCCTTTGAGGCGAGGGCCGTTAAGATCCTTCTACTCGACCGAGTAAGCGCGGCGGAGGTCGGCAGAGAGAGAAGTGCATTGCGCGATTTTGGGGCCAGCCTCTTTGAGCTTGGTCTCGGCCGCGCCCAGGATCCCGGCTGCGTCGGCGTCGCGCTGATCGGCGATGAGCTGCTTGGCCGCGGCAGTGAGGCCGAGCGCGTCCACGTGCAGGGTGTACGCGCTCACGCAGGCGTCGCGCATGGTGCAGGCGTCCGGCGCGGGGCACGGAGAGCGCGCGAAGTCGGCGAGGAAGCTCGTCTTCTCCGCGTTCGCGGCGTTGCGAATACGATTTTCGATCCAGCAGAGGTGGGCGACGCTTTGCTGGGCGCGCAGGCTCTCGTTCGAGCGCGCGTCGCAGCTCACGTTGCTCAGCAGCAGCGTGGCCGCGAGCCAGGCGCGAGAGCTCACTCGGCTTGCTTGGGCGGCGGACCCATCTGGATGCGCTCGCCGATGTACGAGCCGATCAGCGTAAAGACGACGCCGAGCGCAGACATGAGGGCGTACATGAACGCCGGCATCGTTTTTACGGTCTGGCCGGAGTGGAGCAAGAATGCGGTGGGCAGCGCGACCAAGAACACAGCCACCATTGGCTCCACGAAGGTGCGCCCCGGGGAGACGAGGCCGATGAGCATGCCGCCCAAGAACCAAACCGGAATGGCGACGGTCATTCCCGCCGAGCCTTCGAAGTCGAACAGCGGCACGACCATGGGCAGGCCCATCACGAGCGCCGCCGTCATGACGGTGATGATGCCCATCGACACGCCGAACCACGTCACGCTGAAACCATCTTGTTGGTAGCGACGCTCGAGCTCCTCTTGGCGGGTGAGCGCACGCTTCAAGTCCTCGATCTTGGCGCCGCAGGACACGCAGCGGTTGTTCGCCAACGGAGCGTTGTTCGAGAAGCCGCACGACGGACAGATGATCTTCTTGGAGGCGACGGCCATGGCGACCTCCCAGACTAGCGCACCAATCGAGCAAAAGTTCAGTCGCTTTCTAAAAACGGAAGCCATTTCGATAAGTTAGGTAAGACCCCGGGCCGCCCGCTCCGGGCAAGCTCCGCCTCGCGCGTCTCACCCGCTCCGGCCGCGTCCCCTCCTCCGCGCGGGTTTCCGGCGCCGGACGGGGCCACTCCCTCCGCTCTAAAAAACGAAATGCCCGGAACAAAGGCGGAGACGCTATGTCTCAACCAGCCGGCCCCCATGGACGACCGCGACAACCGCGACGACCGCAGTGAAGCTCCCGACGCTGACTTGGAGGCCTTGCCGCCCCCGCGCCGGCCGTGGCGCAAGCTGACTCTGGTGGTGATGGGCACGACCCTGCTCGGCTCGCTCGGCCTCGCGGCTTCACTCAGCGGCGAGGTGGCGTTCTCGCTTTCCACCCAGCCCCCGCGCGGATTGGGCGAGCTGTCGGCGTTCTCCCCGCGCACCGTCGATAAGAATGCGTACGTGCAGGGCGAAGGCGAGCTGGAGGTCAAAGGAGCGATCGCCTACCGACGGCCGCTCGAGGGCGATTCGTACCGGCTTTCTCGCGTGAACGGGGCGGACAAGCTCTGGGTGCAGGTGCGCGTCCCGCGTGACGACGACGACCCGTATCACAAGCGCTTCGTCCCCCCGGCTTCGTTCGTCGGCAGGCTGGTGCCGGCTACCCAAGGTGGCATTCGTCTATCTCAGCTGGGCAGCGCCATCTCCGAAGCCGGTCGTCCGCCTTTGCCGGAAGACGCCTGGCTCCTGATCGACGGAGAAGCGCCGGCCACCACCCGTTGGACGGTCGGCGTGGTGGCGCTGCTCCTGGGGTTCGCCGCATTCAATCTGTTCGGGTTGCAACGCCTCTTGCGCCCCGCCGCGGGCTGAAACAAGAGCCGGGGTAATGCCTCCGGCCAAGCGAGCCAAGCCTGACAAAGTATCCGCGCCGGTCGTGATCATCGGCGGCGGGGTGATGGGCTGCGCGGCCGCCTACGAGCTTTCGCGGCGAGGCAAGAGCGTGGTCGTGTTGGAACGCTCCGTTCCCGGAGCCGAAGCGTCGAGCGCCGCCGCCGGCATCTTGGGGGCTCAAGTGGAGGCCCATCACCCCGGTCCGCTCACGGAGCTGGGTCTGGCGAGCGCGAAGCTCTACCCCGCCCTCGTTAAAGAGCTGGAGAGCGCTTCGGGCGTCGCGATCGGTTACCGACGCTCGGGCGTGCTGAAGGTAGCGTACGCGGCGAGCGACTTGCGACAGCTGTCGCGCGAGCGCGCCTGGCAGCGCCGTCAAAAGCTGCCCTTGGAGCAGCTGTCGCTTGCGGCGCTGCGAAAGCGCGAGCCCGCGCTTTCCGAAGAGCTCGCGGGCGGGCTCTGGTTCGAAGCCGACGCGACGCTGGAGCCGCGCTCCCTCTTGTCCGCCCTGCGTGTCGCCGCCGAGCGAGCCGGCGCCAGCTTTCGCAGCGGCGTGGTCGTCGAGCGTGTGGCGGAGGAAGGCGGGCGCGCGATCGGCGTACAGCTTTCGGACGGCAGCGTCGTTGCGGGGAGCCACGTCGTGCTCGCGGCAGGGAGCTGGACGAGCTTGGTGGCGCAGCCGGCGCGCGAGGCGCCGCGCGTCGTGCCGGCGCGTGGCCAAATCGTGGAGCTTCGCAGCAGCGTGCCGCCGCTGTCTGCAATCGTGTTCGGTCCGGATTGTTACCTGGTGCCGCGCGCGGACGGTCGCGTGCTCATCGGCTCCACGTTGGAGTTCGTGGGCTACAAGCGCGAGGTCACGGCCGGCGCGGTCGCGCGGCTGCTCACGGCCGCTATCCGTTTGGTACCGGCGCTGGCCCAAGCGGAGCTGTCATCCACCTGGTCGAGCTTCCGCCCGTACACCGCCGACGAGCTGCCGCTGCTCGGCCCGAGCCAGATGCCCGGCTTGATCCTGATGAGCGGCCACTATCGGAACGGCATCCTGCTAGCGCCGATTTCTGCGAAAATCGTAGCCGCTTGCGTGACCGGCCAGAAGCCGCCGGTGGACCTTCTCCCCTTCGCGCCGGATCGCGCTACAACGCGCCCGTGACATCCCGCCACTACGACGTGATAGTGCTCGGCCGTTCCATCGGCGCGCTCACGTGCGCGGCCGTGCTGGCGCGGCGAGACTTTCGCGTGCTGGTGCTCGGGCAGGGGCAGCGGGGGCAGCTCTACCGCTACGATCAGCGCACGCTCGCGCGGCGGCCGTTCACGTTCTTGTCCGGCTCCTCGCCGGTGTTCAAGCGCGTCTTGCACGAGCTCGCGCAAAGCCAGCAGTTTCGCCGCAAGGTGTCCGCGCTCGACCCGATGTTCGGCTGGCTCTCGCCGGGCCGGCGGTTGGAAGTGCCGCCAGACATGGAGCTCTTCGTCCGCGAGATCGAGCGCGAGTTCCCCGAGGTGCGCCAGCTGGTGGACGAGCTTTATTCGACCATCGCCCAGGTGAACGCGGCCACCGACGTCGCGTTCGAAAAGGACGCTGTGTGGCCCCCCGGCACGCTGTGGGAGCGCTTCGAAACGGGGCGGATCTCGTCGTCTTTGCCGTACGTGAAGGCCGACCGCAACGTGGACCTGCTCGCGAAGTTTCCGAGCGGCCACCCGTTTCGCGACTTACTGCTCTTGCCAGCCTCGTTCGCGACGCACCTGGCGATCGCGCCCGATCGCTTGCCACCGCTGGGCCTCGCGCGTCTGCACGGCGCTTGGACCCGAGGCGTGAGCGCGCTCGGCCAAAGCGAGCGTGAGCTGACGGACTTTCTCATCGAGCGCATCGAGGCGCACGGCGGCGTCGTGGCGTTGGATCGGAGAGCCTCATCCATCGTCGTCAAGCGCGGCAGCGCGGTGGGCGTCATCGAAGACGGCGAGGGCGAGGCCACCGGCTCCCCAGCGGTGATCTGTGACCAATCCGGCGAGGTCGTCGCGGAGCTCACCGCCGGCGACGGCGTCACCAAGCACGCGCAGAGCGACTGGCCCCAACTACGCGCGGAGGTTTCGCGCTTCGTCGTCAGCCTGCGCGTGAAGAGCGAAGGCTTGCCGGACTCGTTACCGGCGGAGTCGTTCGTGGTGCCTGAGCGCTATTCTCGGCGGGATCCACGCTCGCCCGCGGTGCGGCTCTCGCGGCTGTCACCCCAAGCCCTGGACGACGCCGACGCCGAGCCGACCGACACGCTGCTCGTCGCCGAAGCGTTGCTCCCCGCGCGCGGCGCGCTCACGGTGATGGAAGCAAGAGACGCCGTGGTCGGCACCTTGCGAGAGCACTTGCCGTTCCTGGATCGCTCGCTCAGGCTCGTGGACTCGCCTCACGACGGCTTACCGCTGTGGGATTTCCGTGGCGGAGCGCGCCGCGAGGTCGAGCGCGCGCACCTTCAGGGCGCGTCCGTGAACCCGGAGCCGATGGAGAAGCTGTGGAGCGTGGAGCCGCACGGCTACCTGGAGCTTTCGGGAGAACCGGTGCGTGGCCCGGTGCCGGGCACGTACCTCGTCGGCCGAACGGTGCTGCCCGGGCTTGGACAAGAAGGCGAGCTCATCGCGGCGTGGAGCGTGGCGCGCGTCATCACCGGCAAAGATCGGCAAAGGCAGCGCATGCGCCGTCAAATGTGGAGCAAAATCGAGACGTCGTGAGGGAACGAAATCTGCTCGAGGAGCGTGCGTGCGAGTGATCGCCGGCACACTACGGGGCCGCGCTCTCAAGGCGCCGCCCGGCGACGCCACGCGGCCCACCGGCGCGCGCGTGAAGGAGGCGCTGTTCTCGATTCTGGGAGACGTCTCCGAGCTGGCCGTGCTGGACCTGTATGCGGGGAGCGGAGCGCTCGCGATTGAGGCGCTATCGCGGGGAGCGCGCGCCGCAGTGCTGGTCGAATCCGCACGCCCGGCCCTCGCGTGCCTGCGCGACAATTTGACCAAGCTCGGGCTGGAAGGGTCGGCCAAGGTGCTCCCCCTGCGTGTAGAGACCGCGCTCCAACAGCTGGTCCGGCTCGGCCCGTTCGACCTGGTGCTCTGCGATCCGCCTTGGAAGGACGTCGCCGCCGCCCGCTCGGTGCTCGAGGCGCTGGCCGCGGCCGGAGCTTTCACGGACGCTGCCCGCATCGCCCTGGAGCATGGAGCCAAAGACCCGCCCACCGCGCCAGAGCTCAGTATTCTTCGGGTGCGAGACGAGCGGCGTTGGGGCGACACGGCCGTGCAGCTGCTCGAACCGGCCGCTGCGCCGGAGCGCCCGCCGTCCGAAGCCTTACCGAAGGCCGACCCTTAACCCGAAAGTCTCGCGTGCCGCCTAGCGGGTCGCTATAGTCGCGCCCGCCCCTCGTTTTTCGGAGATGAGCCACCATGGCTGAGACCAATCCGCCACTGCCCAAGTCGGGCGGTAGCGGTCCCATCATCATCGCTGCCGTCCTCATGCTCTTCCTCATTGGAGGGCTCATCGTTTGGAAGGTGACGGGCAGCGGCGACGAAACCCCCAAGCCGACCACCACGGCCGAAGCCGCGCCCACCACCCCCGCGGTGATGGACGAACCTCCGCCTCCTCCGCCTCCACCGCCCCCTCCGGAAGAGTCCGCCAAGCCGGACGACAAGGAGCCGAAGAAGGCGGTTGGCAGCACGGGCGCGAGCCCCTGCTCGAAGGTCTGCACCGGAGTCGCGAGCTCCGCGCTCCAGTCCGCGCTCGCCGGTCGCGCCGCGCAAGCGCGCGGCTGCTACCAAAAGGCGCTCAGCACCAACGCCACCTTGCAGGGAACGATGTTGGTAGCCGTGAAGGTCGGTCCCGGCGGCCAAGTCTGCGGCGCCAGCGTCACGAACGACACGTTGGGCGACCCGATGATCAAAAGCTGCGTGACCAATCACTTCCGCGCTTCGCAATTGCCGGCGCCCGAAGGGGGTTGCGCGGACGTCAACGTTCCGCTGAGATTCATGCCGAAGCAATGAAGCGCGCGCACCGCATCTCCGGTCATGCCGCCGCTGCGATCGGCGCCTTCGTGCTGATGGCCACGGCGCTCGCGTGCGACGAAGACGGAAAAACCGTGCCGGAGCGCTGCGCGGATCCGCCTTTGCCTCTCGAGGACATCCAGAAGACACCCCCTCCAAAGGACGACAACCGCCGGTTCAACGACGGCGGCGCGGGCAGCATGATCCCGCCGTGCATCACGGAGGTCGGCCACGCCGTTAGCTCCTTCGACGACGGAAGTGGCGGCGACACGGCGACGGCCGGAACGAGCGCGGTTGCGGGCTCGGGTGGCAGCCCTGGCTCCGGTGGCAGCGACGACTCCGGCACGAGCGGCCAAGGCAGTGGCGGCGACGCCGGTACGGCCGGTTCGGCAAACGCCGGCGCCGGCGGCGCGTAGCCGTGACCGCGCCGGACCCGGCGCCCGAGTTGGCGCTGCACGGCGTGCTGCTCACGCTGGCTTACGACGGCGCTCCGTTCTCGGGGTACGTCAAACAGAAGAACGGGCGCACGGTCGCGGGCGAGCTGGAAGGCGCCATCGCTAGCGTTGACCCCAAGGCGAGCACTACGCGCGGCGTGAGCCGAACGGACGCGGGCGTGCACGCGCGCGGTCAGCTCGTGGCCTTCGACTCCACCAAAGACATCGATCCTCGCGGCTGGGTGCTCGCGCTGAACCGTGAGCTACCGCGCGAGGTCGCGGTGGTGCGGGCCGCGCGCACGCCCGCGCGCTTCGAGCCGCGCCGCTGCGTCGTGAGTAAGACGTATGTCTATCGCATCCTGGAGAGCCGCACCCGCGACCCGCTCGTCGATCGCTTCGCGTGGCGCATACCCTACAGGTTGAACCAGCTGGACATGCGCGAATCGGCGATGCTTATCCAGGGAGAGCACGACTTTCGTGCGTTCCGCGGCTCGGCAGACGCGCGCGAAGAAACGGTGCGACACATCTTTCGCATCTCGCTCACGCCCGCCGCGGAGGACTCCCGCATCACCGAGCTCACGGTGACGGGCAACAAATTCCTCTACAACATGATCCGCATCATCGCGGGAACATTGGTGGACATCGGCCGCGGCTTCTTGCCTAAAGATGCCATTTCCCGCGCCCTGCAGAGCGGGCTGCGTAAAGACTTGGGCATCACCGCGCCGCCAGAGGGCCTCGTCCTACGCAGCATCGAGCTCGCCGAGGCAGGCGTAGACGAATGGCCACCGCAAGAGCCGCAAGCCCAAGAAAGCCCCGCCCCTTAGCCGGTCCCGCGGTTGACGTTGCGCGCCTTCTCTCGTAGGAACCCGCCACCATGGGTCTTCGTCAAGCGCTCGTCGACAAAGGTAAGCAAGCCCTCCTGCGTCCCTCCGTGATGCGCTGGGTGTCGGACGACCGCGTCATGAAGGCGACGGAAGGCCTGCTGGACGCGCGCGGTCGGCTCAAGGCGGCGTGGAGCGTGCTCAAGAACGGGCACGAGCTCCCCAACATCGACCCCGCCCTGGACGAGAACATCGGTCGGAACGCGCCGGAAGCCAAGAGCAACGGGCAGACCAACGGCGCCAGCAACGGCCAGGCAAAAAACGGCCAAGCCACCTCCGCCGCCAAAGACATCAGCTCCGGCTCCACCGACATGGACGAGTCCATGAAGGAGCGCACCTCGCTCGCCAGCATCGGCGGCAAGGACGTGTTCGAGAAGGCGTTCAAGTTCATGGCCGCGGACAACGCGCGCAAGATGGGTATTTATCCCTTCTTCCGTCCGCTGGACTTCAACGACGGTCCGGAAGCGGAGATCAACGGCAAGCGCGTGCTGATGCTCGGGTCCAACAATTACTTGGGCCTCACCAAGCACCCCAAGGTGCGCGAGGCTGCGCGCAACGCCATCGACCGTTTCGGCACCAGCATGACCGGCTCGCGCCTCGTCAACGGCTCCATGAAGCTGCACGAGGAGCTCGAGCAAAAGCTCGCTGTGTTCATGGGTAAGGAGAGCGCGCTCGTCTTCACGACTGGCTACCAGGTGAACCTCGCGACGTGCGCGGCCCTGCTCAGCAACAAGCAAAGCGTTGCCTTCATCGACCGCAACGTGCACGCCTCCTTGTACGACGGCGTGCGCCTCGGCCAAGCCGCGGGCGCGAAGCTCGTCCGCTACAAGCACAACGACGCCGAATCACTGGACCGCGCACTAGAGAAGCTGGACGCGGGCGACGGCGCGTTCGTCATCACGGACGGCGTCTTCAGCGCCGAGGGCGAAATCGCAAAGCTGGACGAGCTCGTTCCCGTGGTCAAAAAGCACGGGGCGCGCCTGCTCGTGGACGACGCTCACGCCGTCGGCGTCATCGGGCCCGGCGGTCGCGGTACCGCTCACAGCTTCGGCCTGCAAGATCAAGTCGATCTCATCGGCGGCACTTTCTCCAAGTCCTTCGCGAGCATCGGCGGCTACCTCGTCGGTGAGCGCAAAGTGCTCGATTACGTCCGCCACTTCGCCCCAAGCTTCATGTTCGCCGCCAGCGCCGCGCCCCCCTCCGTCGCCGCCGCCATGGCCTCGCTGGACGTCATGCAAGAAGAGACGTGGCGCATGGACAAGCTGCGCGAAAACTTCACGTACATGCGCGACGAGCTGCGTAAGCTCGGCTTCGAGCTCGGCCACACCCAAACCGCGGTGATCCCGATCTACATCCGGCAAGACCTTCGCACCATCATGATGTGGCGCGACTTGTTGGAAGAGCACGGCATTTACACCAACCCGTTCATCTCCCCCGGCGTGCCGCCCAAGAGCGCCATGCTGCGCACCAGCTACATGGCCACTCACGAGCGCCACCACCTGGACCGCGCGCTCGAAGCCTTCGCCAAAGTGGGCAAAAAATACGGCGTCATCTAACACTGGTCACGCCTGCGTTCGTTCTGGAGGGGGCTGCCAACGCGCAGCCCTCTCGCAGTCACCCCGCCGCGTCGCCAGGCCACGCCGCTCGCCCCGCGAGCGTGAGGGAGAAGATTTCACAATGAGATCAGGAGGGCAGGAGCGAGCGCGAGAATCTTGGGGTTCGCGCTGCCGCCCGCGATATGTGGGCGTGGGTCCTCGAGCTCCGCGCGCACCGTCCTCGTCTCAGCCTCGTGAATCGCGAGACGACCCACGACGTTTCGAGGTCCCGCACCGCCGCCCGACGCGCGCGCCGAAGGCGGCGAACCCCCAATTCTTGCCTCCCGCGACTCCCGTCTCCCGCAAAATCTTTCTCTTCCCACGAAGCCGCCACGCGACGCGACGCGCTGCGCCGCAGGCGGCGAACCCCCAAGATTCTCGCCCTCCTGATCTCCTGATCTCTTTGTGAAATTCTCGAGGCCCGTCAACCCGGGCCCGCTCGAGACCTCATTGAAGTCTCGGAAGGCGGCCACTGAAGCGCAGTGGCGTTGACGCGGGGGGGCGGAGCCGGTTAGCTGCGCCCCGCGATGCCGATTGAGATTCGTGAAACGCCGATCGGGGGAAAGCTCAGCGATTTCCTGAACGTGGTGGACTACGTGTACCGCGGGGATCCCAACTACGTCCGCCCGTTGGACATGGAGATGAAGGATCGGCTCAGCTTGAAGAATCCATTCTTCGAGCACGCGGAGGGTGTCGTCTTTACCGCTCACCGCAACGGCTGGTGCGTTGGGCGTGTCACGGCCCAGATCGATCGCCACCATTTGGAGCGCTACCACGACGACGTCGGCAGCTTCGGCTTCCTCGATACCATCGAGGACGAAGAGGTCACCAAGGCGCTGTTGGACGCCGCCGGTAAGTGGCTACGCGCGCGTGGCATGAAGAAGATTCGCGGCCCGCTCTCGCTCTCGCTGAACGACGAGATGGGCTGCTTGGTGGACGGCTTCGACACGCCGCCCATGATCATGATGCCGCACCATCGCCCCTACCAAGGCGGCCTCATCGAGAAAGCCGGATTCAGCAAGCTGAAGGACGCCTATGCGTGGCGTTACCACGTTGGAGACGTGCCCCCGCGGGTAAAGAAGGCGCACGAAGCCATCGAGGCCATGCCCGAGGTGGTATCGCGCCACGTGGACATGAAGAACCTGGATGCGGATCTCCGCATCATCATGGACGTTTATAACGACGCTTGGGGCGACAACTGGGCGTTCGTGCAACAGACCGAGCGCGAGCTATCGAAGATGGCCGCGGATTTGAAGCTGATCGCCATCCCGGAGCTGTCCTACATCACGGAGATCGACGGCGAGCCTGCCGCGGTAGCGTTGGCGCTACCGAACTTGAACGAGCTCATCGCGGACATGAAGGGCAAGCTCGGCCCCCTCGGCCTGCCGAAGTTGTTGTGGCGCCTGAAAGTGGTCGGGCCGCACACCGCGCGCCTCATCATCCTCGGCATTCGCAAGAAATTCCGCGGGCACCGCAAGTACGCCGCGCTCAGCGCCTACCTCTACTCGAAGATGAACAGCGCCGGGAAACGCCTCGGGCTGGAAGGCGGCGAGCTGTCGTGGACGCTCGAGGACAACGCGCCCGTTAACACCGGCATCAAGCTCATGGGCGGGAAGATCTACAAGACTTACCGCATCTACGAGAAAGAGCTGTAACGGCGCGCGCCGCTAGGCGTGCAGCGGGCCGGCGCCGCGGCGGCCGCGCAGCTTGTTCACGAGTGACAGCACCTTCGGTCGGCCCATCAAGCGTCGAACGAGCTGGTGCTTGCCAGGAAAGTCGACGAGCAGCAGCCCGACGAGCAGAGTGAGCAGCCCCTGGCCTGGCAGCAGCAACATCGCGATGCCGAGCGCCACCAACACGGCTCCGAGCACGTTCCGTAAGATGCGCAGTGGCAGGGAGTGTTTCGGCTCCTCGCCTTTCTGCAGGTAGTCCGGCGGGAGCTTGGCCAGAAAGCGCGGCACGAGCACGATCGTGGCCACGACCGCCACTACAGAAAATGCGACTAGTCCGACTTGGACGGCGGTGCTTGCGAGCAGGTCTTTGAGCGATTCGATCATGCTAGCGTCGCCCCTGGCAATGGTGAGTCAGCCTTGGATGGTGTGCACGTTGCTAGTCTCGTGCCTGACTTTTGCCTGCGAAAGTCGCGGTCCGCGCCGCCTTCGCGACACAGAGGGCCGCACGTTCGAGGCAACGTGCCCCAAAGGCGCCCCGTGCCAGGTGGCTCAAAAGACGGGCCCTCGGCGCGCCGGCAAGCCGGAACACACGCTGCTTCTCGGGAGCCGTCTGATCGGAGTTTGCGATGTGGCGCAAGGCGCGGCTCCTCAAGGGCCGTTCGACTGCCGCCCCCTCGGCTGCGATGCGGACGCCGACTGCCCACCGCTGCACGGCATGAAGGACGGCCAGTGCCTGAACCGTCGCTGCAGCGATCCTTCGGCACCTGTGACGGTTCAGGATTCGGTTATGCTGTGCCTCGCCGGCACCGGACTGGGTCGGGAGACGCCGGCACAGATCGAGCGCTACGCCTTGGCCCTCAACTGCGGCACGCCGTGCACCGTGCCGACGCCGTGTCAGCAACCTTAGACCGCGATCCAAAGTGAGGACGCCGGACACTCAGCGGGGTGATGCGCCTCCTCCACTTCGTCGGCAGCGTGCTGGCCTCGTCTTCGCTCTGGGCATGCTCTTCGGCTCCTGCAGCACCCGCAGAAAGTAGCGGCGGAGGCGGAGGCCAGAGCGGCACCTCCGCCAGCGGCGCAGGTGGGCAGGCGCCCTCATCCGGCTCGAGCGCGTCGAGCGGCGCAGGTGCGGGGCCGCTCGGCGGGAATAGCGGCGCAGGGATCGGAGCGGGTGGTGCGTTCGGTGGCGGCGGCGCCTCCTCGGCTGGAGCCGGAGGTGGCGGCGGCATGGAGCCTGCCGTGTTCGGGAAGCTCACTTGCCCAGTCACGGATGTAGGCAACGGCGTGCACATGACGACGGCCATGAAGCCCTCGGAGTGGGAGCTCGGCACGGGCGTCATCCCGGGAACACTCACGAGCCAGGCAGTTTTTACGAGCCAAACGTACGACGGCTACGACTTTCCGTACCGCATCTACACCTCCGCCAACTACCAAGACGGAAAGCCTGCCCTATTCCTCGTCTTCGGAGACGGTGGGATGTACCTGAACGGCGGTTATCAATCGGCCACGGTGCTGGACAATCTCACGGCCGAGGGCGCCATCCCGCCGGTCGTTGCCCTGTTCGTGGATCCAGGGAACGACCGTGTCAACGTGTACGACCCGCCGACGGACAAGTACGCGACGTTCCTCACCGGAGAGCTCATTCCGCAAGTCGTCCTCGCGGAATACAGCGTGTCGCGCGACCCGAACGCGTGGGCAACGGTCGGCTACAGCGCGAGCGGCGAAGCCGGGTTCGCGGTGGTGTGGCATCGGCCGGAGCAATTCCACGTGTTTTTCGGGCACAGCGCGAGCTTTGGCGCGAGCATCCGCTACGACGGCTGGGTGTGGGCGGATAAGCTGGCCCAAGCACCGAAGCGCGAGCTCCGTGTGAGCCTGGCGGTGGCGGCGATGGGGGACCTCACCGACGATCGCGGCAGCTGGCGTACGATCAACGAAAACGTCGCCAAAGCCCTGGAAGCGCAGGGCAACCCGTACCGGCTGGTCATCGGCCCCGGTGATCACGGCGGCCAGGCTTCCAAAGAAGACTTCCCCACCGCGCTGCGCTGGATGTGGAGCGGCTGCACGCTCGCTCCTTGACCACTACACGTTGACGCGTTGCCGGCCGTTTCCCGGGCGAGGTACGTACACGGTTTGGCTGGGTGCGCGCGCTGGTGGAGCTCGTCGCCGCAGGCGGCATGTCGTCGCCCGCCGTACCTGGCGGAGGGCGCGCTCTTGGCGGAGCCGTTGCCCAAGAGTTTCGCGCGCGTCTGGAATGCGGCAAAAGCCACCACTTTCGAGTCAGCCACGCCCGGGGGTTGAAGCCGCTGGTCGAGCGGCGCCCCCGCGGCTACGCTGCGCGCCCCTCATGTCGAGCGCCATCGAGCCTGCCATCGTTCTTGCCGCCTACGCCGAGCCCGTCGCCACCGGCCGCCGCGTGTTGTTCGTAGGTCCCGCCCTTTCGGCGCTGCCCGCCCGCTTGCTCGAGCGCGGCGCTCGCCTGGTCCACGTCCTCGATCCGGACGCGGTTCGGGTCGCGGAAGCGACGGCCAAGAATCGAACCAACAGCATCTCGTTCTCGGCGCTCTCCGACGGTCAGCTAGCCCTTAGAGATGGCGCGTTCGACGTCTGCGTCGTGGAAGACGCCGGCATCACGGACCCGGTTTCGCTGGTCAAGCGCCTGCGCAAAGCGCTCACCCCGCGCGGCGTCGCCATCCTTGCGACCGTGAACCCCGAGGTGCGGACCCCGCTCATGCCGCACCGTGGGAGCGGCGGTATATCGCTCGACTACTACGCCTTGTACGACGCCGTGAAGGCCGAGTTCGAACACGTGCGCATGCTCGGCCAGGCGCCGTTCGTCGGCTACGTCGTGGCGGACTTCGCGCCGGAAGGCACCCCGGAGCCGTCGCTGGATACGGCCTTCTTACCGAATGGCGCGGAAGAACCGGAGCTGTTCATCGCGGTCGCGTCCCAACAGCCGGTGGAGCTGGAAGCGTTCGCGGTCGTGCAGTTGCCGTATCGCAGCATCGTCAGCGGTGCGAGCGAGTCCGAGGCCGTGCGGCGTCCGCGCAGCGCGGACAAGGAAGCACGTGCCAAGCTTGCCGCTCTCGAGGGAGAGCTTGCCGCGGAGCGCCAGGCCGCCGTAGACAAAGACGTAGAGCTGATGAGCCGTCGCGACGCGGTCGCGGCGCGCGACGCCCAGCTGCGCGAAGCGGAGACGCGGGTCGCGGCCCGGGAGACGGAGCTCCGCGAGGCGGAGAAGCGCGCCACGGCTCGCGACGCCGAGCTGCGCGAGGCCCAGACCCGAGTCTTCGCGCGGGACGCGGAGCTGGCCGCACTGCGCCAGGAGCTAGAGAACAAGAACCACCAGCTCAAAGCGCAGGAGGCGAGCCTTGGCGAGCTGAGCGCCAGGCTGAAGTCTGGACCTTCGCCAGAGGAAGCCGCCGCGGCTGCCGCCGAGCTGACGTCGTTGGAGAAGACGCTCGCCGAGCGCGGCGAGCGCATCCGGCAGCTGGAGCGCGACCTGCGAGAGGCCGAGCGAGTGGGTAAAGAGCTGCTACGCCAGCTGCCGCCCGCGGTAGATCCGGCCGAGACCGCCAAGAAAATGGCCGAAACCGAGCTAGCTCGGCAGCTCGCCAAGAGCCAAGCCGACCTCGTCGCCACGCGTTGGGCGCTGGACGCCAGCACTAAACGCACCGCGTCGGGCGCCGAAAACGCCTGAGTATCGTTGCCCCGCGCGCAGAAACGTTGATCCAACGGGCGTGGGGCGTTGACAGCGAGCGCGCCCGATTTAACTTCGCCCCGTTTTATCCGTCCGGAATCGCACCGTCGATGAGCTTACAGCATGAGTGAAAAGCGCGACTTTTACGAGATTCTTGGAGTCGCGCGCGAAGCCAGCGACGACGAAATCCGCAAGGCTTACCGGCAGTCGGCGTTGAAGCACCACCCGGATCGCAACCAGGGCAACCCCGAGGCGGAAGCGAAGTTCAAGGAGGCGACGGAGGCGTACACGGTACTGTCGGACGCGGAAAAGCGAGCCGCTTACGATCGCTTCGGTCATGCCGGTTTGGGTGGCGCCGGGTTCGACTTCAACAACGCCGGAGTGGGCGACATCCTCAGCCACTTCCAGGACATGTTCTCCGACTTCTTCGGAGGCGCGGGCGGCTTCAACGGGGGAGGCGGCCGGCGGCGGCGTCAACCCGACCGCGGGCAAGACGTTCGGGTGGAGCTCACGTTGACGCTCGCGCAAGCGCTCACGGGCGGCAAGCACGAGGTCTCCATTCACGGCGCGGTGAGCTGCGAGACGTGTCACGGCAGCGGCGCCAAGGCCGGCACCAAGCCGGAGACGTGCAATCAGTGCCGCGGCACCGGGCAAGTCACCGCGCAGCGCGGCTTCATCATGTTTTCCAGCCCGTGCGCTCGTTGTCGGGGCACCGGCCAGACCATCGCCATCCCGTGCGATGCCTGCCGCGGCCAGGGCGCGGTGGAAAAGCAGCGCAAGGTGCTCGTCAACGTCCCGGCTGGCATCGACACCGAGCAACGACTGCGCGTGCCCGGCCAGGGTATGCCGGGCCCCGGCAACGCGCCCTCTGGCGATTTGTACGTGGATATCGAGGTCGAGCCGGACTCGCACTTCGAGCGGCACGGCAACGACCTCGGCACGCGCCTCACGCTCTCGTTCGCGGAGGCAGCCTTGGGTATGTCGACCAAGATCATCGTGCCGGACGGTCGCGAGGTAACGGTCAAGGTAGACGCGGGCTGCCAGCCGGGCAGCATCGTCGTCGTCAAAGGCGAAGGCGCCCCGCGGTTGGATCGCGGCGGGCGCGGCGACCTCCACGTCATGGTCGCCGTCCAAGTGCCGAAGAAGCTCTCCAAGAACGCGAAGCGCCTGCTGCAGGAGCTCGAAAGCGAGCTCAAAGGCGAAGGCGAAGCCGCCTCCGCGAGTTAGCGCGTTCGGCGCAGCCAGGGCTCCGATTGAGGTGTGAGCCCGCTACGGGTTCGTCATGACGAGCGGTTGGCCGGTGTCGTTGACGACGTCCCGCCAGAGCGCACCTTCGGGGTCGACGCGGTTGCGGCGGTCCGCGGCGGCGCCGATGGGGACGTGCACGAGGCGGTTGTTGACGCGGCCGACGAGGCACGCCGTGCGACCGGTCATCGCCGCGTGCACGGCGTTGGAGCCGAGGCGCGCGCAGTAGATGGAGTCCGATGCGCAGGCGGGCATGCTCCGGATCATGTAGCTCGGGTCGATGTACTTCATCGCGATTTCGATGCCGCCCGCGCCGAAGTGAGCCAAAATCTTCTTCCGCAGCAGCACACCGATGTCGCCGAGGATGCGGTTACCGCCCGCGTCCTCTCCCTGATCTTCGACGTACTTTTGGCCCGCGCCTTCCGCGACGACGACGAGGGCGTGCCCATTCTTCTGCACGCAGCGTTGCAGGTGGGAAAGGAAGCCGTTGGGGCCCTCCAAGTCGAACGGCACCTCGGGGACGAGCACGAAATCCGCGTCGTTGGAGGCGAGCGCGGCGTGCGCGGCGATGAATCCGCTCTCGCGCCCCATCAGCTTCACGAGGCCCACGCCGTTGATGGCATCTTCCGCCTCCGTATGCGCGCCCTCGACCGCGCGCAGCCCTTCCGTTACCGCGGTCTCGAAGCCGAAAGACTTTTCGACGAAGCTCAAATCGTTGTCGATGGTTTTGGGTACGCCGACGACCGCGATCGGCAAGCCGCGCGCGTTGATCTCGTCTGCAATCTTGGCCGCGCCTTTTTGGGTGCCGTCGCCGCCGATCGTGAACAGCATGTCCACGCCGAGGCGCTGCAGGGTGTCCACGATCTCCCCGGTGCGACTCCCACCGCCGCGCGCGCCGCCCAAGATCGTACCGCCTTGGCGATGAATGCGCGCGACGACGGAGGGCTCGAGCTGCATCGGTTCCCAGGGCGCGCCGGGCAAGAGGCCTCGGTAGCCGTAGCGAATTCCGCTGATGCGCCGCACCCCGTACTGATTCCAAAGCGTCATCACGATCGAGCGGATCACGTCGTTCAAGCCGGGGCAGAGCCCGCCGCACGTCACGATGGCTGCGTGCACCCGCCCCGGAGCGAAGAATAGCTTCTCTCGTGGGCCCGCCTTTTCGAGCTCGCCCAGCTCCGCGCTGGAGAGCGATTGTTCCGGGCCGGTGAGCTCGATGCGGTAGAGCACCCGCTCGTCGTCGCGGACGTAGTTCACAGGCTGATCGGCCTCACCTTCCGCGGACGCGGTCCGCAGGCGGAGAGGAGACGGAACCTTGGCCGGACCGAGCCGGAGGATGTCGAACGTGCTGCCCATTCCCCTTCAGCTTAGCCGAATCCGCACGGGCGCCGCCGCTCAGAACGCCCTCGAATCAAGGGGCGATGCTCGGGTCCGAGTCCGACCCGCTCCGAGCATCGCCGTCATTGCCGTTCATATCCCGCGGGGTTATCGCTGCCACCCTTCACGGCGCGCGAGCGCGGACGCCGAATCCGCGGTTGGGGATGCTGGGGGGACTCAGTCACTCGTCGATACGAGCGATGTAATGCCGCTTCGTGTTGTCCTGCAACGAGCCTTGACCGACGATGGTCTTGCCGTCCGCGCTCATAGCGATCGGAATTCCGAGGTATAATTCCGCGAGCCCAGGAGCTCCCGGAGGCAAGAGGTCACGAAGCGACGTCGACGCCACTTGGGGGTCGTGCCAAAGCGCAGTTCCCGAGTCCGCTCCGAGTACGCGAAGGCCGTTTCCGGAGATAGCAACACCCGAACCATTGCGTACGACTTCCTGCTTGAGCAGTGCCTTCGTGCCTCCCGCGGCGGTCCAAAGGTAGCCAGAGCCCCCGCCCGCGATACCCGAAATGCAGTCTCCGACTGCCGCTGTCCCATCCGCGCTCACGTCCGAAAGGGTGCAGTTGCTGCCAGTGGACAACGTCGGCAGGAGCTTGAAGCCTGTCGCTTGGGTCCAAACGAAGCCACGGTTCGAGGGATAGATCGAGCACCTGCCAGCGAGGGTCGTCCCGTCGTTACTCACGACGACGTCGCTACAGCTCTCCACTCCCTCAGCGATGCCTAGCGGTTCGAACAATCCGTCGACCCAGCGTACGACCTCGTAAACGTCTCTGGTGCACGTGCCGCCGATGACGCGTCCGTCCGCGCTCACGCCTGTTGCCGTGCATTGCGTGAAACCTTCCGCCGCCCGCAGCGGGATGATGTCAAAGCCATCCCAGCGCACCGCCGTCGAGTCGACTACGTTGAAGTCGGTCCTGCTGGCGCCCACGATGACCTTTCCGTCGGCGCTGGCTCCGTTGGCGACACTCGCCCCGTCACCGATCAAGAGCCCGAGATAGATGGCTTCGCCGCCCACGTACTTGTAAGCAATCCCGTTGTTGCTGGCGCCGACTACGACCGCGCCGTCCGGACTGATGTCGCTAGGGATGAACGTCTCCGGCAGCACCTCGAAGCGCAGGAGCTCGCAGTCCTTACCGGTGTAATTGGGAGCCGAGCTGCAGTCGCAGGAGTAACTGCCAGGCGTGTCCGCACATTCGGTCGCGTTGGCGCAAGGCGTGTCCTCACATTCGTCGATGTTCTCGTCGCAGGTGACGCCCTCGTAGCCAGTGCCCGCGCAGTCACAGCTCGCGCTGGCACCCTCCCCCATGCATTCGCCGCCATGCAGGCAAACGAGCCCGCCACACGGCTCCGGCTCCGGCTCACCACCCGCGCCCGCTTCTGCGCCGCTCGTCCCGCCGGAGGTCGAGCCACCGTTGGCACTCGTTCCACCCGTGGCGCCGGAGGAGCCGCCCGTGCCGCCGCCAGCAGCCGTGCCCGAGCTACCCGAGCTCCCGGAGCTTCCGTCCCCGGCCTCGCCGCCGGCCGCCTCCTGCTCGTCGAACTCGCGCTTCGATTCAGAGCAAGCGTGAAGAAGCAGGACGATAGAAACCGCACCGACCCCGAACGAATACCTCGAGCCACCCTGCGCCGTCATGGGCCAAGCTTGGCCCGTCGATCAGCGGCCGGTCAAGGCCCGCGGCGGAGCACCGCGGGCGCGCGCCGCCCCGGAGCGCTCAGATGTCGTTCGGGCACTGAGTTTCTTTGAACCGGAACTTGGGGTTGTCGGCGAGCTCCAGCCAGTCCACCCACCAGTAGCAGCCGTCGCGTGCGTCCCCGGCCGGGATCTGGTTGCACAGAGCCTTCACGCACGCCTTCTTCTGCGCGTGGGTGCCCTCGTTGCAGTTGAGATCTTTCGGATCGCCGGAGTAGAAGCCGCCGTACTCCGCGCCGAAGTCGATGTTGTCGCCCCATTGCTTGGTGCAACCGCCCTTCTTCAACCCGACACCGCCGCCGGGGATCATGAGATCGAACTGCTGATCTGCGACGTCCGATCCGGTGTTGCTCACCTTCACGATCATTTGCTTGCCCGCGATGAGCTTCGAGCCTGGGTCGTTCGCGCTATAGAAACCCTGACCCGTGAACTGAATCTGGTAGCAGGTTCCGCAGTTTGGGCTCTTCTTCGCGATGTAGCCGTACGAGAGATGGCTGCCGAGCGCGCGCGGCGCTTCGCTGTAGCACGCGAACGCCGAACCATTGTCGCAGGAGCTCGTACCGTTGTTCTGTGAGACGCCGTCTTGGCCGCACGACTTGGCGCCGGCGTTGGTGGCGCAGTGAGTCTTGCAGCAGTCCCAATAACGGGTGGCGTGGTACTCCGGGCCGCCCGAGATGTCCGGCAGCTTCGGACCGACGACGGGAGGCGTGCCTCCGCTGCCGGTGCCGCCAGTGCTGGCGCCGCCGTTGTTGCCGGTGCCCCCAGTGCCGGACCCATCCGTGCAGTCTCCGCACGTTTTGCGGCAGAACTGGCCCTTGTTCCAGTCCGCGCCGCACCAGTTGTACTCCATGGCGTTGTCGCAGTTCTCGTTGGGCGGCTGGCCTTCCGCGGCCATGGGCGGCACGTCGGTGCACGGCGGCTGCGAGGCGCTTCCCCCCATACTGGCCGTACCACCGCTGCTGACGTTACCGGCGACGCCGGAACCGGTCCCGCCGCTCGCATTCACTCCGCCCGACCCGTTCGAGCTCGAGCCGCCGAAGCTCGTTGCGCCCGCAGTCGTCGTGCCCGAGCCGGCAGTCTGAGCGCTCGCACCACCGGTTGCACCCGTGCCGGGGAAGGCGCCCGCGCCGAGCGCCCCCGCCATGCCGCCGGGGTTGTCCATGTTGTCGCCCACGCAAGAAGCAAGGCCGCTCGCGCAGAAGAGACCAGTTGAAACGGCGACCGTAAACCGGGTGATGTGTTTGAGGGCCAAGGTCCTCATGAACTATCACTAGGTGTCGAGGGAGGCGAGGCGGATCCAGCCCGAACCGCGTGGCATTTACCGTACAATTCCCCGGCAATCGCAAATGTTCACCGAGGGTGGCCGAAGTCCGCGCGCTCGCGGGTTGGTAAAACCTGGAACCGTTTCCAGGCACCACATGCTCGGATTTTCCAAGTGGCAGCGCTCTCGCCCGCTCGCGACTGGAACTGGTCCTGCATTGGCGTCCTGCGTTGGCGGACGCCGCACGGTGGTCTCAGCGCGGCTCGGGGTGTCGCTCCGCGATGAGCTTGAGTGCTTGCAGGCCTAGAGCGTAGGGCTCGGCTTGGCTCGCGTCTTGGCAGAGGAAGCGCTCGAGCTCTGGGGCGGCGGCGATCGCTTGATCGAGCCGCGGGTCGCTGCCCTTGGCGTAAGCGCCGAGCGCGATCAGGTCGCGCTTCTCTTCGTACGCCGCGAGCAGCGCGCGGGCTCGCGCCGCATAGCGGACGTGATGCTTGTCCGTGACGCTGGTCATCACGCGGGAAAGTGAAGCCAGCACGTCGATCGCGGGGTAGTGGCCGCGCGCAGCCAGCTTGCGGTCGAGCACGACGTGGCCGTCGAGGATGCCGCGCACCTCGTCCGCGATGGGCTCGTCCATGTCCGAGCCTTCCACGAGCACCGTGTAGAGCGCGGTGATGGCGCCGTGCTCGCTCTGGCCGCTGCGCTCCAAGAGGCGAGGCAGCTGGGTGAAGACGCTAGGCGGGTAACCACGGCGCGCGGGCGGCTCCCCCGCTGCGAGGCCAATTTCCCGCTGCGCGCGGGCAAAACGGGTGACGGAGTCGACGAGCAGGAGCACGCTTTTACCGAGGTCGCGGAAGTGCTCGGCGATCGCAGTCGCGGTTTGGGCCGCGCGGAGTCGCTCCACGGGAGGCGCGTCGCTGGTGGCAACGACCACGACGGAGCGACGGCGTCCGGCCTCCCCGAGCGAGTGCTCCAAGAATTCGCCGACCTCTCGACCGCGCTCGCCGACGAGCGCCACGACCACGACGTCGGCGCTGGCGCCCCGCGCGATCGCGCCGAGGAGCGTGCTCTTGCCGACGCCGGAGCCCGCGAAGAGCCCCACGCGCTGCCCGACGCCGAGCGTGATGAGGCCATCGATGGCGCGCACGCCCGTCTCGAACGGCGCGCTCACCGGGCGGCGCGTGAGGGCGGCGGGCGGCGCGCGGTCCACGACGACGGGGCTGAGGCCGCTCGGCGCGGGACGGCCGTCGATCGGCCGACCCAGGCCGTCGAGCACACGGCCGAGCAGCGCCGCGCCCGCGCCGACTTGCAGGCCTTGCCCGGTGGATTCCACGACGTCGTCGGGCCCGACGCCAGTGGGCTCGCCGAGCGGCACCGCGAGAGCTTCGCCTTGTTGGAAGCCGACGATCTCGGCCAAGAGCGGCTCGCCACGGCGACGAATGAGCAGCACGTCGGAAACCCGCGCGCCCGGCAGCGCAACACGTAAGAGGAGGCCAGTGACGCCTACGACCCGTCCTACGGGTCGTAGAGCCGACGTTTCAGAGAGCCGTGCGCGGAGCGCCTCGAGATCCACGGCCGGAAGGTAGCCAAGCCGGGGCGCGGCGAACAGAACCGCGTAATTGGCCAGCTTTTTCGCGGCCGTGGACCGAAAGCGCCGGCTCTGGGAACCTTTGAGCGAATGGCCGTCCGCCCCGCCTCCGAGCCCGCCGAGAGCAAAAAGCTCGAGGACTCGCGCAGCGTGACGTTTTTGGGCGACGAGGCCGCGCTCGTCGCCGGCGTGCAAGCGGGCAACATGGTCGCGATGGGCGCGCTGTACGACCGCTATGTCGGGGACGTCCGGCGCATCTTGCTGCACACGTTGGGTCCGCGGCTGGACTTGGCCGACCTCGTGCAGGACGTGTTCGTCAACGTGCTCGCGTCCGTACGCTCGCTGCGTGAAGCGGGCGCGCTCCGCGGTTGGCTCTTCCAAGTCACGGTACGCACCGCGCGCAAACACCTTCGCTCCAACACGCGCCGCTGGTGGCTCAAGCTGTGGCCCGAAGGGGACGAGCTCGAGCTGCAGCCGGCGGCCATGTTGGAAGAGAACGCGTCGGAGGCGGTGCAGGCGACGTTCCGAATCTTGAGCGGCATGACCGCGGAAGACCGGCTGGTGTTCTCGCTGCGCTACGTCTCCGGCCTGGAGCTGTCGGAGATGGCGGAAGCGTGCGAGACGTCATTGTCGACGTTGAAGCGCCGCCTGTGGCGCGCGGAGAAGCGCTTTTTCGCGGAGGCCCGCGGCGACGACACGCTCTGCCATTGGGCCCGAGGGGACGAATCATGAAGAGCCCGAGCTTGGAAGTATTGGGTCGACGGTTGCGCGACGATTTGTCGCGACACGAGGTGGTCGAACGCGTGAGCGAAGCACGCTCCCGCCGGCAGCTGCTGACCCGCGTCGCGACGCGCCATCGGCGCCCAATCCGCCTGTATTGGGCAGCATCGGCGGCGGCCACGGTCTTGGCTGCGACGCTCATCTTCGTTTTCGCGAAGCCGCGTGCGGCCGAGGGTGAACCGCTGAGCTTCTGGGTGGAAGAGCGCAGAGGCCGCGTGGATGAGTGGGTAACGGCGAGAGACGCCGAGCAAAGCATGCGCTTCTCGGACGGGTCGAGCGTCGTGGCCGCGCCGCACACGACGGCGCGCGTGATGCGAGTCACGCCCGAGGGCGCACAGCTCACGTTGGAGCGTGGTCACGTCGACGCGCACGTGGTGCACCGGAAAGGCTCGCGGTGGCAGGTCGCGGCCGGGCCCTTCGTCGTGCGCGTCACCGGCACGCGCTTCCGCGTGAGCTGGGATCCGCAGACCGAGAAGTTGTTGGTCAAGGTGACGGAAGGCCGCGTGGAGGTCTCCGCCGACGACCAGCCGACGCGCGCGCTCACCGCCGGCTCCCTCTTGGAGTTGTCGGCGGCCGTTGCTCGCGCGACGGCACCAAGCAGCGCCGAGCGACCGCCGCCGAGCGAGCTCGCGCCCCAGCAAGCCGCGCCGGCCGAGGTAGACTCGGCGACTCCGCGTAAAGTCGCGGCGCCGAAGCCGGATTTCCGCGACCTCTCCACCGCCGGCCGCTACCGCGAGGCGCTGGCGGCGGTGGAGCAGCTCGGCTTCGCCGGGCAGTGCGCGACTCTGAGCGCGCGCGACCTGCTGACGCTCGCTTCGACCGCGCGCCTCGCGGGCCGGGCGGATCGCGCGCGCGAAGCCTACTTGGCGGCTCGGCAGCGCTTTCCCAGCACCTCGGAGGCTCACATCGCCACCTTCTCCCTGGGGCGCTTGGCGTCTGACGCCGGGCGTGCGAGCGATGCGGTCACTTGGTTTCAACGCTACCTCGCCGAAGCGCCGAGTGGCCCCCTAGCGCGCGAAGCCGCCGGGCGGCTCGTGGAGCTGTGGCATCAGCTGGGGAATCAAGCCGCCGCGCAGCGCGCCGCGGAAAGTTACTTGAAGAGCTACCCGGGCGGTCCCCACGCTGGCCTTTCGCGCAGCGTGCTCGCTCCGCAGTGAGGCGTCTTGCAATCCTAGGCTTGCTTTTGGTGTCCTGCCTGCTCGTCAGCTCGCACGTTCGCGCAGGGGCGCCGTCACCGGGGCACATCTTGCTCGTGGTGGACGAGCGCGCGGTGGCGCTCGCAACGCGCGTGGCGGCGGAGCTCGAGACGCTCGGCTTTTCGGTCGAAGCACAGACGCGTGAACCGAACCCGGCCGAGCTGGCGCTGGCCGCGCGCCACGCCAGTGCCTTCGCGGCCATCGGCATCGGCCCCACCGCAGAAGGCAACGTGGAGATCACGGTGCTGGACCGCGTGACGGGCAAGACCGTGCGCCGCGAGTTGCTCGGTCGCTCGCTTTCGGATCCGACCACGCGCGAGCTCGTCGCGCTGCGCGCCTCGGAGCTGCTCCGGGCCAGCTTGATGGAAATAGAGGCCCCTCACCCGCCCCGTGGTGAGGTTCCACCACCGCCCGCCGCCACGCGCGTCGCGAGCGCCCCGGAGACGCTGCGCCGCCCCGAGCGCCGCTTGCGACTGGGCGTGGAAGGGGGCGCGTTGGTCGCGCCGGGGCTCTCCGCCGCGCCGCTGTTGCAAGGCACCTTCGGCGCTCGCTTGCTCCACGCGCTGGAGGTCGGCGTCACGTTGGGCAGCCAGCTCGGTCCTGGTGAGCGCGATGCCGGAGTTGGTCGTATCGAATCGACGGCGCGCTGGCTCAGCGTGGGACCCAAGCTGCTGCTCCTGCCGCGGCGCGAGCAGAGCCGCGTCGCGCTCGGCATCGACGTCACTTTTACCTTGCTCGGCCTCACCGCCTCCGGCTTCGCCACGGACGCGAGCTATCGCGGGGCGTCGCAGTTCGTTTGGAGCCCCGCCGTCACGCTAGGCATCGACTCCAAGATCCGCATCCATAAGCAGCTTTGGTGGGCGTTGCGGCCCGCGCTGGGCATCGCGACGCGCACGCTGTCTTTACAGGCGGACGATCGCGAGCTGAAGCTGTGGGGGCGCCCCTGGCTGTGGTGCGCCACCGGTTTGGAGGTCGAGCTATGAGGCTCGGCGTCGCCGCGGTCGCGCTCCTGCTCGTCGGCTGCGGTCGCGAGGATTTGGACCTCCTTCAGCGCGTGCAAGAAGCCGACCCGTGCCGCGCGCTCACGAGCGAGGCCGACTGCGACGAAAACGCGGCGCTAGGCTGCTCGTTCCAACCCAACGAGCAGGGCTGCCTGAGCACGGACGCGAGCTGCCGGCCCGGGCAGTGCCGCGGAGGCGATCCGTTCGTGCGCCGCGTGGAAGGGAGCTTCTTCCTCCACGGCGCGCCGTTCCGCTTCGTCGGCGTCTCCAGCTGGGCGCTCTTACCCGCGACGTCCTGCTCTGCAGTCAAGCCCGAGGAGCGCGAGGCATGGCTCGCGCGCGCTTACGATGACCTCGTCGCATCCAACAGCAAGGTCGCGCGGTTCTACGCCTTCCAAAGCGCGGCCGGGCCGAACGGCGACGACTTTTCCGCGCTGGACCAAGCGGTGCGCACGGCGCGACGCGCAGGCGTGCGGGTGCTGCTCACGTTGGATCACGCCAGCGGCGAGTGCACTCAAGGCATGCGCCGCGACGAGGCCTGGTACGCGGGCGGGTTTCGCAGTCCAGACGGCGAATACGCGCGCTCCTACCTCGACTACATCACGGCGCTGGCGAGCCACTACCGCGACGAGCCCACCGTCCTCGGCTACACCATGCTGCATAGCCTGGGCGGCGCCGAGCTACAAACCCTCAGCGCGTTCGTGACCCTGATCGGGCAGCAGCTGCACGGCGCGGCGCCGAACCAGCTCGTCTCCCTCGATCTGGCTTGGGACGGAAGTCCGGATTACGTGGAGCTGCAGCAGCTGCCGGTCGTGAATTTCGTCGACATCGACGACTACGACTTCGCGGAGCCGGCAGAGCCGCTGCGCGCGGACTTGCTGGAGGCGCTCCAGCAAGTGGACAAGCCGGTCGTGGTCGGCGAAGGCGCATTCCGCGTCGCGGCGGCGAGCCCGGAGGAGCTCGAAAAACGCGGCGCTCGCGCGCGCGCGCGCTTGGCCGAGTGGAAGCGCGCGGGGCTCGACGGCGCGCTTCTGTGGGCGTACCAGCCGGGGTGGACCAGCGCCTCCGAAGAGTTCGACGGCCGCCCCGACGATCCGCTGCTGCAGGCGGGGGGCGTGCTGGCCAGCGCGCCCTGGTAGCCCGCAGGACTTGCCCCGCCTCGGTGATTGGTGCCACGATTTCCGCCGTGAAAGCGAAAGCTCGCGTGGGCGGCGCCCTGACGCTGTTTTTCAGCCTGATTTCAGGGTGCCAGGCCTCCGTCAACGCCGGCGCACAGGGCGAGGCGAGCGCCAACGGCGAAGGCGCCAAGGCGCGGGCCGAAGCCGAAGCCAGCGGCCAAGCGGAGGGCGAAGGTGAGATGAGTCGCTCCGCCCTCGCTCCGAACGGAAAAGCGTCGGCGCTGGTCAGCGCCAGCGCCAGTAGCGCGTCCGTCGCCGCCGGACGCGTGCTGCTCGGCGCCCGGCACGACCTCAAGCTGCGCGCCGGCAAAGGGAGCACTAGCTGCGAATGCCTTTCGGTCGCGCTGGGCGGTTCGCGCAGCAGCGCCATGCTGTGGAGCGCGGTGCCGCCGGACATCGACGAGTCCATGCAGCTGAGCATCGCGCTCTCGTCCGAAGGGCAAGCATGCAAAGGAGAGCCGAAGAAGAGCCTCGGCGCCTCCTATTGGGGCTATCGGCTCTCCGGCAACGACGTCGTCGTTCTCGTTGAGGCCGCGCGCGGTGGCCGACCGCTGACGAACGGCGCCATCATTCCCAAGCCGGTCGGTACCGGCCAGGTGTACGTCGCCCCCACTTCGAAGAAGCTTCCTTACGGTCGCGCCCTGGAAGGCAACGGGCTGTGCAAAATTGGTAACCCCGGCGCGGTACGAAGTGCCCCGTTCACGGAGCTGGAGGTAGGCTTCGACGCCCCGACCCGAGGCGCGCCCGCGCCCGCGCTCCATGGCTCCTCCGCCCCTCTGGACGACACCCCGACGACGATCGACATTCCCGCCAACTGAAGCGCGCCGGACGTAGAAGCTGTTAAGCTCCCCCGCCATGCGTCACGCGCGCTGCATCTTGGCCGGCATCGTGAGCTGGGCTTGCGCGAGCAGCCAACCGGCTGCGCGCTGCCAGGCCGAAATTTGGGAAGGCGAGTGCCAGCTCGCCAGCATCACCAAAGTACAGGACGCGGAGTTTCCGACACCACACGTCGTGTTGGAGGCCGTCTACCAACCGGTGCCGAACGCCAAGCACCCCGGCTATACCCCTGGCGCCCTTTCGAAGAAAACGTGGTCCAAGGCGCAGCACGAGCTGCTCTTGTACGACTATCTGGAGGCTCACCCGCGCGTTTCGTGCCGCACGGAGTCACCCGCGGCGGGGGCCTGCGTCGCGCCGAGCGTCACCATTGCCCTCGCGGAGTTCGACGCTCCGGCCGCCGCGCAGAGCGCGGCCGCACCGCCCGTCACCGGGTGCGCGCAAATCGAGGCGACCAGCACGCAGGACAAGCTCCAGGGCGGGCAAACCACCCAAACGTTCGTGAGCCAGCGGTTGCAGTTCGCCCAAAACTCGGCGGAGCTGCCGCCCAACGCGGAAACCATCACGGGGGAGGTCGCGCAGCTGCTCAAGAGCAACCCCCGCATCGAGTGCCTCGGCGTCGTCGGGCAAATCGCCATGGGCGAGTGCTGCTCGAAGCGCCACCCACGCCATGAAGCGCCTGGCGCTCATGGCGCTCTTGCTGCTCGGCGCGAACGAGCCCGCCCCCGCCGAGATGCTGCGTGTCCCCGGCGGCACCTTCTCGATGGGGGCGAGCGGCGTCGGTGAAGCAGACGAGCAGCCCGCGCACGACGTCACCGTGAAGTCTTTTTGGCTCGACCGCACGGAGGTCACCAACCGCCGGTACCTCGAGTGCGTGCACGCCGGAAAGTGCGCCCCCTTCCGAGACGACGTGGCGCGTCGCTTCGGAGCGGGGCCGGAGGAAGGCTTTCGTGGCGACGACCAGCCCGTCGTCGGCGTCTCGCATTCGGACGCGCGAGCGTACTGCGCGTTCGTCGGCAAGCGGCTGCCCCGCGAAGCGGAGTGGGAACGCGCCGCGCGTGGCGACGACAGCCGCACCTTCGCGTGGGGCAACCAGAAGCCGACTCCAGAGCTTGCCTGCTACGGCCGCAAACCCGGAGCCAAAGGCGCCACCACCAGTCTCGTTGGCTCACATCCCGCCGGCGCGGGTCCGTACGGCCATCAAGACCTCACCGGCAACGTCTGGGAGTGGGTAGAAGATCTCTACGACCCGTACGCTTACCGCCGGCCCGGCGCCGGCCAGGGCATTGCTGGCTCTTGCGACGAGATCAAGGTGACTCAAGATCACCTGCGCAAGACCAAGCAGCAAGGCTTCACGGGACGCAACCCCATCCCGTTCGAATGCGAGCGGGTGCTGCGCGGGGGCGCTTTCAACTACGACGCGCAGGGCCTGCGGGCGTCGAACCGGGTCCACCACCCCGAAAGCTTCCGAATGCTCGTGGCGGGCTTTCGCTGCGCCAAAGACGAATAGGGTGTAGAACGCCGGCGTGCTACTCCGTCGCCTACGCGCCAAGCTCGAAGACGTCCTCGGTGAAAAGCTCGCCAACTCCGTCGTCCCTCTGCGGCGCGAAGCGGCGGCGCCTCCCACGGCCGCGCCGGTCGCGAAGAAAGCGCGCGAGCCCGCGCCCGTCGTCATGTACTTCGAACGAGACCGCAACCAGCGCCTCATCGACCGAGTGCGCGAGCTCCTGACGGCGGAGCGCATTCCGTTCCAAGCGCTGGACGTGAGCGGAGACCCCGCCACGCTCGCGTTCGTCACGCGCGAGGCCGGCTGCGAGGACGACGACCTGCCCATCGTATTCGTGGCCGGCGCGCCCGTCGGCGGCTTCAACGAGCTCGTGGACTGGAACGTGTCGGGCCGGCTGAAAGCGGCTGTCTTCGGGGACTGAGCCAGACTACGGTCCGTCCCATGTATTTCGAAGCCTTCGGCCAAATTCAACGCACGCTCACTCAGCTGGACAAGTGGCTGGAAGCTGCGACTGCGCACGCTGCCGCCAAGTCGTTCGACTCCGCGGTGTTCCTCACGCTCCGCCTCGCGCCGGACCAATTCCCGTTCGCCCGCCAAGTTCAAACTGCTTGCGACACGGCCAAGCTCGCGGCGGCTCGCCTCTCCGGCAAGGAAGCCCCCAAGCACGCGGACGACGAACAGTCGCTGGACCAGCTGCGCGCGCGCGTGCAAAGCGTGCTGTCTTACCTGGCGACTTTCACCGCGGCGGACTTCGAAGGCGCGGCGACGCGCAAGGTGACGCAGCCACGGTGGGAGCCCAAGTTCATGCTCGGCGCGGACTACTTCTGGCAGCACGCTCAGCCGAACTTCTTCTTCCACAGCACGCACGTCTACGCACTGTTGCGCCACAACGGCGTGCCGCTCGGCAAGCGTGATTTCCTCGGACCGCTCAACATGCAAGAGCCGTAATCGGGTGGGGGGCTGCCACGGCGCGGCCCTCCTGCAGTCGCGCCTCGCGCGGCGCCTGGTGCCGCCGTGTGGCGGGCGCCCACATTGACCGGCTCAGTCGCGGAGACCTATTCTCGGCGACGGATGCAAAAGCCGCTCAAATCCGTTCTCGTCGCGCTCTTCGGCTTCGCGGTGCTAGCGGCGTGCGCTTCGCGGCAACCCGGCGCTGCCGGCGCGAGCCAATGCAGCACGAAGGACGGGTCCAAGTACGACGCTTCCTCGATTGCGGCGGTGCAGGCGCGTCTCGAACGCGAAGGCGCGCAAGTACCCTGGGAGGACGTGCCGGAGCCGTATCGGCCGTGGGCGGCCGAGCACCTGTCGCGCAAGCTTGGCCGCGCCGCCGCGACCTTGGCGGAGTCGAGCAATTGCCGGGAGGTGGAGGCCGCCGCTTTCAAGATCAAGCCGCTGGGCAAGCGCATCGCGGAGGCGGCAAAAAAATGCACGGATCCGCAGTGTCTCGGCGCGCACCCCGAGCCCACGCAGATGGACAGCGAGCTGGAGCTGGCGCTCTGCCCGCTGTACCCGTTTTGCTGAGCTCCGCCTCCACGCGCGCCGTGAGCCTTCACCCGCGGCGGATCCGCTAAGACGAAACCGTCACTCGACGGGAAAGCACTCGTCGGCGCACTCGAGGGTCCCGCAGGCAACGAGGTCGTCCGTGATCGGGGCGACGTGAACGCAGGCTCCCGCGCAGGTCTTGGCGCAGGTCAAAAGGAGGTCGTTCGGGTCCGCGCTAGCCAGGTAGCCGTTCATGTAACAGCCGTGCACGCAGTCCATCTGACCGGGCGCCTTGGGATCCCCACCGTACCCGCAGATGCTCTTCGGCGCCTTGCCGTAACACGCCTGCCACTCCAAGCAGCAGCGCGCCTTCAGACAAGCGCTGCACGAATCCGCCGCCGACGACGGC
>JAQSWN010000311.1 GCA_029266615.1 Polyangiaceae bacterium
CCACTGTGAAAGGGGCCAGGAGATTGAAGTCGATGTCGATTCGGAAGTTGCTCTCTGTTGGCGTGTGCGCGGCTCTGCTCGTCGGCTGTGGCTACAGCGAAGACGAATGGAAGGCGCAGCTTGCGAAGTATGACCAGCTCGCGCAAAGGCAGAAGGGCACGGAAGACGAGCGCAACAAGACCCAAGCGGACCTGGACATCGCGCTCAAGCAGATTTCAGACCTCAAGGACCAGCTGCAGAAGATGGGCGTCAACCTCGACACCATCAATCAGCAGCTCGCGCAGACCGGCTCCGCCAACCAGCAGCTCACCAAGAGCGTGGAAGAGCTGCAGCGCGCACTCAAGGAGTACCAAGAGCGCGCCGCTCAGCTCGAGCGCATCAAGCAGCGCTTCGAGCTGTTGCGCGCCAAGCTGCAGAAGCTGACCGACCTCGGACTCAAGGTGGAAATCCGTCGCAACCGCATGGTCATTCGCTTGCCGGGCGACGTGCTGTTTGCCTCCGGTGACGACAAGCTCAGCAAAGAAGGCAACAAGGTGCTGGACGCCGTCGCGGAGGTCATCCGCAACGACAAGCAGCTCGCGGGGCGCTACTTCCAGGTCGCGGGCCACACCGACAACAAGCCTCTCAAGGGGGGCCGCTTCGGCGACAACTGGGGTCTTTCGGCGATGCGCGCTCGCCAAGTGCTGCTCTACCTCGTGCACCCGGTCGACCCGAAGGAGGGCGGCGGTGGCCTCACGCCGGAGCGCCTGCACGCCGCCGGCTACGGCGACACGGACCCGGTCGCGAAGAACGACGCGGACGAAGGCCGTAAGCAAAACCGCCGCGTGGAGCTCGTGCTGATGCCGGACGTCGAGGAAATGCTCGACCTCAAGTCGCTCATTTGAGCCGCCGGGCCTGACTGAACCCGCAGAAAACCCGCGGGGTTTCGCTTCGGCGAGCCCCGCGGCCGGCCCGAAGCCAAAAACTAAGAAACTTGCTTGAGCGGGGAGGCGTAGGAGGGACTTGTGGGCATCTCCTAGCGCTCCACTGTACGCCGGTATACGACACGCCGGCGTGGACGCGACGAGTAGGCCCGACACTTCCGTCAACACGGCGGAAGAGCTCATGGATCGCTACGTCGACGGTCAGGCCGAGGCGTTCGATGCGCTTTATCGCAAGCTTTCGCCCACGCTCATGGGCTACCTCCTGCGACTGACCCGAAATAGAGCCCGCGCCGAGGACCTGCTGCAAATCACGTTCACCAAAATGCACCGCGCGCGCGCCAGTTACCTCCGCGGAGCCCCGGTTTTGCCCTGGGCCGTCGCGATCGCCCGCCGCTCGTTTCTGGACGAAAGGCGGGCCGCCGCCGTAAGGAACGAAGACTTGAGCGCCGACGGCAGCCTGCCCGAGCCCCGCCCGGAGTCCCCGGGCGTCCCCACGGAAATGTCGGACGCTCTCGAAATCGCACTTCAAAAGCTGCCCGAGAGCTACCGGGAAGCCATCGAGCTCACCAAGATCACGGGCTTGAGCATCCAAGAAGCCGCCACCGTGCTTGGCACGACGGAAACTGCCGTCAAACTACGGGTGCACCGCGGCTACAACCAGCTGCGCAAGGAGCTGGAAAGCTTCCAGCGCTCGGCCTGATTTTCAAGCCATGACCCAGAAGGATCCTCTCGCAGACATCGCCTGGCCCGGCGCGGCGGTCGCCCCGAGCGAAGGGTGCTCCAAGGCCATCCGTGGGGCCTGCACGAAAGGCCTTTGCAAAGAGCGCGGCGTCTCGGCAACGGGGCGAGCGCTGCTCACCATCGGCCTCTCGCTCCTGCTCGTCGCGTACTACACGTGGTTCGCGTACGCAGAGCACCGCGTGTCCGGCGTCGTGCGCACGGCGATGTTCGGCGCCACGGGCTGGCTGGGCGCGCAGGCGGTGCTGGTGTTCGTCGCGCTCGCGCGTCCGCCCGGTAAGCGCGGCTCGCGCGCGGTGCGGCTCGCGCTGCTGTTCGGCCTGCCGCTGCTGTTCGTTGGCTACCTCGCCCTGCTTTCCACGGAGCACTTCGGTCTGGCGAAGTTCTCGGAGCCGAGCTCTGCCGGTCACGCTGCAGGTTGCGGCATCGTCGCACTCCTGTTCGGCGCTCTCATCGCGGGCGGCGCGCTCGTCGCGTGGCGGAAGACGGATCCTTACAATCCAGGTCTCTCGGGGGCGATCATCGGTATGGTCGCGGGGCTAGCGTCGGGCTCGGGCATGAGCATCGCCTGTGGCAGTCACGAGCTCCTGCACTCGTGCCTGGCCCACGGAGCCATCGTGTTCGTGCTGGCACTGGCAGGGTTCGGGCTCGGCCGGCGGCTGCTAGCACCTTGACCACTCCCTCTTCTCCCTCTTCGTCGGACCTTCCCAGCGCGCCCGCGCCGCGCAGCAAGCTTTCCAAGGCGGTGGACTGGGCCATGTACGCGGGCGTGGCCGGCCTGTTCGGGGTGCTCGTCACCCGCGGCGGCTCCGGCCCCAGCGAGGGCGCCGCCGCCAAGCCGTTCGACCTCCCGCTCGCCTCCGGGGCCGGCTCCTTCAAGCTGGAAGAGCATCGCGGTAAGCCCGTGCTCCTGGAGGTGTTCGCCAGCTGGTGCGGCGCCTGCGAGCACGCCGCGCCCATGGTGGACGAGGTCTACCAAGAAGCTAAGCAGAACGGCGTCGTCTTCGTTGGCGTCAGCGTAGACAACGACGCCGCCGCCGCGCTCCGCGTGCAGAAGCAGTGGCCGATCACCTATCCCGTCGCGGTGGACGACGGCCAGGTGCAGCGCGGCTACGGGGTCTCGCTGCTCCCCACCTTCGTCCTCATCGATCGCGACGGCACGGTGAAGCGCGTCTCCTCGGGCGTCCCCTCACGGCGCACCCTCTCTCGCTGGCTCTCTGAGCTTTAGGGCCCGATCCTCACGGGCCGGCTGACCGAGCTTCAGCCCGCGGAGTGAGTCACCGTTTCTTCACTGCGTCGCCCTCGGATTTGTCGCGAAGTTTCGCTTCTGTCATCCGGGCGTCACAGGCTGCCAGGACATTCGGGGCGCTTCAATGCGACCTTTCCGCCTCGCGCCCGCGCTGATCTCCCTCCTCGTCCTCAACAGCTCTTTCGCGTCCTCCGCCTTCGCGCAAGACGCGCCAAAGCCCCCGAAAGCCGAGGAGGGCGCCGACGCCGAAGAGGTGCCGATGGATGAAGCGGAGCCCGCTCCCGCGCCGGCAACGCCCCCCGCCGGCGGTGACCAGCCCGCCGCTCCGCCCGCGGGCGCTCCGCCTGCTGCCCCCCCGCCCCCCGCCGCCGCCGAAGAAGGCGAAGGCGAGGAAATGCCGGCCGACGAAGAGATGCCGAGCGACGCCGAGATGGAAGCGGAGATGAGCAAGGAGCTCGCCGCGGAAGAAGCCGCCGGCGCCGCCGCGCTCACCAAAGCGCCGCCCAAGGGCAAGGGCGCGATCGTCGGCATCATCACCGACACCAAGTTCAACGAAAGCATCATCGAAGCCCAAGTCACGGTCATCGGCACCAAGACCAAGACCTTCACGGACGTGGACGGCCGCTTCCGCCTCGAGCTCCCGCCCGGCACCTACAACATCCGCGTCGCCTACGAGCTCCATCAACCCTCGCGTGTGGACACCATCGAGGTCACGGCCGGCGCCATCACTCGCGTCGACACCCAGCTCATCCCCGACGAATCCGCGGTTGAAACCGTGGAGATCGTCTCCGACGCGGACAAGACGTCGCTCGAAGGCCAAACCCTCGAGCGCAAGCGCTCCGCCAGCGTCGGGGACGGCGTGGGCCGCGCCGAAATCGCGCGCACCCCCGACCGCAACGCCGCCGAAGCCGCCCAGCGCGTCGTCGGCGCGACCATCGTCGGCGGCCGCTTCGTCTACGTCCGCGGCCTCGGCGAGCGCTACACCAACGCCCTCCTCAACGGCACCCCGCTGCCCAGCACCGAGCCGGACCGCACCACGGTGCCGCTCGACTTGTTTCCCTCGTTGGTGCTCGACAGCATCACCATCAACAAAACCTTCACGCCCGACATGCCCGCCGACTTCGCGGGCGGCTCCGTACGCATCAACACCCGCGACTTTCCGCGCCAAACTTTGTTCCAAATCTCGCTCAACGGTGGCTTCAACAGCGCCGCGACGTTCCGCGACCGTTTGACTTACTCGGGTAGCAGCACGGACTGGCTAGGCTACGACAGCGGCACGCGGCAGATGCCGGACTTGCCCAACAAGCGTTTGGACGCGAACACGGCCGTGGATGGCCAACGCGTGACCAGCGATGAGGAGCTCACCGAATACGGCCGAAAGCTCAATTCGCGCATGAGCTCGCGTCGTGGCTTCACGCCGCCCAACCACGGCGTCAGCATCGTCGCCGGCGACAGTTTCAAATTGCCAGGCAATCAGAAGCTCGGCGTGGTGACCGCGCTCAACTACGGCCGATCCTTCAACATCACCGACGAGCAGCGCAAGAACTTCGTGGCCGAGTCAGGCGGCACTTTCCGCGCGGCCGATGACATGAAGCTGGAGCACGGCGTAGACACGGTGCGTTGGGGCGCTTTCGGGAGCGTGTCCTATGAGCCGCACCCCGATCACCTGCTGAACCTCACGACGCTGCACAGCCAGAGCTCGGACAACGAGGTGTTCGAGATGGAGGGCACGTACGAGAACAGCGCCCAGACCATCCACACGACGCACCTTCAGTTCACCGAGCGCGCGCTGAATTTCGGTCAGCTGCGTGGTCGCCACGCCTTCAAGCCGCTCAATCGGATGGAAATCGATTGGCACGCGGCGCTCGCCTCCGCCGGCCGCAGTCAGCCCGACTCTCGCGATAGCGATTTCGTAAAGACGGACACGGGCTACACCTGGGTGCAGGGTTCGCAGAGTGGCTCGCACTTCTTCTCCGAGCAATCCGAGGTGACGAAGAACGGCGGCCTAGACATTACTCAGCCGCTGACCAAGAGCGTCGAGCAGGAGACTCGCCTCAAGGCGGGTGGCTTCTTCAGCTTGCGTGACCGCGAGTTCAGCGCCCGTCGCTTCGCGCTCGAGCCGGTCTCGGGTCGTGGTCGTCTGGATCGAGCGACGTTCGATCGGGTGCGCACGTGTCCAGGGAGCTCCTTCCCGCTCAACTGCTCCGAGAATCTGTTCACGTCCAGCAACATCCGTGACGACTTGCTCACGCTGCGCGAGAACACGCAAAGCTTCGACCAGTACGAAGCGGGTTTGAACGTCTACGCCGGCTACGGCATGGTCGACACGCAGATCACCAAGCAGCTCCGCGCGATCGGCGGCGCGCGAGTGGAGGCGACCAAGCAGCGCTTCGTCGGGTTCGACCCCTTCGACCGCGAAGGGACCGAACGACGCGGCGACATCAACAGCACGGACATCCTGCCGGCGGTGTCGCTCGTCTACTCCGCAAGCCAGAAGACGAACACCCGCTTCGCGGTGAGCCAGACGCTGGCCCGGCCGCAGCTGCGTGAAATCGCCCCGTTTCTCTCCGCGTCCTATACCGGCGCGCTGCCGGTGCAGGGCAATCCAGATCTCGAGATCACGAAGATCACCAACGCGGACGTGCGCTTCGAGTACTTCCCGTCGCTACGAGAGGTGCTCGCATTCAGCTTCTTTTACAAGCACTTCAAGCTGCCAATAGAGGAGACGATCGCGCGGGGCGCTCAATCCGGCATCATCACCTACGCCAACGCGGACTCCGCGGACTTGATTGGGTTGGAGCTGGAGGGGCGCAAGAACCTGGCCGATATCACGAACGTGCTGCGCGACGTCACCTTGATCGCCAACGTCACTGGCGCGCACTCGCGCATCGAATTGCCGGCCGGCAGCTTAGCGACTAATTCCTCTCGCCCCCTCTCTTTTCAGTCGCCGTTCATCGTCAACCTGGCGATTGACTACTCGAACCAGAGCACCGGGACCGACGTCCGACTTCTGTACAACGTGTTCGGGAAGCGCATCACCACGGTCGGACTCGGCGGCCTCTCGTCCTGTATGAATGTACGAGAGGCTGCCTGAGCGGAAGAATCGACACCTCATTGTTACTTACCAGGCACTTATCAGTCATGTCTGCTTGGCAGGTTCCCGCCCGTCCAAAGGAGTCTCTTTACATGCGCAAACTTTCTAAGATGGTCTTGCTTTCTGCTGTGGTCGCCCCCCTGTTCGTCATGGGCTGCGGCGACGACGAAGATTCGGACAACCCCGGCGGCGGCGCGACCTCGAACGAGGGCGGCGACGGCGGCACCAGCGGCAAGAACACCGGTGGCACCAGCACGTCGGGTAGCGGTGGCAAGTCGGGCAGCGGCACCGGCGGCACGAAAGCGGACGCCGGCGAGGCGCCCGTTGGCGGTGGCGGTTCCGGCAACGGGCCGACCACCTGTGACATCGACGCGCTGGAAGACGGCGGCGCCATCCCGGTCGACGGCGACGGTGACATCTCGGAAGACACCACGCTCGAGTCGGGCAAGAGCTACACCTTCGACGGACAGCTACGCGTGCTGGACGGCGTGACGCTGACGGTCGAGCCGTGCGTGAAGATCATGGGCGAGTCCCCTGACGCCGTGCTCGGCGTGATGCAGGGCGCGAAGATCGAGGCCGCTGGCACCGCGGACGCGCCGATCGTGTTCACGAGCTCCAAGGCGGCGGGCGCCCGTAAGCCGGGTGACTGGGGCGGCATCATCATCATGGGCAACGCTCAGGTGAATCAGCCGAACCCGCAGGTCGAAGGCCTCGTCGCGGCCACACCGTACGGGTCTGCCACCGCCGACAACAACGACGAGAGTAGCGGCACGCTTCAGTACGTCCGCATCGAGTTCGTCGGTCGTGAAATCATGAAGGACGTGGAGAGCAACGGCATCACGTTCGCAGGTGTCGGCAGCGGCACCGTCGTCGATCACATCCAGGTTTCCAACTCGATCGACGACTGCTTCGAGTGGTTCGGTGGCACTGTCAACGCCACTCACCTCGTCGCCCTCAACTGCGACGACGACATGTTCGACACGGACTTCGGCTTCACTGGCACGGTTCAGTACGCGTTCGGTCGCGCCTTCCCGGAATCGGCCGAGGCTGACTCCAACGGCTTCGAGATGGACACCGCGAACAACGCCAACATCGACCCGCTCACGACCGCGCAATGGTCGAATGTGACGCTGTGCGGCCCGAACACCGGCACCGTCCCGACGGAGAATCCCCGAATCGGCATGGTGCTCCGTCGGCAGGTATCGGGCGCGATCAGCAACGCCATCGTCACCGGCTTCGATTCCGGCGCGTTCAGCATCCGCAACACGGACCTGGTGCCGCCGACCGACATCGCGCTCACCTCGTCCGCCATCTTCGGCAACGAGAGCGTGTACCACTCGACCAACGCTGCCGGTGACACCTGGTTCGAGGACCAAGAAGGCAACGAGACGCTGGAAGAGGCGCCCGCCGGCTTCGACTGCTACGCGAACCCCCCCGCACCGATTCCGGACGAGGACCTCCCTGGCGAGGCCGCCGCTGGCTTCGAAGCCGCCGAGTACAAGGGCGCCTTCAAGGCCGGTGAGAACTGGATGACCGGCGCCTGGATCAGCTGGGACGAGGAATGAGCTGACGACCACCTAGGAGAGTCACGAGGCTAGAGCTCGAGACTCGTGAAGGGCGGCTTCCTCCGAGGCCGCCTTTCAGCTTTTGTCTCGCCCTACGCCAGCAGTAGCGCGTGAGCGCCCCATGCGGTCAAACGCTGCTCGACCACGGCAGACAGGTTGTCGCGCTCGGCGGGCGACGCCGTCAGACGGCCGCTCCGCACCGCCGCATCCAAGGCATCAATCAGTTGTCGGCGATCCTTCGTGCCGTCGAGCAGGACGAACAACGCTCGAGAGAGTGCGTCGGTCATCAACACGAACTCGTGGTGTTGATTGACGGTTTCACCCTGTTCCCCGAGCCGGAGGCGCGCCAGTAGTGAGGCCATCGGTTGCTCGCCGGCGCGCTTCACGCAACGAGGCGCCGTGCACCGCAAGTCGAGCGCGCCAGCTCCGTACAGTTCCCAAACCGCTTCGGTGAGCACCCGGTCGATCTCCGCTCGCGTCGCGCTCCTGCTCGCGGCTGCGACGCCATCGACGAGGTCGGCGAAGCCGATGGACTGCGGCCACGCGTCACCCAACACGGTCAGCGCTTGCTTCACGATCGGCGCCGAAACCGTGAGCTTGACCTGATGCAGCATCGAAAACGATGCCGGGGTGGGCTTGGTGGCGTCATCGTTGGCCGAATTGCGTGTCACCTGAGCTAGCAATTGAAAAGCTTTGACCGCGCTCGCGCCGCGTAGGCCGACGGGTTGCTCCGCTTTGCATAGGATCGCGCGACGAAATAGCCGAGCACCGAAAAAGTCCGCCAACTTCTCCCGCTGCAACGGAGCCGCCACGTCCTTCATCAGCGTGCTCCTGACCCGAGGAGGTACTCGCTGCAGCTCCGTTTCGTAAAAATTCGCGTCTGCGACGTAGCGCAACCCCTTCTCCTCGGCCGCGCTCACGAAGTCGCCGAGCGATAGCGGCTCGGCGACATCACCCAGGTAGTCGAAGGCGAGCATATAGTCAGACGACGTTTGCAGCCGCTCGAACAGCTCCTTCAGGTGCTGGTTCTGAGCGCCCGCCGCGCCACCGAGCCCTTCGGCGAATACCTTCGCTAGGGTCCGAATCCGCGTCAGAGCGTCGCTGGGCGAGCCTTCTTGCTCGGCCGCGAGCAACGCGAAGTCCCGCATGTATTCCAAGAGGTGCCAGCCCGGCAGTACGTTGAAGCTGACGAAGGCCACCCCACCGTCGTTGAGCAACGACCGGCACAAACCGAGCAGGTGCGCCCGAACGTGCTCCGGCACCCAGCAGTAAACGCCGTGCGCGACGATGTAGTCGAACTTGCCGTACTCGTCGCCAATCTCGCCGATGTCACGGGCGAACAGATTCACATTCTCTAGGCCGAGCTCGTGGATCCGACTCTGGCCCCGCGCAATACGCTCAGCGTCTAGGTCCACCCCGATGAAGGTCGAGCCGCGGAGCTCGAATGCCATGGGGAGCAAGTTGCCGCCGTCCCCGCAACCCAGCTCCAATACGCGGCATCCCTCCGGCGCCACAGCGGGGATGCCGTGGAGCCGAGCCACTGTCGCAAGGCGGTCCGGATGGGTCTGGGGGAATGCTTTCCCGCGGTACCCAGCGGCACGCCGTGCCTCGTCTCTCAGCGCATTGAGTTGCTCACTGCTCATCGCTGGCGAAACATGTGCGTTCCGATCGCAAGAGGCAACCGCGGTTCGATGCGACAGAGTACACGTGGGCCCATGACGCCGGGCGGCTGCCGCTCGCCCGGCCCGCCGCGTCACCATAGCGGCAGCATCCAACGCATCCGTCGCGATGCCAAGAAGCAGCGTGGCGCGACCGCCTTCCATGACGCTGGCAACAGGCCCCGGCGTCGCGATGTCGTCGGGTTCCTCGCGCGCTTACACCAGGAGCTCAGCTCGCTTCTACGAGCGGCGCGTCCGCGAACCGGTAGCCCACGCCGCGCACGGTCTCGATGTAGTCCCGCGCTGCGCCGATCTTCTCGCGTAGGCGTTTGACGTGGGCGTCTACGGTGCGGGTCGAAATGCGCGCTTCGATTCCCCAGACGTGGTCGAGCAGGGACTCGCGGGACTGCACGCGGTTGCGGCGGTCGTAGAGGGTCACGAGCAGCTTGAATTCGAGGGCGGTGAGCTCCACTTCGGCGCCTTCTACCCAGACGCGGTGGGCGGCGCGGTCGATGCGGAGGTTGCCGAACTCGATCGTCGGCGCGTCGCTGGAGGTCGGGACCTTGCGGCGGAGGACGGCGCGGACCCGCAGCACGAGCTCCCGAACGCTGAAAGGCTTGGTGATGTAGTCGTCCGCCCCGAGCTCGAAGCCGACGACGCGGTCGATCTCCTCGCCGCGCGCGGTCAGCATGACCACTGGCAGGCTGCGAGTTTGAGGGTTGTCCTTGATGGTGCGACACACCTCGGTGCCCGGAATGTCCGGCAGCATCAAGTCCAAGATGACGAGCTCCGGGTTCTCTTCACGGACCAGACGCAGGCCGTCCAGGCCGCGCGAGGCGGCGGAGACCTCGTGCCCGGCGAGCCGGAGGTTGTAGTCGAGCACCTGACGGATGTCGGGCTCGTCTTCGATGACCAGAATGCGGGACATGACGATTACGCGGAACGAGCGCAATCGATAGTGAAGGGGTGTGACCTTGAAGTGACAAGAACGTGCCACCTTGCAGTGACGAGGCTCAAAACCAAAACTTGGAGACTTTGTGACGTTTGGATGACCAGCTGGGGACAAGTGCGGGTGGGTTTGTAACGAAGGTCACGGCTATTTTTCGGACGCGCCACAGAGCCGTCACGGAGCGCCAGCAATCTCCGCCCACACCGTGGCATTCGAGACTTGGAGCCAAAAGAATCGTGATTCTCTTCGCCTGAAGCGCCTTCTCATGGGCGCGGGCGTGGGAACCGCTGTCGTGGTGGGTGGAATCGCCGCGGGCGTCTTCTACTCGGGCAACGCAGTCGCGGAGGTAGAAGAGGAGGAGGCCAAGGTCGTCGAGGTGGAGCTCGCCAGAGAGCCCGAGCCGGAACCCGAACCGCCGCCTCCCCCTCCGCCCACGGAGCCGAAGCCGCAGAAGCCCAATCCGGGCCCGCGCCTGCAAAAGCTCGAGACGCCGACCACCATCGTCGACGAAAAGCTTCAGGAGAAGGACGTCAAGCCGAGCAGCACCGGCGGCGGCGACCCTTACGAAAAGGGCGGCGGCGACGGCTCGACCGGCGAAAAGACGGTGGTGGATGCGCCCGTTGCTCCTCCGCCTCCGCCTCCGCCTCCGCAACTACCGAAGGTCAAGAAGCCGGTTCCGGTCTCAGAGGGCATGACCCCGCCCGAGCCGATCGCGAAGCTGGTCAAGCCCGAGTACCCGGCGGACGCCAAAGCCGCCGGTCTCGAAGGCACGGTCGTCATCCGTTACGTCGTCACGGAGACGGGCCAAGTCACGGACGTGCGCGCGATGAAGGGCCCGCCGGAGCTGCACGCCGTCTGCGTCGCGGCCGTGAAAGCGTTGACGTTCAAACCCGCGCTGGACGCCGAGGGCAAGCCCGCCGCAGTCGTCCGCTACATGAAGTTCCCGTTCAAGCTGAGAACGTAGAGAGAGTCTGGAGAAAGCAATGAGTTTCAATCTTACGCACATTTGGGCGCACATGAGTGCCTTGAACAAGGGCATCGCGTTCGTCCTGTTCATGATGGCCGTGTCGTTCATCGGCGTGACGATCGAGCGCCTGATCGCGTTCTCACGCTCGGCGAAAGAGTCGCGTCTGTTCGCCCAGCAAGCCGGCAAGCTTCTGGAAGAGTGGAAGGTCGAAGAGATTATCCCCGTCGCGGACAAGTACAAGTCGTCCGCCCTCGCGCGCTTGTTTGGACCGATCATCCGTCGCTACATCCACGCTTACGAAGACCTCGGTGAGGGTGGCCTCTCCCCCGTGCAGCTCGCGCGCAGCGAAGCCGGGCGGCGCATGGAAGCGGTGGGTGAAGAGCTTCGTCGTGGCATGAACGTGGTCGCCACCGTCGGCTCCATCTCTCCCTTCGTCGGTCTGCTCGGCACGGTCGTCGGCATCATCGGCGCCTTCGCGGGCATCGGCAATGCAGGCAACGCCGGCATGTCGGCCATCATGGGCGGCATCTCGGAAGCGCTCATCGAGACCGCGTTCGGCCTCATGGTCGCCATCCCCTCCGTCATCTCGTTCAACTTCTTGAACGCCAAGATCGCCGGTATCGAGACCGCGCTCGGCCGCTCTGCGGGTGAGCTCCTGGACGAGCTCGAGAATCACCAGGGCCGCACCACCGGCAAGCGCGAGAAGCAGCACGCCGCCTGATTGGCGCGCGAACCGAAAGCTAAGATAGGAGCAGCACCGTGGGCGTATCTTTAGGCGGCAGTCCCAAAGCGAAGGGCGCAGCGACCCCTGATATCAACATCACTCCCTTGGTGGACGTGGTGCTGGTGCTGCTCATCATCTTCATGGTCGTGACCCCGGCCATCAACGAAGGCGCGCAGATCGAGCTTCCGAAGGTGGAAACGCCGGACCCCAAGGCGAAGTACGTGAACCCCATCGAGGTGACGATCGCCCCGGATGGGACCACCGTTTGCGAGAAGAAGACGATCAAGCTCAGCCAGCTCAAGGGCGAGCTCGTCGCGCTTCACGCCAAGGAGCCGGAGCGCGCCCTCATGCTCAAGAGCGACCAGGGCATGACCTGGGGCAAGATGCGCGCGGCCTTCTTCGACTTGCAGGACATCGGCTTCAAGGGCGTCCTTCTCAAGGTCACCGAGAAGAAGAAGCCCGGCGCCCAGGGCGGAGACGGAGCTTAAGTCATGGGCGTTCAACTCGGCGGTGGCGGCGGCAAGAAGTCCGGCTCGACCCCCAACATCAACATCACTCCCCTGGTGGACGTCGTATTGGTCGTCTTGATCATCTTCATGATCGTGACGCCCATGGTCACCAAGACCTTCTGGCTCAACCTCCCGCCAGTCCTCTACTTCGACGCCGCGAGCGACGCGAGCTACGCCGCCGCGATCGAAGCGATGGATCTGAGCCGCACCGCCGGCGTGAAGAGCATCGCGATTTTGACCGAATCCGTCATGCCGAAGTGAGTCGGCGGTGGGGGAGGGACGAGTGCGTCGGCTAGGAGCTTGCCTGGGGCTCGTCGCCGCCATTGCGGGTTGCGCGACACAGCCGTTCCGCGGGCCCGAGGCCGGAGGCGCTCGCTGGCTGGAAGTCAACTCGCCGCACTTCAAGGTCCTCACCACTCAGAGCGAAGATTCAGCGCGCGAGTCGCTCAAGGAGCTCGAGGTCTCCTACGCCGCGCTGGAGCAAGTGGCCTTCCCGTCGCAAGACAACCCGCGTGGCACGATCGAAGTCGTCATGTTGCCGGTGGCGGACTTCGAGCTCCTGGCACGTGTCGCCGGTAAGGCGAATTGGGCGGGATTTTTTACCACTGCCGAGGAGTACCTCGATGGCCGCCCACGGCTCGTCGTGAAAGAGGGGTTGGGGCCGAGGTCTCCGGCGTGCTGCAGCACGAGCTCACGCATCGCTTCGTCTCGTTTCACTTTCCTAGCGCTCCCGTTTGGCTCCGTGAGGGGCTGGCGGAGTTCTGGGAGTCCATGGAAGTGCGCCACGGCCTGCTGTACTTCGGAGGTACGGTGCGCACGAGCGTGAAGCCGACGCGCTTTCAAGATTTGCTCAAGCTCAGAGGCGCCGAGTTCTACGAAGGCGACGAGTTCGACGTCCACGCCAACTACGTCGCGGCGGAGGCTCTCACCTACGTGATGTACTTCCAGCATCGCGACAGGTTCAATACCTACTTGAACGGTCTGAAGTCGGGGGCGGACGCGAAGGGAGCGTGGCGCGAAGCTGTAGGCCCGACGCTCACGGAGCTGGAGAACGACTACTATCGCTTCTTCCGGGAGCGAGGCACCCTCGCGAGGTTGCCAGCCCCAAGCGTGGACGCGCCGGTAGACATTGCGGAGCTGACCGCCAGCGAGGTGCACACGTCATGGGCCAGTTTGTTCCAAGCGCGCGACCCGGCGAGGGCGAGGCGCGAGGCGGAGCTCGCCGTGCAGTTGGACGAGCTCTCTGCGGAGGCCCTCATCATGCGCGCGCGCCTTGCCCTGGCCGCCAAGCAGCACGTCCAGGCTCGCGCGGACCTCGAGCGCGCTTTAGCCCTTGAACCGCCCCGTTCCATCGCTTTTGCCGCGGCGCTGCGCTTCTCGCTCGTCACGGGTGAACGGCTGAGTCTACCTAACAAGGTGCTGGCCGAGCGCCTCCTGCTCTTCAAGCTCAAGCCCTCCCAGTCGGCCCTCGTCGCGGAACACCTGAGGCGGGAAGGGGACTTCGAGCGAGGCATCACGCTCATCTCACAAGCCATCCGTGCCGACTCATCCTGCTTCTACTGCTACGCTACCGGCTCGCGATTGCTCGAGGACAAAGGCGACTTGGCGCTGGCTGCTTCCACCTTGAGGATCGCGCTATCGCTCGCCGGCGAGCGGGCCACCGGCGAAGATTGGGAGCGACTGCATGACCTTGAAGCGGCTGCGGCACGCGAGCTGCGCAGCGAGAATTGATCGTCTGCTAGAAGCTGCCGCCGAAGCTCCCGGGACCCGCGCCCGTGCTGATCGTGCCCGCGGTGCTCGTGGTGCCGCTGAAGCTGCTGGTGCCGGTGCCGCCGGCTTCGGTACCGGCGTTGGTACCCGTGCTCGACGTGCCCGCGAAGCCGCCGCTGGAGGGGCCTGCCGTTCCGCCCACGCCGCCGTAGTTGGCGGCGCCGCCCCAGGAAGGTTGGCCGGGGCCGCCATCGTCGCTGCAGGCGGCCGCGCTCGCGACGAGAAAGAGGGCGGCGACCGTGTTCCAGGTACTAGTCATGCCGCGTACCCTGCAGACGACGTGCCAGACGTTGCGGTGAGAGGGCCTAGATCGGCAGAGCAGATCGGCGCAAATGCAGCTCTCTTGCTGAATTTCGTTTGTAATTCAGTAGGTTGCCGGGTCACGCTATCGGCAGAATCTGCGGCTTTGATCGGCGCCCGATGACGACTCTAGAAACCCCTGCCCGCATCGAACCGTGCCAGCTCAATCACTACCCTGAGCGGCTGGCAGATGTAACCTCGGCGATCACAGCCACCGCCGCCGCCCTGGGGTCGAAGCTGCACCCGATAACGGCTCGGAGCCTCGCAGGCCTCGTGCGGGTGATGAACTGCTACTACAGCAACCTCATCGAAGGTCACGATACCCGCCCTCGTGACATCGAGCGAGCGCTGTCCGGGGAGCTGTTGACCGATGAACGGCGCTCCCTGCAGCTAGAAGCGCGGGCTCACATCCAGGTTCAGAGAAGCATCGAAGACCGATTCGCGGCGGGCACTTTGGGTGAACCGGCGCAGCCGGGATTCGTGCGCTGGCTCCATGAAGAATTTTACGCGCACGTGCCGGCAGAGCTTGCGACCATTCACGATCATCGCGGCAGCTATCAAATGCAGCCCGGAGAGTTTCGTCATGAACCGCGCCACGACAACGTGGTGGGGCGTCACGTACCCCCCTCGAGCGCGGCTGTGGCGTCGTTCATGGACTATTTCTCGGAGCGTTTTCGCCTCGAGCCATTAGGCCCAGCCGCGCGACTGGTCGCCATCGCCGTCGCTCACCATCGACTCAATTACATTCACCCTTTTCCTGACGGCAACGGTCGGGTGAGCCGCCTCATGTCCCACGCCATGGCGCTCAAGTCGGGTATCGGCGCGCATGGGCTCTGGTCCATCTCTCGCGGGCTGGCGCGCGGGCTTTCGGAGCGAGGTGAGTACAAGGCAATGATGGACCATGCTGACTCCCCGCGCGAGAGTGACCTGGATGGGCGTGGCAATCTCTCGCTGCGCGCGCTGCAGGAGTACGCCACGTGGTTCTGTGAGGTCATGCTGGACCAGCTCACCTTCATGGAGCAGCTCTTAGAGCTGAACGCCCTCGAATCGCGACTGGCGGACTACGTAGCTCGAAATCTTCGGCTGCCGCTCGCGGCGGCGATGCTCGTACGGGCGCTTTTGCAGCGGGGAGACATGCCGCGAGGGGATGCGAGCCTCGTAACTCGCTTGCCAGAGCGAACGGCGCGGGAGTTGCTGAGCCGCCTGATCGATGCGGGGCTCGTCGGCTCCGAGACGCCGAAGGGGCCGGTCTCGCTCCGCTTCGACTCGCAGAGCGCGGAGGCGCTTTTCCCGCGGCTGTTCCCGGCTCAGGCCTGAGGGTTCTGAGGCACGGTTGCGCGAGCGCGACAATTGAGCCGTGCCGGCGGTCAACAACGGGCGGCGCAGACCTGTAGCGCAGGAGCACGGAGGTAGCGCGGCAGCAGTGTCGCGGAGAGGTCCCGAGCGCGCTCGACGCGCACGTCGGGGAGCGCGCAGGGGCGAAGGGCGGTCGTGGAATCGGGGGTACCGAGGGCCGCCGTGCCGGCGCGAAGGGCCGGCGCGGCCCCGAGCAAGCCCAGCAGCGCCATGAGAATGAGGAGCGCCGCGAGGAGCCAAGCGACGCGGGAGGAGCCAGCCCAAGAGGTTGCACGCACCGTTGCCATGGCCAGCGTCGATGCATTCCGCGTGCCGCCGTCGATCGCGACCCGGCGGACGCCGGAGCCCCGTCCAGCGGCGTCTAGCTAAACCTCCCTGAAGCGAAACGCGCTCGCGCGCTCGGTGTAGTTCACGAGCTCGGGAGCGATGCGGGGTAAAAGGGAGACGTCGCCTTCCTGCAGCATGAGGCAGTTGCCCAGGAGAGCAGCGTCGGCGAGGGTCGGAGTGTCTCCGAAGAGGAAGGGCTGCTGCGAGAGCGTGCGTACGGACGGGGCGAGTAGTTTCTGCGCACGGCTGACGAGAGAGCCCCGCTCGCGGAGCCATGCATCGACGCAGCCGGCGCCGAACTTGCGCTCCTTGATGAAGGTGTAAAGAGCGCGCTCGCCCGGCGTCGGCCACGCTCGCTGCACGGCGGGAGAGCCAATGCGGAACAGAACGTCCTCGAGCGGCCCATCCGCGAAGTCGTGGTACGCCCAGATAGGCCCTTCGAACGGGGAGGGGACGAGAGCCGCGCCACCGCCTTGCACGAGGTGCTCGCAGATGTCCCGTGACTCCTTGAGCACCTGGCCGCCGTCCGTGACCAGCACCGGTACCTGGATGTAACCGCCGGTGAGCGCGGCGAGCTCGTTGCGGTCAGCGTAGGGCACCTCACAAAGCTCATACCGGTGACCCAGCCAATCCAGCACCGCCTGAACCTTGCGGGCGTAAGGGCTGTAGCGAAAACGATGCAGTTTCATGCCCGAATCGATAGCGGAGGCGAGCCTTGGGCAAAAGCTCATCTTCCGCATGCTACATGAGCAAAACTCATGGGTCCGCCCCTACCTTCCCTTCGTGCCCTTCAAGTCTTCGAGGTGGCGGCGCGCCTCGGCAGCTTCACGAAGGCGGCCGGTGAGCTACACGTCACGCAAACGGCCGTCAGCCACCAAGTCAAGCAGCTGGAGGAAGAGCTGGAGACACCCCTGTTTCGCCGAACCGGGCGCGGCTTGACGTTGACGCCAGCGGGGCAAGCATGGCTCGCGCAGCTGACGCGCATCTTCGGACAGCTGCACGAGGCGAACCGGAAGCTTCGCAGTGGTCGCGAACGCCCGACCGTGTCGCTGACGACTCTGCCCTCGTTCGCGGCGCGCTGGCTCGTGCCGCGGCTCGGCGGCTTTCTGGCGCGCCACCCTGAGCTGGACCTGCGAATTTCGAGCTCCGAAACGGTCGTGGACTTCACGCTCGAGCCGGTGGACGTGGGGGTTCGCTTCGGACCGGGTCCTTATCGGGGCTTGCTCGCGGAAAAACTATTCGAGGACGTGTTCGTTGTCGTGGCTGCGCCGGAAAGGGTCAAGCGCTTACTCAAGCCGCGCGACTTGGCGGGGCATCCGTTGCTCAAAGACGATCACGAAAGCGCTTGGCCGCGCTGGTTCGCGGCGCACGGCATCTCCGCGCCGAATGTCCGCTACCATCAGCTCTTGGACTCCGGGCTGCTGGTGGAGGCCGCGGCGCGGGGTCAGGGAGTCGCGCTCGCCCGTTGGTCGCTGGTGCAGGACGAGCTAGCGGCGGGGCGGCTCCGGCGCGTGTTCCCCAAGCTGAGCGCATTGCCGGTCGGGCACGCCTACCACCTCGTCGGCCTTCGGGAGACCTTCCGTCGCCCGGAGATCGCCGCGTTTCGGACCTGGCTTCGCGGAGAGATGCGCGAGCTGGGACGAGGCGCTCCGAGTGCCAAGTAGTGAAGAAGGGGACTTTTCCACAAGTTTTCAATAGGTCCACGCAGCTGACACCGGCGCCTGCGAATCTCCTGCCCAAGAATCAAAAGAAGGAGTCGCAGATGGACGCAATGCTCTTCGCCTCGGCGATTGCAGCCGCGGTGTCGCTCCTGCTCACGCTCGTCACCGATCTTTCGGTGCTGCGTGTGAGCCGCCGCCGAGACTACACCGGGCCCACCCCTGGCATCTCCAGCTCGTGCTGGGGGCGGAGGATCCGAACGATCCGGCGCTCGAAGTTGCGCAGCAGCTTCGTCGCGAGTTCCCGGCGGTGCGCATCAAGATCGTGTCGAGCGTGTTCACCTCCGGCCTCAACCCGAAGGTGAACAATCTCCTTTCGCTCGAGCCTTACGCCAGATACGACCACATCCTCATCTCGGACTCGAACGTGCGCGTCGGCCCGGACTACCTGCGCGCCATGGCCTCCGAGCTACGCGACCCGAACGTGGGGCTGGTCTCCAGCGTGCTGAGCGGCGCGCGCGGTGAAAACTTCGGCGCGAAGCTGGATAGCCTCCACCTCAACAACTTCATCTCGCGCGCGGTATGCGGCGCGGACGTGCTGGTCGCGCACCCCTGCGTCATCGGAAAGTCCATGCTGCTCCGGCTATCTCAGCTCCAACAGTTGGGCGGGCTGGCCAGCGTCTGCAACGTGCTCGCCGAAGACTACGTGCTCGGCCAGAAGTACCAGCGCGCCGGGTTCAAGGTCGCGCTCTCTTCCTATGTCGTGCAAGCCGTCAGCGCCCGTCGTTCGCTCAAGGACTTCTGCGCTCGACACGTACGTTGGGGCCAGATGCGTCGGCGGATCGCGCCCGCCCTCTACTTCGCGGAGCCGCTCTTCAGCCCGTTGCCATTCATCGTGATAGGCCTGCTCTGCCTGGCGCTGGGCGGAGACCTGGGGTTCGCGTCTCGGCTGGGGACGCTCGAGTTCTTTGCCCTGGGGCTGGTCTTCAAGTGGCTGTCCGACGCCCACGTGATGTGGCGCGTACGGGGTGAGCGGCTGCGTCTCGCCGAGCTACCGTGCTGGCTCTGTAAGGACCTGATGCTGCTCGGAATCTGGGCGCTCGGCGCCGTCAAGCGCACGGTCGTTTGGCGGGGAACGGTGCTGCGAATCGGACCCGGTTCGGAGCTTTCTCCCGCTGCCTGAGGGCTGGCTCTTGGGCCGTTGCTCGGAAGGTGACGCGGTAGTACTACACGTCTGTCACCGAACCGTCACAGCCGCCCGATAGCCAGAGAGCCTGGATGGCCCGAATTCTCATCATCGAAGACGAGCAGGACATTCTGTCCGTCCTCGAATACAACCTGCGGCAAGCCGGTCACGACGTGACCACGACGCGCTCGGGCCGGGAGGGCCTCAAGCTCGGTAAAGAGCTGCACCCCGACCTTATCCTGCTCGACTTGATGCTCCCGGACCTCAGCGGGACGGACGTTTGCAAGCAGCTGAAAGAAGCCGCTGCCACGCGCGCCGTGCCGGTGGTCATGCTCACCGCGCGGGGCGAAGAGATCGACCGCGTCGTCGGCTTCGAGCTCGGGGCGGACGACTACGTGGTCAAGCCGTTCAGCATGCGCGAGCTGTCTTTGCGCATCCAAGCGATCTTGCGGCGCGGCAAAGCGCCGGTGGAGAGCGAGGCCGGCATCGAGTTCGGCGTCCTGCGCATCGATCGCGAAGCGCACCGCGTGTGGGTGGAGGCCGCGGAGATCGAGCTCACTGCGCTCGAATTCCGGCTCCTCGTCACTCTCTACGATCGCCGTAACCGAGTACAGTCGCGCAGCGCGCTGCTGGACGACGTGTGGGGTATCCAGGCCGATATCACGACGCGCACCGTCGACACGCACGTCAAGCGCCTCCGGGAGAAGCTGGAGGCCGCGCGCGACTACGTGGAGACCGTTCGCGGCGTCGGTTACCGGTTCGTGGGCACGCCAGAAGAGGCGACGGCTTGAAGCTAGGGCTGCGCGCCCATCTGTTCGGGCTCGCGCTCGCGGTCGTAGTCGCGGCGGCGATCCTCGCGAATTGGCGAGGTCGACCGGTGTTCGAAGCCCACTTGATGAGCAACGCCCAACGCGACCTCGGGGCCCGGGCGACCCTGGTGGCGGCCCTAGCGGAGTCCCGAAAAGCTTCGGCGGGGGACGTGGGCTCGCTGGCGCAGTTGGCGCGCGAGCTGTCGACGGAGGCGGGCGCGTCGGTCGAGCTCCTGCGCGGGGACGGCTCCGTGCTAGCAACCTCGGAAGGGCAGCCGAGCCGGCTCTCGCGCGCGCAGGAAGTGGACGTCGCCGCGGTTCGCACCGCCAAGCGCGGCGAGGTCGTGTCGGCCTTCGTCGTCGAGGGGCGCGTGTTGTACTCGGCCGCACCGTTACTACTCGCGGACGGCTCCCAGGGCGTGGCGCGCGTGGGCGCGTCGCTCGCGCACGTCGACCAAGCGCTGGCGACATTCCAGACGGTGCTCGTCGTCTCGGCGATCCTGCTGCTCGGGCTACTCTCGGGTGTGGCCGTGCTCATGGCGCGCTTCACCGCGCAAGGCTTGGCTGAGCTCAACCAAGTCGCGCGCCGCATGGTGGACGGAGACTTGGAGGCGCGGTCCGGCTTGGAGGGTGAGGAGCAACTACCGATCCTGGGCCGTACGCTGGACAAGCTCGCGCGCGGTCTCTCTTCGTCCTTGCAGGAGCTGCGTGGCGAGCGTGACCGCATGGCGGGCATCTTGGAAGGCATGCAAGAGGGCGTCATCTTGCTGGACTCCAAGCGCCGCATCGTGGTCTTGAACCCCGCCCTGCGCGAGATGCTGCTATTGCCCGCGGACGCCATCGGCAAGCCGCTCTTGGAGGTCGTGCGTAACGCAGAGCTCCGCGACTTGTTCGACCAAGCGGCGACCGACGACGAGCCCACGACCCAAGAGGTCGAGATCGGAAATATCAAGCCGAGGCGTCTCCTCGCGCGCGTGGCTCGCATGCCGGGGGAAGCGCGCCAGCTCGTGGCCGTGTTCGTGGACGTCACCGAGGTGCGCCGGCTGGAGTCGATGCGCCGGGATTTCGTGGCCAACGTCTCGCACGAGCTGCGCACGCCCGTGACCGCCATTCGCTCTGCCGCCGAGACCCTCATCGACGGCGCCGCCGCGGACCCAGCAGCTTCGCATGCCTTCATCGGCATCATCGACCGCAACGCCCAGCGGCTCCAGCAGCTGGTCGAAGACTTGCTGGACCTTTCGCGCATCGAGTCGCGCGGCTTCCGCCTCAGCCTGGAGCCCATCGATTTGAAGCCGCTGTTCTCTCAAGTCATGGGCTTGTTCCGTGAGCGCGCCGGCAAGAAGAACGTGGCGCTGGAAGAGCGCTGCTCGGGCGAGCTCCCCAAAGTCCGCTCGGACCGTCGCGCGCTCGAGCACGTGCTGACCAACCTCATCGACAACGCGGTCAAGTACTGCGGTCCCGGCACCCACGTCTGGGTCAACGTGACCACCTCCGCAGACTTCGTGACCGTGAGCGTCGGAGACGACGGTCCCGGCATCGACGAGCGCCACCTCCCCCGCATCTTCGAGCGGTTTTACCGCGTGGACGCCGGGCGCTCGCGCGAAGTGGGCGGGACCGGCTTGGGCTTGTCCATCGTCAAGCACCTGGTCGAGGCGATGGGCGGCACCGTGTCGGTCGAGAGCAAGCTCCACCACGGCACCACGTTTTCGTTCAGCGTGAAGCGCGCCGAGCGCGAGCCGGAGGCGACTCGCGCCGTCGCCTAAGGAGGCAGCCAACCGAGCGCGACGCGCTGCGGCGAGCGCCGCACGCGCACGAACGGCGACGGACCGTCGGGCGAGGGTGAGTCGTCGGGCGGGCAGCGGGAGGCTTGCGCATACTGGCCGAGCAGCTTCCCGGTCGCGTCGTCGCCGTAGAAGGCGAAGCCGTCGTAGTCGGGGTAGCGCTGGCCGCTTTCGTCTTTGCCTGCGAGCATCCAGCCGAGCCCCGCGCTGCCTCCGCGCAGCAACGCGTCGTTCCAGCGGCCGTAGAGCTCCCGGCGCTCGGCCCAGCCGCGCGACGCCTTGACGCCGTACTCCTCGAGCAGCGTCGGCTTGCCGAGCCGCCGCGCGACGTCCAAATGATCGGCGATCCACTTTTCGCCGAAGCCGGGGGGCGTGCTCCAGTCGTCCGGGTAAAGGTGGAAGGTGCCGAAATCCACATGGGGGAGCGCGGTGAGGGCGGCATGGTCGACGCCGTCGTTTTGGCGGTACGCCCAGTGCTCTCCGCCGGACGCCAAAAAGCCTTCGTCCCCGACCGACACGAGATGATTAGGGGCCAGCGACTTCACGTAACCGGACATCTCCCGCGCCCAAGTCGTGAGGGTCGTGCCGTCCCATCCTTCCGCGCGATCGAACGCGGTGCCGCTCTTGCAGCGCGGCTCGTTCGCGAGCTCCCAGGCGAGCACGGTCGGGTCGTCACGGTACAGCCGCGAGTTGAGCGTGTTCCGCCGCGATAGCAGGTGCTCTACCCATGCCCGATAGGCCTGCCTCGTCTCGTCGGCGGTGAAAAACTCGTGGTGCTGCTCGCGGCCGTACCACATCAGGTACTGGTCCATGCCTCCGAACGCTCGCCAGTTGTTGACCAGCACCACGATGAGCTTGAGGTCACGCTTTGCGGCTGCGTCCAGCACGTAGTCGAGCCGCTCGAGCCCGGTGGGGCCGTCGTTGTACGCAGGGCGGCCGCGCGCGGCGTCCCAGTATTGAAAGTAGACGCCGTCCTTTTCTCCCGTGCCGTCGGCGTTCGGTACGAGGCCATCCAGCGAGCCGCGGTCGAGCATGCCCCAAATGCGCAGCACTTTGAGCCCGAGCCGCTGCGCGGAGTCCAGCACGTCGTCCACCATCGGCGCCGGCTTGTAGATGGCGTAGTAGTTGTTGGCGCCGGCGAAGCAGAACGGCTTGCCATCGAGCTCGAAGCCGGGCGCGGCCGGCGGAGCAGCGGGAGAGCGCGACGGCGTCTGAACGCAGCCGCCCAGCGCACCGAAAGCGAGCCCGAGCGCGGCTAGTCGCATCAACGGTCGCGCAGGCGTTGTTGCAGGTAAGCGAGGACGAGCGCGCGCGAACGCGCGTCGTCGAGCTTGGTCACCAAGCTCTCCATCAGCTCGAACACCTCGTCACCGAGCTTGCTTCGCAGATCGCTCTGCAGGGAAGCGCGGTTGTGCGCCTCGGAAAGGTGCTCGCGCCACGCGGGGCTCCAAAGGCTCGTGACGTCGTTCAGCAAGTTGGCGTCGGCGAGCCGTGACCACTCGCCCGGATCGAGCCACACGCCGCCGCAGCGCGCACAGCGCTCCAGAAAGTATGGGTCGTCGTTACTGGCCCGAGCGCGCCGCAGCAGGCCGTGCCCTTCCGGACACATGCCGGTGCGATGGTCCTGCTCGAGCGGATGCTCAGGGTGCAGGTCCCGCTCCTTCAGTCGCGCGACCACTCCCGGCTCGCCGAAACCGAGGGGCGGTACCCAGAAGCCTTGGCACTGCGCGCACGACAGGATGACGGAGCCCTCCAGCGCGCTCAGCGCGCCGGCACACTTGGGACAGCGCTCGTTCATCGGCTCTGCTAGATTTCGCCCGAGACTCATCGAAATGTCGATCGAAATTCGGGAGGCAGATTTAAGGCAAGCCGAGGATGCGCAAGCCTTCTTGCTCATGCTGGACGCCTACGCACGAGACGCGATGGGCGGGGGAGCGCCTCTGGACGCGGAGGTCACGCGTCGCTTGGTCCCGGCCCTGGCCGAGCACCCGGGCGCCCACGTGCTCTTGGCGTGGGAGGGGGCTCGACCGCTCGGCGTCGCCACGTGTTTCGTGGGCTTTTCTACGTTCGCGGCGCGACCGCTGCTCAACGTGCACGACTTGGGCGTGGTCGCGGCCGCGCGCGGTCGCGGCGTCGGTCGAGCGCTGCTCGCCCATGCAGAGGCGCTGGCGCGCTCGCTCGGCTGCGTCAAGCTCTCGCTCGAGGTGTTGGAAGACAACTCGCTGGCGCGCGGCCTGTATGCATCGTTCGGGTTTCGTGACTACGAGCTCGGCGGAGTGGAGCGCCGCACGCTCTTTCTCACCAAGCCGTTACCATCGTGACCTCGGACGTGCTGGTGCGCGAAGCGACCTCCGCAGATGCCGAACCGGCGCTGCACGTCTTGCACCTCTCCATCCGGCTTTCGTGCGTGGCCGATCACCAAAACGATCCGCAGACGCTCGCCCACTGGCTCGGTAACAAGACGCCGCA
>JAQSWN010000312.1 GCA_029266615.1 Polyangiaceae bacterium
GAGTGGCTAGCGGCCTTACCTGCTGCGCCGGACTCCACGGCGACTCACGAGCTTTCGATCGTAGGGGCTCAGCCGGTGGCTCTAAGCGTGATGCTTTCGCCCACGTTCGCCGCGCGGCGCGGGTTGTCCGAGCACACCAAGACACCGCCCGTCTCCCCGAGCATGGAGCCACTGCCACTCGTCACTCGTCGACTCGCTCCTTCCCGGAGCTCGCGGTGGCGTACGCGAGCACTCGCTGGTGCAGCGGGCGTGTTGCTGTTCGCCTCCGTGGCCTCTGCGTGGTGGCTGCTCGGCCCACAAGTGACCGGACGGAGCCGCGCCGCCACTCCCGCATCAGCGCTCCCGACGCCGCTCCCCTAGCGCCCCCCCTTCCGCGCGCGACCGTCCCTACTTCGCGAAGTACGTCGTGGCGCGCTTCTGGCCCTTGGTGCTGAGCTTCTTGTCCGCAATGAGCTTCTTTGCGGGCAGAGCAAGCTCTTTGGTACCAGCGCCGAGCGCGGCCCCAATCTGCTCGATTCGCTCTCCGGGGTTCTTCTTGATGTAAGCGTGGAGGCGTTGAACCAGCTCCTCTAGCGCTTCCGGCGAGCGCTTCGCACCCTTGCGCGAGGCGCGCCCACGCGCGGGGGCCGCAGAACGAGCCGCGCGACCGCCTCGCCCCTTCGAGGTTCCTCCCGCCCCGAACGCGTCCTGTACCGTCTCCAGCGCTGAGCGCTGAAAGAGCTCTTTGAGCTGGAGCACGAAGCCTTCTACCGCATCACGAAGCGCAGCATCTATGTCTGACATAACGATGCTCCTAGACCACCGCTATGGGCACTGTCAAACCACACACGATATGAGGCGTTATCTGGGTGCGGTGAATCGAGTACTCGCGGCCTATCGCATCGAAAAGCGCGCTTCGGGCGGCGGTCGCGGCTCCGCGCCAGGTTGCGGGGGAACGCGGACCGTGTGCCCCTCCGCCAGCCCGCTCCGCGCATGAGGCGGAGCCATCGGGGTCCTTCACTAGCCATTCGGGGGGCGGCGACCGACTCTTCGTCTCATTCGGGGAACGCGAAGCGATGAGACTTGCACTACGCGCTCCAGCGAAAAACCGCCCTGGCAATAGGTTGAGGGCATTCAGCTTGTTCTGTGCCATTTAGTACCACACTCGCACTCCCCAGCTCGTCTTAAGGCCGCGCGACTCCGGTCGTCCTTGGCGATTGGATGACGGGCGTGCGCACTTCGCGCGCGCGATCGCGGGAGCTATGTCATGGCAATTCTGGGACGAACCAAGTGGATCATGGGCGTGCTCGCGTGCGCGGGCGGATTCATCGTGGCGTGTAGCAGCGGCAGTGAGCCCGAGGACACGGCTCGCGCGACCGATGCCGCGCTGCTCGGTGGTTGTTCGAAGCACGCTGATTGCGAAGACGGCAATCCTTGCAGCCAGAACTTGTGCGTGCTCGGCGCCTGCGCGCTGCCGCTCCCCGTGCTCGGCTGCTGCTTCAACGGCAGCTGCGGAGGAAGTAGCGGCGCAGGCGGGACGAGCACGGCCGGCAGCGGCGGCGTGAGCACGGCTGGCGGCGGCACGGGCGGCGCTTTGCCTCTCGGTTGCTCGATTGACGCCCAGTGTCAGGACGGCAACCCCTGCACTCAAGATCTCTGCTTGCTCGGGCTCTGTGCGCCGCTACCCGTTCTCGGTTGCTGCTACCAAGGTAATTGCGGGTCAGCGGGCAGCGGTGCCGGCGGGGGGCCGTTGACCGGTGGCTGCTCGAACAACGACCAGTGCGAAGATGGCCACGAGTGCACCCAAAACCTGTGCGCCTTGGGGCTTTGCACGACCCTGCCCGTGCTCGGTTGCGACGGCAGCGCCGGCGCCCCGCCCGTGCTGGGCTGCTCGACGAACGAAGAGTGCGAGGACGGCAATGGCTGCCACCAAAACTTGTGCGTGGCAGGTTTGTGCGTCGTGCTGCCCGTAATCGGCGGCGTCTGCGGCGTTGGCGGCGCGGGAGGGAGCGGCGGCTCTGCCGGAAGCGCTGCCACGGCCGGGAGCGGCGGCAGCAACATGGCGGGCAGCGGCGGGGTGGCCGGGAGCGCGGGCTCCGACGCCGGCGGCGAAGCCGGCTCCAGCAACAGCGCGGGGGAGACGAACGGCGGAACCGCCAACGACGGCGGTTCGAGCGCCCAGGCCGGGTTCGCCGCCCAAGGCGGCAAGGGCGGCAACGGCGATTCCGGCGCACCAAGCAACGGCGGCCGTGGGGGCACCGACGCCGGTGGCAAGGCCAGCGGTTCGACGGGCGGGGCCGAAGACGAGCCGGTCATCGGAAAACCCGGTGCGACGGAATGGCAGATGCAAGGCGGCGGCTGCTCGGTCGCGACGCCTGGCAGCCGCGGCTTCGTCTCGATGGTGCTCATCGCGCTCGGCGCGGTTGGGCTGCGACGTCGTCGCAAGCTCACCGCCGGCGCGTAGCTACGAACTCACTGGCCGCGACCGACGACGCGCGCCACCTCGCCCGAGAGCTCGTTGCGGACGAACACGTCCAACACTTGCCGTTCTCTCGAGTGCGGCCGATCTCCAGCCATGCAACGGAGGAACCCGAGCGCCGCAGCCCACAGCTCGTCTGGCCCGAGCACGCGCACGCCGTCCTTGATCAGCTCTCCGCGTAACAAGCTCTCTCTCAGCTCGAACGGCAGCTTGAAATGGTGAATCGCACAAAACGGCAGGTTCACGCTGATCGCGACCAAGCTACATGCCAAGCACTTGCGTTCGACGGCTGTCCCCATACTCACGAGCCTAACTCGAAACCGTCCCGGGCGGCAGATTTCTGTCGCGTGAACGTGAGGACGTTGGGCCACTCGGTCGCACTGGGCGCGCGCGTCTTGCGGATGGCCGCGCGCAGGGGCTGCGCGGCCCAGGCGAGCGTTGTCTAACCTCGCGCCTCGCTCGACGACACGGCGTTCGGCCCCCCACGCACGTCTGGATCCGTCTTCATCGGAAGCGCCTTAATCGTCGGCGTACGGTCTTCTTCGAGCTTCTTTTTCAACCCCTTCAAGAAGAGCCGCGCTCCGGCCCGCGCTTCGCGGCCGCGAGACGGGTTGCAAAGCTAGCCCATCGATGCTGTTCTGGACATCCATTGGGCTCAGGGAGCCCCAATCGGCCCGCTTGAGGACGGCGCGGCCACAGGGCGACGCTCGTCCATAGAAGCAGCGCCGCGCCGAGCCGCTCGTCTCGCGGAGGAGTGGAGCAGGCTCGGCGCGCTCACGAGCGCCCGTGCCTAAACAGAACGCTCGTGGTGCTTCACCTCTCCGCGGCTTTTTTGAACCTGCGCCTGCAGACGACGTCCCAGGGCGTCGAAGGCGTCTCGCACTGCCACGTAAGCATCCGGATCGGCATGCGCGCCGTCCCTACTGATGACCAGCTCTGCGTCCGGAATGGTCATGTCGATGCTGACACTATAGGCGTGGCCCTTTTGCTGGTGATGATGTGGAGCCTCGATGACCACGTGGCAGCTCGTGATGCGCCCATAGAGGCGGCTCAGCTTGTCCACCTTGCCCTTGATCTTCTCCTCCAGGGCCTCCGAACGCGGGAAACCACGAAACGTGATCTGAAGCGGTTGGTCCATCTGTTCTCCTTGCTGGAGCACCAGCACGCAGTGCGCCGGCTTCCTCCCATCATGGAGCAATTCGCGTGCCCCGCATCCATTTAGAAGCACTTTCGTTAGTGCCCGCGCGCGCAGGTTGGCTCGACCTATGCAAGGAGCCGTGGCGGAGATACCCACGATGTCCATCACTCACGACGTTCGGCAGGCCACCCGTCAAGCCGTGCAGCAGCTGGGAAGCTTGCGAGACCAGGCACGGCTGCAGCTGCACTTGCTGTCACGAGACGCTCAGCAACGCTGGACGGCTCTAGAAGGCGAGATCGCCACGCTGGAAGAGCGGGCGAGCCGCGACGGCGAGAAAGCGGCAGAGACTCTGAAGGAGACGGCCCAGGGGCTGAGCCGCACCCTGACCGAGCTCGTCGGAACGCTCGGTCAACCGCCAGGGCTGCTCACCAACGTGCGCTCGGTCATGACGAGCAACGTGCGCAGCTGTGCGCCGGAAGACTCGCTCGCGCACGCGGCCCAAGCGATGTGGGAAGCGGACTCCGGCGCCGTACCGATCACGTCCGAGCACAAGGTCGTTGCCATGCTCACGGATCGGGATGTCTGCATGGCCTCGTACTTTCGAGGCAAGCCTCTGAACGAGCTGCGCGTCACGGACGCGATGTCCAAACGACTACTGAGCTGTGGGCCAGACGAGTCGCTCGCTAGCGTGCTCGCGACCATGAGCGCGCACCGCGTGAGGCGCCTCCCGGTGCTTGGTCCGACCGGCGAGCTGCTGGGGGTCATCAGCCAAGCGGACGTGCTGCGCTGGGCACGCGACACCTCGCAAAAAGAAGTCGACCGCGTGGTAGTCGAGGCCCTCGCCGACATCTCCGCGCTCACCCCTCAGAAGGTGCCGTGACCGCGGCTCGGGCTCGAGGGAGCTTCATCCTCGTGAGTTACGACCCATTTGTACAAAATGAGCGGGATCCGCGGCGGCGCGTGCTACCTTGAAGGTAACGCGGTGGTAGGGCCGCGCACAACGCTACGCAGTCGTTATCTTCATGCCGTTCGGGTCCCATATTCAGCCCGCGGTTCGCCAGGCCGAGCTTCAGGGCGTCACGATCCTCGCTGTCGAGGATCACGCGGATTCACTCGAGCTGTTGACGGAGACGTTGGAAGTGCTCGGCGCGACCGTGTTCCCCGCCGCTACGAGCCGTGAAGCGTTCGCCCTGCTTCTCCGACATCGGCCCCAGCTCATCATTTCCGACATTGGCTTACCAGACGAAGACGGCTGCGGCCTGATGCGCCGCATTCGCGCCCTGAGCCCCGAGCAAGGCGGCACCACGCCCGCCATCGCGGTCTCCGCCTTCACCTCCGCGGAAGATCGCAAGCGGGCGCTGGCGGCTGGCTTCGAAGCCTTCGTCCCCAAGCCGATGGCGCTCGACAAGCTGACGAGCAGCATTCGTGCGCTGTCTCTGCCGAAGCCGTAGGCGACGACCGCCCTGCTCGCGCTCAGCTCGCGACAAGGAGGAGATTCGCCTACGTCTGGCGCATTGGAAAAAGTCACTGTAGCGCTGCTGCGTTCGATTCATCGCGCGAGTGGCAATTCGCCTCAAGCTCACGGCGTCGAGGTAACACCCCGCGCGGCGTGGACGTTCTGAATAGCGGGGCATATCCTGACTCGATGGGCCCACATTCTGGCGGTGCGTCCCGCAACAAGAAGGCGAACGAAGTGCTCTTGGTGGACGACGACGACGGCGTGCGCAAAGTGATGCTGAAGGTGCTCACGCGCGCGGGGCTGAAGGTCGAGCCTGTTAGCAGGGCGGCGGAGGCGCTCGAGCTGCTCAAACGGGGGCGCCGCTTCGAGTGCATCGTGACGGACCTGATGATGCCGGAGATGGACGGATTGCAGCTGCTGCGCTTCGTGCGCCAACTCGACCTGGACGTTCCCATCGTCGTCGTGACCGGAAGGCCAACGTTGGAGTCGGCCGTGACCGCCATGGAGCACGGCGGCTTTCGATACTTGACGAAGCCGGTCGACAATCAGCGCCTGATCGAGGTCGTGCAGGAAGCGGCGACGCAGTATCGAATCTCCGTCCTCAAGCGCAAGGCGCTCGAAATCTGCGAGGCGGGCGGCTGGCTCCTGCAAGACGTCGAGGACTTGGAACCGCGCTTCGACCGCGCGCTGGAGCAACTGTGGATCGCTTACCAGCCGATCGTCACGTGGCCGGGTCAAAAGGTGTTCGGCTACGAAGCGCTGGTACGCTCGCTGGATCCGGATCTGCCCACACCTGGCATGTTGTTCGACGCCGCCGAGCGCCTCGGACGAGTTCAAGACTTGGGTGAACGGATCCGCGATGCCGTCGCTGAAAACGCTGCCACCGCGCCACCGGACGCGCTGGTGTTCGCCAACGTTCACGCGCTCGACCTCACGAACGATCGACTTTACGAGCGAGACTCCGCGCTCGCGAAGATCGCCGACCGCGTGGTGCTCGAGGTGACCGAACGCGCCTCGCTGCATCGCATCGACGACCTCAAGGACCGCATCCGAGCCTTGCGCGACTTGGGCTACCGCATCGCGGTAGACGATCTGGGCGCCGGCTATTCAGGGCTTTCCAGCTTCAGCCAGCTCGAGCCGGACGTGGTCAAGCTGGACATGTCCCTCATTCGCGACATCGACGGTTCGTCTTCCAAGGCGAGCCTGGTTCGGTCGATGATTTCGGTCTGCAAGCAAGATCTCGGAGTCCGCGTCGTTTGCGAAGGTGTCGAGACCGTCGGCGAGCGTGACACGCTGGCGCGGGTAGGAGCAGACCTCCTGCAAGGGTACCTGTTCGCCAAACCGGACCGCGGCTTCCGCAACGACGCGAGCATCTTCGCGACCCGGCCGACCTAGGCGCCCTCCGCGCCTCCAGAGCAGGCTAGTGCACTGCATGTGAGATAGCAGCATCTTTGGGAAGCGGCGCTGCGCTAGTCCGTTGGCCACGGATTGGAGAAGCGGGGGTCTGCGAGAAACTCTTCGTCGGTTAGGCTCTCGAGGAAGGCCAAAACGTCTGCTCGCTCGTCCTCAGAAAGCTCGAAGCCTCCGATCAAGTTGCTCTTGAGCGGGTTGCGGCTGCCGTCTCCTCGATACGGCCCGTCTGCGATAGTGCGCCCGCCCGCCGCGTAGTGATCGAGCACTTCCGA
>JAQSWN010000313.1 GCA_029266615.1 Polyangiaceae bacterium
GCAACCCGGGCGGGGTCGACACCAGCTTGGTCTCGCTGGACGAGACCGCATCCGTCGTCGATTTACCTGACTTTGGCGGTAGCTTTACCTGCGACGAGCGGTGGACGCGGCGTGCGGCCGACAGAAAACGCTCGGGTGGAACATCGAAACCGAGCACCATCCATCCGCCCAGGGCCGCTTGCAATTTCTTCACCGTCGCCGGCGCGAGTGGCCGTTGCGTCTCGTCGGCCAGCCGCCTCGAGGCGTCGTCCAGCGCCGCGTGCGCCGCTTGAGTATCCAGCCCGTAAGCGAAGCTCACGTGCCCGTCCTTCGGGAGAAGGCTGGAGACTGCCGCGTCCATCTCCGCGAGCTGAGCCGGTGTTACCACGCACTCGTCCGAGACGCTGGCTTCGAGCTCGGAAAGCAAGTACCGCAGGCTTCCTTCTCCGGTGCCGCTGAACGTGAAGCCGAGCCCGCTTTCGCGCGGGAGGGCGCGGCTGCCCGAAGGGAGAGACGCATGGCTCGCGTGGGAAAGAAATTCCGCGAAGCGTGCCGACTCGAGCGACGCCGGGTAGACGAGCTGGATCTCCACCCGCGCCGAGCTGCCGCGTAGCGACACGTCGAAAATCGCGCGCTGGTGTTCGTAGAAGGCCTTCGCGAAATCTGCGACGAGCACGACCCCACGCTCACCCGAGCTCGACCCACCGGGCTGCGCAAGCGCCATCGCCAGTAGCCGCTGCCCTTTCAGTTGGTCATAGCTTGGGCCGCCGAGCTCCAGATGTAGATCGGTGGCGGGCTCCAGCTCCCTCGCCGGCGAAACGACGAAGTCGACGCTCGCGGCGAGAGCCCGGGGATCACGCCCGCAAAGGACGCGAAAACCCACCGGCAGCGGGAGATGGAGGAGCCGGCAACGCAGGGCCGGCATCTCGCGCACGCCCTCCCCTTCGCTCTCGTCCTCCTCACCTTGTTCTCCGTCCTCGGTCGGCGGTGCGGCGTCCGACGCCGTCGACACTCCGCCGATGTCCCAGGCGCCGGCACCGACGCGGCGGAGGGTGAGGCCCGCGGTGCCGCGCAGAACGGCCTCTGGGGACCGCACCCGATACGCCCAAGTCGTCTCCAGAAACGAGGGCAAAGGCGCGATGATGTCGATCGGCTGCGAGAGGTCGACGACCGCCGCGACGTCTGGCGGCAAGTGCTGCGTGGAGCTGACCATGCGCAGCACGGCGAGCCCTGGCAGCTCTTGGGCCAGGCGCGGCAGCTTGCGCCACAGCTCGGTCGACGACTGCACTCGCAACCAAGCGCCGTCCAGCTCGGCAGTGGCGCGGCTCGGCGGCGCCTCCTCTGCGTAAGGGAAGCGATCTTCTTGCGGCGCCGGCTCCGCCCGCAAGAGAGGCGGCGTCGCCTCGGGCCGCACGTGGCCGTTGCAGCCGAGCACCCCCAAACCCAGCGCCATCCAGCCCACTCTATTCATCCTTGCCAAGCCCCAATGATCGCTACCACGGCGAGCCGCCGACTCACGGCGACGCGCTCAAGGCTTGCGGAATCCCCGCGGCCACGACGCGTTCCAGGAGCAGGGCGTGACCTGTGGCGTTCAAGTGCGTGCCGTCGCCAGCGTCGAAGCGCGACGCAAGCTTGCCGGGCGGAGTCGCGAATGTCGTCCAAAAATCGACCGTCCGGGGCGCAAAGCGCCGCAAAATCGCGTCCCTGACCTCGACTTGGGCCGCGAGCTGCGCGGCGTCGCCGAAGTTACGAGGTTGGGTCGTCGTCACCCAAAGCGGCACGTGCGCGGCATCGGCGGCAGCGCGCACGCGGTCGAAATTTGCGAGCTGCTCCGCGGGCGAATACCGCTCCGCGGCGTCATTGGACGGCATGTTCACGACAAGGGCGCGGGGCGCGAGCGCGAGCGCGGCGGTGACGTTGTGCCCGACAGCCGGCGCGGGGCGGCCCGGCGGTGGTGTGAAGCCGGTCGGCAGGATGTGGTAGGTCGTCTGGCCACCTGCGGCGAGGCTCTGCACTCGAAAATCCGGAAACTGCTCGGCGAGGTAGCGCGCATAAAGGGGCACCCACGCGCGGTCCGGGTCGCTAGGGCCCACGCCAGCCGCGGTCGAGGAGCCGAGCACGACGATGAGCTGGGTGGCGCGGCGCGAATCGACGTTCGAGGTCCCGCCCCGCTCCTTGCACGCTAGCCCGAGCGCAAAGCAAGCCAGGACGACGATGGTACTCGAGCGGCACGGCTCCCGTCCCCGCGGCGCGCGCACGGGTCGGTCCGTCACCCAACGGACGCGGGTGTCTCGTTTCGCAAATACGAAGCCGCTCTTTGGTGCAGGCACGGTAGAGACTGAGCCTTTCACGCCCTAAAGCGGGCAGAAAGACGGTTCGACTGGGGACGGTGTTGCCCGGCGAAAGTCGCGCGCCTTCGCGGGCTCCTGCCGACGGGGAGATTCGGCTCGTCCATCTGCGGGGCGCGCGGGGGCGCGACGCTGAGACGATTTTCTGCTCTGATGCGCGCCGCTATGCTCGCTCGCAGACTCTTCGTCATCGCCTCACTTTCACTCACCGCCTGCGCTCCCGATGGGGGCCACGGGGAGGGCGCGATTCGCGCCGCCATCGCCCAACAGGCCGAGGCCTGGAACCGTCACGACACCAAGGCGTGGATGGCGCCGTTCAGCGAGGACGCCGAGTTCATCAACATCCTGGGCACCGCGCTGCTCGGGCGCTCCGAAATCGCGCAGCGCCACCAGGAGCTGTTCACCGGCATCTTCGCGCGCAGTCGCGTCGCGGTCACGACGCGGCAAGTGCGGTCGCTCGGCGCCACCGCCGCCGTCGCCGAAACCGAGCACGAGCTACGAGCTTATGACCGCTTGCCCCCCGGGATTCAGCCCACCGAGGCGGACGGCACGTTGCGCACTCGCATGAAATACGTTTGGCAGCTTCGTCCAGAAGGGTGGCGCATCGTCACCGCCCAGAACACCGCCATCGCACCTCGCACCGGGAAGCCGTAACGAGTGGCGGATGACGCGGACCTTTCGCCGGAAGAAGCGCTGAGCGAGGCGCTCGCGTGGCTGGCGGAAGAGCCGGGCTCCGCCGACGCTCATTATGAAGCCGGCCTGGCCTACGAGGAGCTCGGCGAGGACGACGAACGGCGACGCCACTTTCTCGAGACACTACGGCTCGACGCGCTCGACGCGACCGCCCCCGTTCCTGGCTACGAAGCGGTCATCTGCGACCAAGTCGAGCGCACGCTCGCAGAGCTGCCGGCGCCCTTCGCCGAGCGGCTCGGTGCGGTGACGATTCTGGTGCAGCCGCGGCCGACGCGCTCCATGGTGGAAGACGGGTTGGACCCACGTCTGCTCGGCTTGTTCGAAGGCGCGACTGCGGCGGAGCTTGCGCTGGGCGACGCGCCGCTGGTGGCGACGCAGATCTACGTCTTTTCCCACAACCTCGCCTCGGCCTTCGAGGACGAGCCGAGCCTTCGCGAAGAAGTAACGATCACCATGCTCCACGAAGTCGGGCACTTTTTTGGCCTCGAGGAAGACGACATGGAGCGCCTGGGGTTGGACTAGACGTTCCGGAAGTGTAATGCCCAGCTCACGGCGGCGTCAGCGCCGTATGCCTCAGCTCATGACCCACGACCACCCACCCCACGGGTCCGCGCCTGCTCCCGAGCCTGTGCGCGCCATCGACCCGGTTTGCGGAATGAAGGTCAACCCCGAGGCCCCGCGCGGCGGCAGCTTCGAGCACGGTGGACACACGTACTTCTTTTGCAATCCCAAGTGCCGCGAGAAGTTCGCAGCCGAGCCCGAAAAATACCTCAAGCGCGCGGAGGACCCGCCCGTCGCCGTCCCCGAGGCAGTAGCGCCCGGCACCACCTACGTCTGCCCCATGGATCCCGAGGTCCGGTCAGACCGGCCAGGCCCTTGCCCCAAGTGCGGCATGGCGCTCGAGCCGCAAACGGCCTCCCTCGTCGACGACACCTCGGAGCTTACCGACATGTCGCGCCGCTTCTGGGTGGCCCTGGGCCTGTCCGCACCCCTGCTGACGCTCTCTATGGCTGACATGCTTCCCGGCCAGCCCGTATCGCAGCGAATCGGCGCGCACTCCCGGGTGCTGCTGGAGATGGCGCTGGCGAGCCCGGTGGTGCTTTGGGCGGGGTTACCATTTTTGCAGCGAGCGTTGGCTTCGGTTCGGAACCGCAGTCTGAACATGTTCACGCTCATCGGACTGGGCGTGAGCGTCGCGTACATTTACAGCGTCGTGGCGACCCTCGCGGGCCCGGGCGGCCTTCATCTCGATCACGGTCACGGGGGCGTCTACTTCGAGTCCGCGGCCGTGATCGTAACGCTGATCCTGCTCGGCCAAGTGTTGGAGCTACGGGCGCGGAGTCACACCGGCGCAGCCATACGTACCCTCTTGTCACTTTCCCCCGTGACCGCGCGGCGCGTCGGGCCAGATGGGCGCGAAGAAGACGTGGCTTTGGACCAGGTTCATGTCGGTGACGTGCTCCGCGTTCGCCCCGGCGAAAAGGTTCCGGTCGACGGCGTCGTGCTGGAAGGCGCGAGCAGCGTGGACGAATCGATGCTCAGCGGCGAAGCGATACCGGTAGAGAAGCAAGTCGGAGCGCGTGTCGTAGGCGCGACCATCAACGGGCATGGCTCGCTCCTGTTGCGCGCGGAAAAGGTCGGTCAAGACACGCTGTTGGCGCGAATCATCACCCTCGTCGCGGAGGCGCAGCGAAGCCGGGCCCCTATCCAGCGCCTAGCGGACGTCGTTTCCTCGTACTTCGTGCCGGCGGTGCTCGCCATTTCGTTGCTCACCTTCGCGCTCTGGGCGACGCTCGGCCCCGAGCCACGCGTCACGCACGCTCTCGTCAGCGCCGTGGCGGTGCTGATCATCGCCTGCCCCTGTGCGCTCGGCCTGGCGACGCCGATGTCGATCATGGTCGCCACCGGCAAGGCGGCGAGCGCGGGCGTGCTGTTCAAGAACGCGGAAGCCCTCGAGAGCCTACGGCGGGTGGACACGTTGGTCGTCGACAAGACGGGCACGTTAACGGAGGGCAAGCCCACGCTGGTCGCGGTGGAGGCGGCCGAGGGCTTCGACGTTGGGCGTTTGCTCTCGCTGGCGGCGGCGCTGGAGCGCCGCAGCGAGCACCCGCTGGCAAGCGCGGTGGTGAAGGGCGCGGAGGCGCGGGGGGCGGCCACACTGGCGGCGGAGTCCTTTCGAGCCGTCCCCGGTAAGGGGGTCCTCGCGCGCGTCGACGGGTCGGAAGTGGCGGTCGGCAACGCGACGCTCCTCGCCGAGATTGGCGTTTCCGGGGCAGAGCTCGAGGCGCGCGTGGAAGACCTCGGTCGCGACGCGCGCGGGGTGGTGCTCGTGGCCGTGGACGGCAAGCTCGCGGGTCTTCTCGCCGTCGCCGATCCGATCAAGCCCGGCGCGGCCGAGGCGCTGGCAGACCTGCGCGCTCGCGGCCTCACGATCGTGATGCTGACCGGCGACGCCCAGCGCACCGCCGATGCCGTCGCCGACCGGCTGGGCATCGAGCACGTCCATGCCGGCGTGCTGCCGGAGCGAAAGGCGGATGTCATTCGCCAGCTCCAGGCCGAGGGCCGCGTCGTGGCCATGGCTGGCGACGGTATCAACGACGCGCCCGCGCTCGCCCTCGCGCAGGTCGGGATTGCCATGGGAACCGGTACGGACGTGGCGATAGAGAGCGCCGATGTCACGCTGGTGCGCGGCGATCTGCGCGGCCTCGTTCGAGCCCGGCGGCTCAGCGAGCTCACGATGCAGAATATTCGTGAGAATTTGTTCTTCGCGTTCGTTTACAACACGGCCGGCATCCCGCTCGCGGCGGGCGCGCTGTACCCGCTGTTTGGTTGGCAGCTGAGCCCGATGCTCGCGGCCGCGGCGATGAGCGCCAGCTCCGTATCCGTCATCGCGAACGCGCTTCGGCTGCGAATCGCGCGCGTGTGAAGCGCCGGACCGGCCGCGCATCGGCTCGAGAGCGTCACCCGAAGCCTGTAGCCCACAGACTACGACATGCTCGCGGCGGCGCAGTTTTGCCCGGAATTCGCGCATCGATACCGTCCGTTGAGTTCTCAGAATGGGAATCAATTCAGACGTACTAGCCGGCCCCGAGAGCCGATGCGACACTGTTGGTCTAAGCCCGCTCGTTCTTCGAACGGTCAGCGAGGAGAGGGACGACATGAGCCAGACATTGCTCGTGGTTGATGATGAGCCAGCGATCCAAAAGATGCTCCACAAGCGTGGGGAGAAGGACGGCTTTCAGGTCATCGGCGCCCTCACCCTGCGCGAGGGCTTGCGCCGCGCAGTGGAGGACGCGCCCGACATCATCCTGCTCGATATGAGCTTGCCGGATGGGATGGGGTCGCAGTTGCTCAAGCAACTTCAGGCGGAGCCTCGCACCCGTCACATCCCGATAGTCGTGTGGTCGGGAATGGATCGCACCGAGACTCGCGAAAAAGTGCTGCGCGCAGGCGCGGTCGCCTACCTGCACAAGAACGACATGACCATGCTGATGGTGACGCTTCGAGCCATGTCTCGAGGGAGCCAAACGAGAGTGATCGGGTCGCGCCAAATTGATTACGAAGACGCGCTGGACGATCTCGCCCCGCGCGCTTCCATCAAGCGCTAGTCCCTAAACAGGCGATAAGCGAGCGTGGGTCAAACCGCAACAGCGCGGACGGCACAAACGTGAGACCGCCCGGTGGCGATCG
>JAQSWN010000314.1 GCA_029266615.1 Polyangiaceae bacterium
TGGCAATTGGGGACGACCATCATCTGCCGGCGCGAGTCGTTGAGGGCGGTGTCTCCCGATTTCAAGGAGTCCGCCGCGGCCTTGCGCGCGGCCGCGATGAGCAGTGGAGCCGAGCTGAACTTGTTCAGCGGAAAGAAGCCGGAGCGAGTCGTAGTCTGAACCGCGTACGGCGCGTCCAGCCGCAAGGATTGCGTGTCCGCCGGCAAATGCGGGGGCGGAATCTTGTTCAGCTCCAGGTAGTCCGGCAGCTGGGCGAGCGGGATCATGTGGCGAACCCTGCTGGTTGAGGGGTTCTTAACCGCGTCGAAAAAAATCTGTCGCACCTTGCGGTGCAGCTCGCCGTTGATGAAGTCGTTCGGGTCGTCGGCGCCGATTTGGTGAGCCGCGAACTTCCACAGCGCTTCGTCGTCCGCGGCCAAGTCGTCCGTGACTTGCTGCGGCCAACGCGAGGAAGCGTTGCCGTTCGTGGGCATTTCGCTCGGTAGAAACCGCGGCGCCCAACCGCCCCAAAACAGGGAGCGCCCGCCGAGGCAGTACGCGAGGCCATTGAAGCCGTCGTCCGAATGCCACGGTACGCCCCACACCTCGTTGAGGGGCGGAGCCGGTGTGTTACGCGTGGCCGGGTTAGGCTGAAGCTCTGCCAACGTGACGGCACGACTGGGGACGCCTACGCCAACCCCGGGCAAGTTCTGCTCGTGTTCGGGAAAAAGCATCGGCCCCGCCTCCAGGACCAAGACGCGACTGTGGTACCGAGGAAAGCGGTCGCCGTCCGCATTGGCGGTCGGATCCAGCGAGCACAAAAACGACGCGAGCGCGCCGCCGAAGGTCCCCCCGCCGATGATGACGTAATGAAAGGGGCTGTCGCCGCCGCGGGTGCTGTTCACCGCTTCGTCGAAACCGTTGCACACGTAACGCCCCAACACGTCGCGCGTAAAGTCCGTGCTTTGAGCTCGTTGACTGGTCATGCGCTGCCCTCTCGCGACGCGGCCCCTGCGAGACCGCGGAACAGAGTCGCCACCTCGAAGCGCGTCGAACGTTCGCCGACGTACTCCTCTATGGTCTGACTTGTACGCCTAGAGCTCTGCGCCGGCTCTAGTCATTTGGTCGCGGCTAGCGCCGCGAAAGCGTCAGTCGATAGGAACGACGCCGTCGAGCGAGTTGCGGCTCACGCTCCGAGCCACCGCGAGGAACGCGCGCATCAGTGACGAATCGGTGTCCGTCGCTCGGGTGGAGAGCAGGACTTCGCTGTGCAGTCCTTCCGGGCCGAGCCGCACGGTCGCGAGCCCGCCCCGCGCGAGCTCGTCCGCGACGGCCCAGCGGGGAAGCGCGGCCGCGCCCCGACGGCTGCGCACGAGCTGCACGAGAACGCTCGTGAGCTCCGCCGTGCGCGCGACGTTCGGCTCGACGCCGGCAGGGCGCAGGAAACGCGTGTAGAAGTCCAGACGAGTGAGCTCGACGGGATAGGTGACGAACGGCTGCTCTGCGAGCTCGGCAGGCTCGACGAAGTCACGCGTCGCGAGGGCGTGCTCGCTGCTGACGAGCAGCACGATCTCGTAACGGAACAGCGCGCTGTGGTGCACCTCCGGATCCGGGGTGCGGTCCGTGCTGAGCACTGCGTCCACCTCGCGCGAGAGCAACGCGGGGATCGGATCGAAGCGTGGCCCGAGCCGGAGGTCTACGTCCAAATCGGGGCGCGCCGCGCGCAGCTCGTCCAGCGCCGGGAGCAGCCACTCGATGCAGCTGTGGCACTCGAGCGCCAAGAAGAGCCGCTCGACCGGCTTCTGGCCCACGATGGCCAGCACGTCCGCCTCGGCTTGGGCGAGGAGCGGTAGCGCTTGGCGAGCGCACAGCAGCAAACGCTCCCCCGCCGGAGTCGCCTTGATAGGCCGCGCCTTGCGATCGAAAAGCGCGGCCCCGAACAGCGACTCCAGCTCTCGCAACTGGTGAGAGACGGCGGACAGCGTGAGGTGCAGGCGCTTGGCGGCGGCGGTGAGGCTACCCGTGTCCGCGACCGCGGCTACGGTTTGCAGGTGTCGACTCTCTAGGATCACGGCTGTGCTTGATCCGCGCGGGAAAGTACCCGTAGCCCCAACGTGGCCAGCTCCGCCGCGAGCCGGGGCTTGGGCCGCACCGCGACGCCCACCTCGGCGGTCGTGAGCATCTCGATATCGAAAACGTTGTCGCCGAAAGCGGCCAGCCAGCGCGCGTCCCCGAATAGCTCGCGCCCGGCGGTGAGCTTGTGCTCGGCGTACGGCACGGCTGCGTGCAGGCGCGGAAGCACGCGGCCGTTGGCTACCGCGGGCGTCGCGGCCGCGACGTCTGCCGGCGCGAAGCCGCGCAGCGCGCCTGCGGGCTCCACGATGACGCGCGGGGACGCGGAGACCAACACGCAGCGGAGCCCGGCGCGGTCCGCAAATTCCAAGATTGGCTCGAGCTCGGCGTGGAGCCGCGCCCGCATGTCCCCGCCTTCGAGCACGCCCCGCGCGAAGGACTCCACTTCCCCGAGTGTGTGCCCCGCGTAACACCAGGTCATCATCCCGCACGTGTCCCGCTCCGGATAGCGGCCGTCCAGGTAGGCGGCGAACAGTGCTTCCGCCACCGCGCTCGCTCCGCGCGCGCCTTCCAACGGTAGCTCGTAGCGGGCCGCTTCTGCTCGCAGTGCCGGCTCGACTTCGTCCAGGAGAAACTTTTCGCGCATCGCGGCGTGGAACAAGTCCTCGCCGACATCCCCCGACCAGAGCGTGCCGTCGCCATCGAAGGCGAGCACGGCGGAGCGGGGACCGTCGGCCCCGAGCATCGCGCTCAGCTCTTCCACGAGGCGGTCCGGCGCGAGGGTCAGGGGCGTGCGTTCCACCAAGCCTCCGCCATCGACAGATCTTGCAAAGTGTCTATCTCCATGTAGCCGCCCGCGGTGTCCTCGCGCTGCATGCTCGCGCCTTGCTCGAGCATCTCCGCGAGCAAATCGATGAGGTACGCTTTCTGGAAGCTGCGCCCCTCTCGAAACGCCCCGCCTCCGTAACGCTGCTCGGCCTCGTCGAAAGCTTGCGTCAATTGCGCGGCGCCGACTTGGCTCAGCTTCATCACGCCGATGAACTCGCCGTCCGCTTCCTCGCTCGGGATCGTGCGGCTCAGCTGCACGACGCGCTGGCCGTCGGCCCGCAGTTTCTCGGCGTCGGTTTCGGGGTGCAGGGTGCGGCCAACGTAGCGACGACGCCAGTGGGTGTCGCAGCCGAGGGCGATATCCGCTTTCGAGGCGAGAAGCTTCTGCACGACCGCTCCCTCGTAAACGATGTCCCCGTAGGTGGAGACGAAGCCGCCCTTCAGGTACTGGCGCGCCATCATCAAGCTGAGCAAGATGTTGTTGTTCGGCCAGTCGTGGTTCGTCACGTACGTGAATTCGGGGTAGCGCGCGCGCACTGCCTCGGAGCGGTAACCGCAGACGAACACGACGTCCTTACGCGACAAGCCTGCGCTCGTCAGCGCCTCCAGAATCCACTCCAGCATCGGCCGCCCCATCACGTCGACCAGCGTCTTCGGTAGCTCGTCGGTCTCGTTCTGCAGGCGGCTGCCGCGACCCGCGGCGATGATCACCGGTCTCACGCCGCGAAGGTAACCCGCCACGCGCCAATTCGACAGCCGGGGCGAAGCGGCCGCCGATTTCCTCGCAAAAACAGCGATCAGGCGCTGGCCGAGCGCGGCTTCTTGACCCCGCTCGCCGCGACGGGCCCCGTGCTTTCGCGCCGCGCGAGGGGCATCGGATACTCCACGGTCATCCCCACGTCCGACTCCGGGTCGTCGATGCGATCCAAGAGAGCGGCCACAGCGGCGCGGCCGAGTTGTTCCATGGGCTGCTGGGCCGTCGTTAGCCCTGGCCAGAAACGCGCGCCTTCGTCCACGCCATCGAAGCCGGTGACGGAGTGCTCTTCCGGGATCCGGACGCCCGCCTTGAGGAGCTCGCGCATGAAACCGATGGCCATCGCGTCGTTACCGACCACGCTCGCGCTGGGCCGGTTGGCGGGGGTGCGGCGCAGGTATTCGCGCGCGGCGGCGCCGCCAGACTCGGCTTCATAGGAGGGACCGAAGCTCACGTCGTCGGCCCGCACGGAGCCGCCCACTTCTTCCAGCGCCGCGCGGAGACCGCGCAAGCGATCTTGCGCGTCGATGGATGCCTCTGGCCCCCCCACGAACCCGATGCGCCGATGCCCGAGCTCGGTCAGGTGCTCCCCCACGGCGCGGCCCGCCTCGAAATTGCGGCAGCGCGCCACGAACCCCAAGTCGCCGGTCTCGTCCGGGCAGATGAACGTCATCGGAATTTGGGCCTGGCGCGCGGCCGAGAGCAAATCCCGCTCGCGGCGCGTGTAGCGCGCGAACACCAAGCCGTCGATACGGCGCTCCGTGATCCACGACTGCACCGTGCTCGAGTCGTAGCGACCGTGCACCAAGAGGCCGCCGAGCAGCACGCTGATTCGCCGCTTCGTGAGCTCCTCTTCCATACCGGAGAGCAGGCCCATGAACCACGGGCCGTGCACCGACTCGACGACGACGCCGATGCAACCCTTGCGTCCGTACTTCAAGCTGCGCGCCGTGGGCGACGGCACGTAGCCGAGCGCCTTGATGACCTTCTCCACGCGCGCCCGCACGTCGGCGCTCACGTACCCACCATTGAGCACCCGGGAAACGGTCGTGGGGGCGACGCGCGCCTTGGCCGCCACGTCACCAATCGTCGGCCGCTCCGGCTTTCCTTTCATGTGGTCACCACACTAGCGCACTCCGAGGTAGGGAAACGCCTGCTTTTACAGCCGAGCGGAACCTGGTAACGATTTCACAACTTGCCCCCTGAACAGCCTAAAGCGCTCCGGGGAAGCCCTTGCGGCCGGGCCAGACCCCAAGCTACTTGTACCGGCTCAGAATGCCCCAAGCCGTCTCGCCGCTTCGCTGGCTCATCCGCCGCTCCTTCGCGTTCTTGCCGCTCGTCGGCCTGTCCGGCTGCGGGGACTCCACTCCGCCGCCGCAGACCGCTGACGATCAGCCGCGAACGGAGCGGGAGTCCAGCGGAGGGCCTTCGGTCTCGAGCGAGATCGGCGGCCTAGACGAGGACAAGGTGAACAAGACCTTCGAGTCGAGCCTCTCCGGTTTGCAGCGCTGCTTACAACAGGGCGCGTCGCGCGTGGAGTTCCTGGGCGGCTCGGTCAGCTTCTTCGTGAAGATCGATTTGGAAGGCAAGGTCGACGGCGCCTACCTCGAGAAGAGCACCCTGGGTGATCGGGACACCGAAAAGTGCATGCTCGGAGCGCTGCGCTCCAAGAAGTGGCCCAAGCCCGTCGGCGGTGAGCACGGCTTGGCCCGGAAGTCCTTCGACTTCGATCCGCCGAACGACGTGCGCGCTCCAGCCGAGTACGACTCCGATCACCTGAACAAGGGTCTCGAAAAGATTTCCGGCAAGCTGGGCTCGTGCAAGAGCGCGAAGGGCCAATACGAGGCGACGATTTACGTCGCGACCGACGGCTCGGTGCTCTCTGCTGGCGTGACCCCGCCCAGCGAAGACGGCGAGGGAGGCGTCGATTGCCTGGTCTCCACCCTGAAGGACGCGTCGTTCCCCTCGCCCGGCAGCTGGCCGGCGAAGGTTACCTTCGCACTCTGAGCGGTCATGACTAAGGGCGCTCCGAGCTCGCTCCGCGGTAAGCGCGCCTTGGTCACCGGCGCCGGTCAGCGCGTCGGTCAGGCCATCGCGCTCGCCCTCGGCGCGGAAGGGATGCACGTCGCCGTGCATTACCGCGAGAGTCGAGCGGGCGCGGAGGAGACGGCGCGCCGCATCGTGGAGAGCGGCGGACGAGCGACCCTACTCGCCGCGGATCTTTCCAGTCGCGAGGAGGCGCGCGGCTTGGTCGATAGCGCGCTCACGGAGCTCGGCGGTCTCGATCTCGTCGTCGCGAGCGCGGCCAGCTTCGAGCGCGTGGCGCTCGCGGACGTGGACGACGCCGCGTGGGATCGCAGCTTGGACCTGAACCTCGCGTCCCCGTTCGCGCTCGTGCACCGGGCGGTGCCGGCCCTCCGCGCGACCCAGGGCTCGGTCGTGTTCGTCACTTGCTCGAGCGCCACCGTCCCGATGCGCGGGTACCTGCCGTACGTCGTCTCCAAGGGCGCGCTCAAGCACCTGATGAAGACCCTCGCGCTGGAGCTTTCGCCGGACATTCGCGTCAACGCGGTCGCGCCGGGGACGGTCATGCCTCCGCCCAGCTACGACGAGGCGGCCATCGCCCGCCTGGCGCGCGCGATCCCGCTCGCGCGCGTCGGGAGCCCCGAAGACATCGCGCGCGCGGTCGTGTACCTCGCGACCTCGCCCTTCGTCACCGGCCACGAGTTGGCCGTCGACGGCGGGCGCAGCGTGGCGCGGTCCGAACATTTCGGCTAAAGCCGCAGCATGCACCGCGAGGAACGAAGCTTTGCGATAGAGCTTTCGCTCGTCGCCGAATTCGACGAGGCCTACGAAGGCGACGAGGACGGCTTCGCCTGGGCGGAGCGCTTCGAGGCGTTGCTGAAGCCACGGCTGGTGGCGGCCGTGACCGACGCGCTCCGCGGGGACCCTAAGTTTCAGCTCCTGGCCGCGCCGCGCGGCAAAGATCCGGACCGCACGCTAGAGCTCGAGCTGCGGTTCAAG
>JAQSWN010000315.1 GCA_029266615.1 Polyangiaceae bacterium
CGCTCCGCGTACGCGATCGCGCCGTCCGTATCGCCGAGCTGGCTCTGAAAGAACTGCGCAGCGCTGAGATAGATGAACACCTGCTGCTCACCCGTGAGCAGCTTGATGCGCTTGTCCGCCGCAGCTTGCTCGTACGCCATGGCCAGGTCCGAAACCTTGTCGTGGCGCACGGCGGCGCGGTGCAGCTTTTCCCAAGCCTCGTACGGCGCCTCGCCCTTGGCCAAGGCGCTCACGAGGAGCTCGAGCACTGCGCTGGGATCTTCGAGCCGTTCGTCGAGGCCCTCCGCGATTTCCGAAAGCTTCAGGGCCAGCACGCTCGCGCGGCGCTTTGCTTCGGTCTTCGGCGCGGGGACTTCGGACTTCGGAGGTACTGTGGTCATGCGAAGGCCGGTCGGGAAGCGTAACAGACCTGAGCCACGGCTTGGGAAGCCTCGAAAGCTCCGAAAATTTACAGCCTCGCACGCACCGACGCCTACATCTGACGAAGCACGTCGCGGTTTGGTTTAGGTCGCAGCTCGGCGCGACGAGCGCGCGGCGCCCCGGCACTTATCGAAGAAAATGGGCTACTTCGTCGACGACGCGCTCGGGCTCGTCCCACTGCACGAAGTGCCCGGCTCCTTCGACATGCCGAACTCGAACGTTGGGCACGTGCCGGTCGACGTCCGCCAGCAGGCGCTGGTCCAAAGCGGGATCCGCGTCACCCCAGAGAATGAGCGTTGGCGCTTGAATCGGCTTCTGGCAGCGAATCGGCCAACGGAACGCGGCGCGATAGTAGCCGAGAGCGGCCGTCGCGGCTCCTGGGCGAAGCAGCTCGCGCCGCGACGCCTCCACGCGCGCGTCCGTCAGGCGCTCTTTGTGCACAACGAGGCGCCGCAGCAACCAGCGAAACACGAGTCGCCGCGTCACCACCCACTCGGCAATCTTCCGCAGCTGGAAAAATAAAATGTACCAGCTGCGCAACAACTGAAAACTGGTCCGGAGTGCGCGCGCGTAGCTCTCGGGGTGGGCCGCGTTGATGACCACCAGCTTGCTGACCAGCTCCGGGTGCTCGGCGGCGAGGCAGTAAGACAGTGTCCCCCCCCAGTCGTGGCCCAACACTGCTACTTGGCCGCCCGCCCAGCGAGCCAACGCGGCCAAGTCTGCCACCGCCGCCTCGGTCCGATACGGGGCAAGCCCGGCTGGCTTTTCAGACATGCCGTAGCCGAGCAAGTCGGGCGCGATGGCGCGGAAGCCTCGCGCCGCGAGCGATTCGCACAGGTCTCGGAAACCGAGCGACGAATCCGGAAAGCCATGCAGCAGGAGCACGGGCGGTCCGGAGCCGATCACCCGCACGTGGAGCCTACCTCCCGGCGTGCTCACCATCTGCGAGTCGATCATTTTTTCCGGTACAGGCGCTCCGAGGCGCGGAGCAGCCAAGGCAGAGCCGAAGGAGCTAGGCGTTTCATCGCGTACAGGACCCAAGCGTCGGTGGACACGGGCACCAAGGCTCTACCACTTTCAGCGGCGTTGACGACGGCCTTCGCCACCAATTCTGGCGCGACGCCGCGTCGCTCGTAGAGCGCTTTGAGCGCGCGGCGTTCCGACTGCTCGTCAAGAGCGCCACGGATGCGGGCGCGGTCCAAAATCGACGTCCGCACCAACGCTGGACAGACGACGCTCACCGTTACCCCGTCGGGTAATAGCTCGGCCCTCAGCGCCTCCGAGAGACCTACCACGGCATACTTGGTGGTTCCGTAGGCGGCGAGGCTCGGCAGGTTACAAAACCCTGACGCGGATGCGACGTTGACGATTCGGCCTTGTCCGCGCGCGCGGAGGAGGGGCGCGAATGCGCGCGCGACGTGGATGGTGCCCCACAAGTTCACGCGCAAGAGCCATTCCCAGTCTTCGTCTGGAGTGTCGAAGAAACCGCCCCCCACGCCCACGCCCGCGTTGCTCACGACGCAGTAGCTGGGCCCCAGCTCCGCCTCGACTCGCTCCGCGAACCCGGCGACGGCCGCAGCGTCGGCGACGTCCACTCGAACGCTGAGCGTTCGCGCTCCAAGCGCCGCGCACTCGGCCATCGTCGTCTCGAGGGCGGGTAGATCCGTGTCGCACCCCGCCACGTGCGCGCCGCGCCTCGCCAGCTCGAGCACGGTGGCCCGCCCGATCCCTCTGCCCGCCCCCGTCACGACCGCCACCCTGCCCTGCACCTGCCCACGGGCCACGTCAGTCGCTCCCATCGCACAGGTAGTTGAGCGCGCGCATGCCTGGTAAGAAGAAGTACTCACCGCCCCGCACGTGCACGACCTTGGGGACGTGCGAGTGGCGCTGTCGGAGAGGCCGCGCTTGCACCGTGAACGGTCTGGGCACGATGCGCTCCTCGGCGTCGGCCGCGTCCTTACCGACGATGGGATCGCGCTCGTCGGAGAGCCCGGCAAACTTGCAGCTGTTGAGCCACGTCTGCTGCACGAACTCGAACTGACGACGCAGGTCTGCGTTCAGCGCGACGAAGTAGAGCCCGCGCTCCACGCCGTCGTCTCGCTGCGGCAGCTCCCCCGCTAGCTTCGGCCCATAGGCGCGCCCGCGCCGCACCAGGCGGTGCAGGTTGGCGTCGCGTAGCCCCTCTTTCGCGGTTTCACCGAACATGTCCCGCGGGTTGGCTCGGCGGATGTGCGAGCCGAAGGGGCAGCGCAAACCGTCTGGATCTAGCTCACGAAAGCCAAAGTCGTTGAGGCTCGCCCGAGGGGGGCGTTCGGCCTCCGGCGCCTCGACGAGCGGCACGCCGTTCGGCCAGCGCCCGACCATGCGAGCGGCGATGAGCTTGGCGCGCGCGGCTACGTCCGGCGCTTGCTCGGCGCGGGCGGCGTCCCAGCAGTACTGCCAAAACCCGGCGACGTCTTGGCGGAGCTTGCGTACCACCAGGTACGTGCCGTTGTGACCGAGCTGGACGCGCGACGTGCTGCCGGCAACGAAATACGGGTGCTCACGCGTGCCGCGACGGCGCTTGGCGCTGGGCACCTCGTTCACCTTGCCGTAAGCGTTCTCGTAGCCGAGCACGAGCTCTCCGGTTGCGAGCTTGGACTCACCCGGTTTGCGTTTACGGCCGCTACCCTTGACGAACGGCTGCGCCAAACCGTCGGCGAAACCGAAGTGCTCCCGGCCGCCCTCGCCAAGCGCCACGTCTTCGATCCGCGCGGCGATCCCGAATTTTTCCAACAATTTTTCGAGCTCCGCGGAGCGCCCGTGCAAATCTTCTTCGCTCTGCGCGTAGAGCATGGCCACCGCGTCGACGGGCTCCGCTTCGTTCCCCCACTGCCATTGCTCGGGGGCGTCCGAATACCGATCGCCGAGCACGTGCGAGCGCTCCGGGTGGCTCATGCCCTGCACGAACTCGCGCTGGAAGGTGAGGAGGTCCTCTTCGTCCAGCCCGAGCGCCGCGAGCCCGCGCGCGGAAAACGCGACGTTGAAGCGGTACGGCTCGTGCTTCTCCTCGTCTCCCGAGGTGACGTCGGTGAGCACCCGGCGTAGCCACTCGCGGGGATTGCCTCCCGCGAAGCGCAGCAAGAAGAAGCGCGAACGCGGGTGCTGCCGGTAGGCAAACAGCATCAGTCCCTGCACGTCAGCTCGTTCCACGGCGGCTCCTCATAATAACTCGAGCAGCTTCTCCGCGGTCGGGGGCGAAAGCTCGCGGCCCAGAAGCTCACGAATCCGAGCGTTTTTCAGCACCTCTGCGACCGACAAGCCCGGGTACGCGCTGTACCAGACCTGCGTCGGCACTTGGTAGGCGCGGGTCCACGCCTTGAAGGCCGCTTCGTCCTTGGCGCCTTGAAAGAGCAGCAAGCGTGTCTTCGGGTACCAGACGGTGTGGGTCCAAATCATGGTCAACCCGAGCGCGGCCTTGTCGATGAACTCGCCCAGGTACGCTTCCCAGCTGCCGTCGTAGTTGCTGAAGAAAAGGAGCCTCCGATCTGGCAGGGCGAGCCAACGGGCGAAATGAATCGTCTGAATTCCGCCCAAGCGGCCAGTGAGCGCACCAGCGTCGGAGAACGCGGTGACGAGATACACCATCGTTTTGAGGGCGAAGAGGCGGTACCAGCCGGGCTTGATCGCGACCAGGTGCGTGAGCCCGTTCTGGTCGACGCGGTCTTCCTCGCGCCCGATGAGATCGCGCTGCGCGCGAAGCTCCGACGTATCGAAGCGGGGCTGACGTTTGCGGACCCATTCGTCTCGCAGCTCGAAGAAGGGTGCGAGCAGAAAAGCCAAAAAGACGCTAATAGGTCGCGACAGCGCCCGCGCCCAGACCCGAGGCGGATTGGGATCCAGCCCTCGCTCCACTTCCCCCAGCGTGAGTCCCTCCTCGACGGCGAGGGACCGCGCCACGCGCTGCAAATCGCGGGCGAGCTCGAGCGGCGCGTGAGCCTCCACCCGCGCGCCCTGCGACAGCTCTCGCAAGCGTGCTTCCACGGCAGCCCGCAGCGCCGCGTCCCCGCGCACCACTGGCACCGACAGCCCGCCATGCGCGACGTAGAAGGCGGCAGTGCGCACGGACGCCGCGCGAAAGAAGCGCAAGAGCTCGGTTAAGTCTTCGCTGCCGGGATAGCCTTCCACGTGGCGAAACGAGTCGTCCAGCAAGGGGCCCAAGCAGGCGCGCAGCTCCGCGAGATGGCCCTCCAGCTCGCCGTCGAAGTTGCTCTCGAAGGCCAGCAAATGGGCGTCGCCAACCGCCCGCCCGCCTTCGTCCAAAGAGGGCGGCAGAACCACCCAGCGCGCAAAATGGGTGGTGGTCGAACGGGTCAGCGAGCGCTGCAGCTCGCGCTTTTCGCCTCGCAACCAGGCGTCCACCGCTCCCTCTTTACCAGGAGTGATCCGCGCGATCACCGTGAGCGCTTGGTGCCGCACCGGGCTCAACCCAGCGCTCCTCGGAAACCGGGCGCGCTCATGTCCAGGCACCTTGCGACGTTCACGATGCCTTGTTTGTGCAGCTGCTCGGTGCTCGCGTAAAGCTCCTCTCGACCGGCCTCGCCGCCGGCCAATGCGCCGTGGCGGGCCTTGGCGCAGCTCGCGAGGTAGCCCATGTCCACGCGCGTGAGGCCGACCACGGCTTGGTTGAGGTGCCACAGCGCCTGCTCGCGCTGGCCTCGGCAAGCCAGCAAACAACCCATGACATGGTGTCCCATCGGGGCGGCGTAGTCCGGACGGTCCGCGAGCAGGTCCTTGGCGCAGCGCTCGGCCAGACGAAGGAGCAGCGGGGCGTCTCCGCCGTCCTCGGCCGCAGCCACCGCGCACAGCGCGCGCTCGAAGGTCGTGCACACGCGCATCATATGGACCCGCAAGAAGTGCCCCGCTTTGATGCGCGCAAAATCCACTTCCATCTCGCTGTGAGCGGGGCGGCCCCGGCCGCGGTAGCGATGCGCGGAAACGCGCGACACCAGGCTGCCCCAGTGACCACCGGTGAACCGCTCCGAAAATTCGCCCCCCCATTTCGGCAACTCCCTCGCGACTTGCTCGGCGGTGTCGGGGTCGTCGGCGACGATGGCGGTGATGGCCGCTGGATAGATCATGTGCATCATCGCGAAGTGGTCGGCGCGCTCCTCGGCCTCGCGCATGACCTCCGGCACGCGCCGCGCGGCTTCCTTCAGCTCCCCGCACAAGATGAGCGCGTTGGTCGACCAAGCGACGGCGTTCGCGAGCTCCCAGTGCACGCCGCGGCAACGCTCGCGGATGATTTGCTCGGCCGCGTCCAACGTCGCCTGCGCCGCGCGCCACTCTCCGGAAAAGACGCGCACGAGCCCGGCCGCGAGCCGCGCCAGGGCGATGGCGTGCGGATCGTTGCTGCGAGTGGCGAGGCTCTCCGCCGTGCGCACCAACGCCTCGATGCTGCCGCGGCCTCGCACGTCCGCGGCCGCGCGGCCCGAAGCCTCTACCGCCAGCGCGCGGCAGATCCGGATCGGCTCGCCGCAATCCAGCGCCAAGAGCAGGTGGCGCGCGCCGAAATCCGCGGCCCGCACGACATCGAACATGGCAAGCCCGGAGCTGGCCGCGAACGCGACGTCGATACGCTCGAGCTCGTCCGGTGCGGCCACACTCCGTGGCTCGAAGCGCAGGCCGCGCACCAACAATCGGGCGCGATTGCCGACGAGCGAGACCACCGCGGAAGCGGTCGTCTCGGGGTAGCCGAGCTTCACGTCGGCCAGGGCTTCGCGCAGGGAGCGCAGGCCTTCGGCCTCCCCGCCGCTCTTCAGGTAGTGCTCAGCGGCTAGTCGTCGCAGCCCCGTGCGCTCCGCCGTCGGTGCGTACGCGACGGCGCTCGCGAATGCCGCTGCCGCGTCCTTTGCGTGGCCCGCCGCGAGCAGCATCTCGCCGACACGGCGCGTCAGCTCCCAGCGCGGCTTGGCGACGCCCAGCTCCACGGCCCGCCGGTACAGCCCCGCTGCGCGCAAGAACGCCAGCCCGCGTTCGGCCGCTTCCGCGGCGCGGAGCACGTAGGAGCGCGCTCGATCCAGATCCCCCGCCGCCAAGAAATGCTCCACCAGCACGCCCGCGTCGACGCCGGGCTCGGTCTCTAGCACCCGCGCCAGTTGGCCGTGGAGCGCCCGCTTTTGCGCGTCGTCCAAGCCGCCGAGGAGGCTGTCTCGGATGCGCCCGTGATAAATGTCGAGGGCGGCAGCTCGCCGACTCGCCCTCGAATCACGGCGTCCAGGGAGATGAGCCCACTGCCCTCCTCTCCCGCGGCCGTGCGCTGCCAAGCGGACAGCTCGGAGACGAACAGCGGTAGGCCCTGCGACTCTTCCGCGATGCGACGCACCACGTCTGCGGAAACCGCGGCGTGGTCACCGAGGGAAAGCGCGGCAAGCTTCGCGCAGTCTTCGTAAGCAAGGCGCAAGAGCTCTAGCCGTTCGACCCGGGTGTGGCCAGCGATGCGCGTGGTGAGCTCCAGCAACTCGTCCAGGGCGGCGCTCTTGCCGAGCGCCTCCGAGCGAAAGCTGCCGACGAGCAGCAGCGCGGGGGCGCCAGGCGCATGCAGGAGCTGCTCGAGCAGCGCGACGCTGTCCACGTCCGTCCACTGCAGGTCGTCGATGTGCAAGATCATCGGCCGGTCGTCGGCGATCGCTCCCAGGAGCGAGCGGAGCGCCATGAAGGCGCGGCGCCGTAGCTCCTGCGGATCCCCGGCTTCGGGGCGGCCCTCTGCGCGCCGCTCGAGCGCAGGCACGGAGCGAAGTACCGGGAACACGCGGAGCAGCTCCGCCGCGTGCATCGGCATCAGCCCCCCCAGCTCCTGCTGAGGCATCAGCGACAGCCAACGGCTGAGCTCGTCCACCACGCTGTCCAGCCCCTTGAAGGGAACTGCCTCCCGCTCGTAGCAACGGCCGGACAGCACCAGGGTGCGCGGAGTCTGCGCGACCTCCTTGAGGAAGCGCTGAATCAATGTCGTCTTGCCGATACCGGACGCGCCGGAGACGAGCGTCACCACTGCTTCTCCGCGCGTCGCGCGCCGCAGCCCTTGTCGCAGCGTGGACAGCTCTGCGTCTCGCCCGACGAAGGCGCGCAGAGAGCCGGTGGTCGTCGACGGCCGGAGTGAAGTGTGGGAGATGCGCTCGCCCGGGCGCGCCGCGCGCAGCCGGTCCAGCACCTCGGCGCCATCGGGCCGATCTTCTGGCGCGGGCGACAACAAATCTAGACACAGCGCCGCCAGATCTTCGGGCACGCCTTGCACGATGTCCTGCGGCGGTCGCGGCTTGCCGTACTGCTTGGCGTACAGCACGTCTTCGGGCGGTCCGTCGAAAGGCAATTGCCCGGTGAGGGCCTCGTACAGCATCACTCCGATGGCATAGAAATCTGCAGGGGGACCCACGTGCGCGGCGCGCGCTTGCTCGGGCGCCATGTACGCCGGCGTTCCGAGCACGAGATCCTCCACGCGCTCGATCCCTTTGCCCAGCTCGCCCACGACGCCGAAATCCAGGAGCACGACCCGGCCGTCGGGGGTCACCATCACGTTGGAGGGCTTGATGTCCCGGTGTAGGCGCCCCGAACCGTGAATCGCGAGCACGCCGTCCAGCAGCGCCAGCAGCGCCGTGCGCAAACGTGTTGCGTCGCCGACCACCTCCCCCGTGCTCGGGATCGCCAACAGGCCGCTCGCGTCCAGCTCGGAGACCATCGACGCCTCGATGGTGGGCGCGCTCGAAGCCAGCGGGCGGAGCGCGGAGGTCGTCTCCGTCATCGTGAGCTCCGAGCCGGGGACGCGCGCCTGCCCGCGCACGTGGCTCACGAAGTCCGCGCCTTCCAGGAGCTCCATCGTGAAAAACCACTGATTCCCCTCCGCGAACAACTCGTAAAGCTGCACGACGCCGGGGTGCGCGATATCCGCGAGGGCGCGGAACTCCTTCTTGAAGCGAAGGAGCGCGGACGGATCCAGCCGCGTCATCGTCTTGAGGGCGACGTAAGAGGAGCGGCGCAGATCGCGCGCACGGTACACGACGCCCATGCCGCCTTCGCCCAGGACGTTCTCGATGACGAAGCGGTCGTTGCCTTTGAACTCGCGCAACGCAACTTTCGTGGCCAAAATCGAGTCCAACCTACTCGGCCTGGCCTCGCGCTTTCAACAGTCGTAACCCTACTTCCGCAAAATCACCTACAGTCGCCCCCGTGGCATCACACAAGGCAGGCCGGGGGGGCCGGGCGCGCGCCGCGCTCGAGCTACATGCGCGCTATTTCGACCCGGATCGCGACGAGGGGATCACTCCCAAGCAATCGCTCCGAGGTATGACGAATTTGGGCCTGCCCTGGCTGCTCGCGGCCGTGCTCTCGCTCGTCATTCACGCTTTCCTCGGCTACCTCACGCGGCGTAAAGCGACGCTGAACATCTCCGTACCCGACATCGCGCGGGGAAAGCACCCATTCGAGTCGGGGATATTCGGAAAAGACGGCGCGCTGGACGAAGCCGCCTTCGAGGAGTTGTTCTTCGGGCCCCAGACCCGCGCGCCCCGTGATCGCGTGACTTATTCCGAGTTTCGGAAGCTTCTGCTCAAAAATGGCGATCCGAGGAGGCCATTCGGCCGCCTGGGGTCCTTCGCTGCTTGGGTCTTGTCCGCGGCCGAAGTGTTCACGCTGTTTTGCTTGGCTTCAGACTGCGAAAAGCTCGTGGACGGCAGCCTCGAGCGCGCCATGAGCCGCAAGAATCTGCGGCGCTTCTACGAGGGCCGCCTCTTCCCCGTGCTCGCGCGCAGGCGCCGCATTCTGGCGTCGCGCGGCGCGCTCTGAGCGGCTGGTCCCGCACCGTAAGAAGGAAAGCTCGAGCCGCCTTCCGGCGGGATCAGGCACTGCGGACCGCGGCCAATCAAATCTCCGCGCCCGGCGCGCTTCAGCGCCTCGCGCGCGAGCGGCTGCTGCTTCGGATCCCAATAAAAGAGCAGCGCCTTCATCATGCGCTTTTCGCGCAAGTCATGGGCAGTGTGGACCGGCTCTTGCGTGAACGGATCCAGCCCCGTGTAATACATCGACGTCGCCATGGACATCGGCGTGGGAATGAAGTCTTGCACCTGGCGCGGGCGCATTCCTTTGCGCTTCAAGTAGAGCGCCAGGTCGACCGTGTCCGCCAAGGTCGAGCCGGGGTGGCCGGTGATGAAGTACGGAACGAGGTATTGTTCTTTACCGGCCTTTTCGCTGGCCTTGCAGAACGACTCGGCGAACCGCTCGTAGCTCTCGATGCCCGGCTTCTTCATCTTCTCGAGCACACGCGGGTTCGTGTGTTCCGGCGCCACCGAGAGCTGCCCGCCCGTGTGGTGCGCGGCCAGCTCCCGTACGAACTCCGGACTGCGCTCGGCCAGGTCGTAACGGACGCCGGAAGCGACGAACACGCGGTTGACGCCCGGCACCTCGCGCACCTTGCGCAGCAGGTCGATCACGGGCTGGTGATCCGTCACCAAGTTGCTGCAGATCCCGGGGTGCACGCAGGAGAGCCGTCGGCACGCGCTCTCGATGCGCTCGTCCTTGCACGTCATCTTGTACATGTTGGCGGTAGGACCGCCCACGTCGCTGATCATGCCGGAGAAGCCGGCCATCCGCGTCAACGCGCGCACCTCGCGCACGACGCTGTCCGACGAACGGCTTTGGATCACGCGTCCCTCGTGCTCGGTGATGCTGCAAAACGTGCAGCCGCCGAAGCAGCCACGCATCGTGACGATCGACTCCTTCACCGTCTCGAACGCCGGCACCTCTTCCTTTTTGTAGCTGGGGTGCGCGGCTCGCTCGAAGGGCAGATCGTAGAGCGCGTCCATCTCCTGCTCGGAGAGCGGCAGCGCGGGACCGTTGAAGTACACGGCTTGTTTGCCGTGCACCTGGAGGATGGGCCGCGCGTTCTGAGCGTTGGTCTCCACCTGAAATGCCTGCGACATACGCGAAAAGGCGCGCTTACTCGCCAAAACTTCTTCGTAGCTCGGGAGCACCACCGGCAAGCCGTCCGGCACGTACTTGCTCGGACTCGCGGCGATGCGCTGCCATTCCTCCACGTCGTCGATGACGTGGGCGGTGCCGCGCACGTCCTTCAAGCTCTTGACGGACTCACCCGCGTCCAGCCGCCGCGCGATCTCCCACGCGGCGCGCTCCCCCATCCCGAACACGAGCAGGTCCGCCTTCGAGTCCAGCAAGATGGATCGACGGACGGAGTCCGACCAATAGTCGTAATGCGCAATGCGTCGCAAAGACGCTTCGATGCCGCCCAGCACGATGGGGGTGCCGGGAAACGCTTGGCGGCAGAGGTTGGAGTAGACGATGGTGGCGCGGTTCGGGCGCATCTCCGTGCG
>JAQSWN010000079.1 GCA_029266615.1 Polyangiaceae bacterium
GTGCGGCTCACTTGGGCCGCGGCGCGAGCCGCGAGCGCTCTCCACCAGGAAGGGGCGCGCGAGCCGCGGTTATCTCCTCGAGATCCTCGATGGTGCGCGGGAAGTCCTTGGTGAGCAGCCGCGACAGCACGCGGTCCGCCAGCAGCTTGCCCTCGGTTTGGCAGCGGGGACAGTAGTTGCATTCGTTGTTGGCGTAGACGATGCGCTGCACGGCGGTGCCGCACACTGGGCAGGGCTGCTTGTACTTGCCGTGGACTGCCATTTCCGGGCGAAACGCGGTGACCTTCTCCGGAAAGCCGTCAGCCGCTTCACGGCGCAATCGCTCCAGCCACTCGGCGAGGACGTCGCGCGTGCAGTGGAAGAGCCGCGCGAGCTCGTCGTCCGTAAGGTTCGAGGTGCGCTGCATGGGTGAAAGGCGCGCGCGGTGCAAGATCTCGTCCGAGTAGGCGTTACCGACGCCGCTCACGATCGTCGGATCGCACAGGGCGCGCTTAACGGTCCGAGTTTCGCGCCGGAGGGCGGCCGCGAACGCCGACTCGCTCACCTCGAGTGGCTCGACGCCGCCACGGGAGAAAGCAGGCAGCGCGGCCCGACCTCTCACCACGTGCAGGCTGGCGCGTCGCTTGGTTCCGGCCTCGGTGAGCACCAGCGTGTGCCGCTCGAAGTCGAGGCCCAGAAGACCGATGCGCCCCGGCAGCTTCCGCCCCAGCTCCCCCAGGTGCAGCCGGCCAGCGATCATGAGGTGCAGGACCAGGAACAGGTCGTCCGATAGCTCGAACACGATGCGCTTGCCGATGCGCGAGAAGCCACAGACTTGCTTGCCGATCACGTCCGCGAGCGGAGGATCGAAGGTGCGAACCAAAAAGGGGCTCGGCAGCCGGATTCCGCTGACTCGTTGTCCGACAAGGTGCGCAGACAGCCGTTCGACGTAGATAGCGACGTCAGGAAGCTCGGGCACCCACAGAGCGTAAAACGGATACCGTTGACGCGCGAGCACCTCCCAAGCTCATGAAATTCATGAAGTTCCTGGAGTAGGCGCTAAAATTATCGCGGGGGCACAGACCGGAAGGACGGCTCGGGCGTCACCAAGAGACCGTCACCTTCGACTGCAAGGTCGACCAGCTTCGGACGTTCACGACGAGCGACCATGAACATTCTCGGTCACGAAATTCCGCGAGACGACCACATGGGCGAGGAGGAGGCGACAGTGGCTGCCAGCATCGAGCAGGTGACGGTGAGCGCCGCAGCGGCTTCGCCCTCCCAGCGTCCTTCCGACTCGGACATCTTGGCCGCGGCGTGCCGGGGAGACCGTGAAGCTGCGGCGGAGCTGCTGGTCGAGGCGCACGCGCCGGCCCTGGGGCGAGTGTGCCTGGCCCTGCTTGGATCGCAGAGTGAGGCCGAAGACGCCTTGCAAGAAACGTTGCTGGACGCGCTCGAAGGCCTGCCCGGCTTTCGTGGCGAGGGCAGCCTCCGCGCCTGGCTAGCGAGCATCGCCCGAAGACGCTGCGCCCGACGGCTCGAGACGCGAAGCCGACGACGCGAGGTCGAGGCGGAGCTCCCGCCACGGGAGTCCCCCGCCAGCGCCGAGCAGCTCGCCCTCGCCCGACGCGCGCGGCGGCTCTTGGAGGACGTAAAGCCCACGGAACGCGAAGCCCTGGTGCTCCGCTTCGGCGCCGAGCTCAGCTTCCGCGAAGTGGGCGAGGCTTGCGGCATCGACGAAGCAGCCGCGCGTAAGCGCGTGTCGCGCGGCCTCTCGCGCCTGCGCGACTTGCTGGGTGAGGGAAAATCATGAGCGACGTATCCTGTGACCAAGTTTCCGAGCGCATGACCGAGGTGTTGGATGGCAGCGCTCCCGCCGCCGTAATGGATCACGTAGCTGGCTGCGACACTTGTCGAGACGCCCGCCACGACGCGCAGAGCGCAGCGAGACTCGTGGCGGAGGCGGGAAGCGACTTTCAGGTGCCGCTCGGCCTGGGAGAGAGGTTGCTGTCCGCTTCGCCGCCGAAGCGGGTCGAGGCCCCCCTGCCCGCGCCTGCGCCCCCCCTCAAGAAAGCACCGTCCAAGCTTCCCGCTCTCGCTAAGCGCTGGACCATTCCGGTGCTCGCCGCCGCGGCGGCCGCCGCCATCTTTGCGGGCCGCGCGAAAGACGCCGCCACCAGCGCCGACGATCCCGAGCTCGTGGGGCCGCCCTGGCGCGGCAAAATCGAGAAGGTGCTGACTCAAAGCGGCAGGGTGGAGGTCTGCGCTCCCAACGGCAGCGCTTGTCGCGCCGCGAAAGCCGGCGACGACATCCCTGCCGGCTCAGAGCTCAAGACGGACCGCACGACCTTGGCCGAGCTGTCCTTCACGGACGGAAGCCGCCTGTCGCTCGATCGCGACACTAGCTTGCGCCTCTCCACCCGCGGTCGCGGCGGCGAGCTACGACGTGGCGGCGTGGTGGCGGACGTGGCGCAGGAAGCCAACAGCGGCGTTCGCTTCGTCTTCTCGAGCGGGCACCTGGACGTACTCGGAACGAAGTTCTCGCTGCGCAGCGAGGAAGATTCGGCCACCGTGCACGTCGCGCGTGGACAAGTGCGGCTCTCGGACGGCGCGGGTCACCAAGCCGTCGTGCTCGCCGGCGAGCAAGGCCGTGTCGATCGCGGGGCGGCGCCGGTGACGAGCCCGAGCGCGAGCCTGGGCGAAGCCCTCGGGTGGAGCGAAGCGGTGCAGACGGACAACGACGCGGAGCCGGAGCCGCGCCCTCGCGCGCTCGGCGAGCTGAAGGCACAAAAGCCGGGCGAACGGAGCGAGCGCTCCGGCGCGGTTCGGCTCGACTCACACGCGGTGCGCGTAAAAATTGCCGGAAGCGTGGCCCGAACGGAGGTCGAAGAGGTCTTCACGAATCAGACCGATGACGTGCTCGAAGGCATCTTCCGATTTCCGTTGCCGCCGGACGCCAAGATCGAGCGGCTCGCTCTCGAGGTCGACGGCAAGCTCGAGGAAGGGGCCTTCGTCGATCGCGAGCGCGCTTCCGCGATTTGGCGCGGCGCGATCGTGAACGCCGCGCCACAGCTCCGCCAACAGATTAAGGACGAGATCGTGTGGGTGCCGGGACCTTGGCGCGATCCGGCGCTGCTGGAGTGGCAGCGCGGTGGGCGTTTCGAGCTGCGTATCTTCCCCATCCCCAAGCGCGGTTCGCGCCGAGTCGTCCTGGCTTACTCGCAGGTCGTGGCCCAAGCCGCTTCCGTGCGGCACTATAGCTACCCGCTGGGCTTCGATCCGAGTGGCAACGCGGCGCCGCTAGACTTCTCCATCGACGTGCGCGTCACCGGTAACGACCCAACATTTCGGGTGCGCACGCCGGGTTGGGACGTGAGCCGAAGCCAAGAGGGGGCCGCGGAGCGGCTCCGCTTCGACTCCCGATCTTTCGTACCGAGCGGGGATTTTACAGTGGATTATGCGTTACCGGACCGCAACGCGGAGCTCTCGGCTTGGGCCTACCGCGACCCGGCCGCGACCGCGGACGCGGCCCAACCGTACGTCGCGCTCGCGCTTCGCCCGCAGCTGCCGAAAGCGAAGCGAGCGGCGGGGCCGCGCGCGGTAGCGCTCGTCGTCGACACGAGCCGCTCCATGTTCGGGGAGAGCTACCGCCGCGCGACGCTCCTCGCCACGCGCATCGCGCGCGATCTCGAGCCGAGCGATCGCGTGGTCGTGCTCTCGTGCGACAGCACCTGCCGCGAGATGCCGGGCGAGCTGCGTCACGCGGGCGTGAGCACCTCCCGCGAGGTGCGACGCTTCCTGGAAAACCAGATCCCCGAAGGCGCTTCGGACGTGTCGCTCTCGGTCGCGCGCGGCTTCGCCGCACTCCAGCGCGTGGACGCCCCCCGCCACGTCGTGTACATCGGCGACGGCACCGCCACCGTGGGGCCAACGCGGCCGCCGACGCTGGAGCGCGCCGTGCGGGGCGCGCTACCCGCGGGCGGTCGGGTCACCGCGCTCGGCATCGGTCCCGAGTCGGACGCCGACTCTCTCGGCGCGCTGGCGCGCGGCGGCGCCGGCACCGCATTGCCGTACCTACCTGGCCAACCGCTGGCCGACGCGGCTTTGTCCACGATTGCTGCCCTCTCTGGCGCCGCGCTCAGCGACGCGCGGTTGGAGCTGCCGGACGGCATTTCGCTCGTCGCGCCCGCTCGGCTCGACCCGATCATTTCCGGTAGTGAGCTGATCGTTACGGGGCGGCTCGCTCGCGATGACGTCAAGGGCGAAGCGGTGCTGCGCGGCAGTGTCGACGGACGCCCTTTCGAGCAGCGCTACCGTTTGGACGTGTCGGCGAGCTCGTCTAGTGGCAACGCCTTCGTGCCGCGCTTGTTCGCGGCGTCGCGCATCGCGGACTTGGAGCGCGACGGCACGGACGGCGCGCGGCGCGAAGCGGTCGCGCTGTCGACCGAGCACGGCGTGGCCAGCCGCTACACATCGCTCCTCGTTTTGGAAAGCGAGGCCATGTACAAAGCTTTCGGGCTCGACAACACTCGCAAGGTTCCGGAGTACACCGCCGATCTGGAAGCCGATGGAACGAGCTCCAGCGGTGAGCTGGCTTTGATAGGCGAAGACGAAGCGCGAGACAAAGCCCAAGAGGAGATGCTGGGCGCGATGGAGAGCCGCGCCGACTCCGCAGGGCCGAGCGCGACCCGCGCGGCCCCGAAAGCAGCCATGGGCCGGAGCACCGGCGCGCCGACGGACCCATACCCTTCAGACAAGGACCCGCTAGTTTTCGGCTGGAAATCGGGGGGATTCGCGCCGCCGTCGGCACCGAGCCGCGCGCCCCAACCCCAAGCCGAGGTCGCGGAGAAGAAGCGACTGCGCGACCTCGACGAAGGTAGAGTGCTCGCCCCGGAGCCGCGGCCGCGGCCACGCCCGATGATTCCGATGCGCCGCATTTGGGAGCGCAAGGGCGACATGGTCCTGGATCGATTCGTACCCAAGGCGGCGAGTGGCGACGCCGTGAGCTCGGCCTTGCGCGAGCTGTCCCGAGACGACGCACGTCGTCAAAGCTTGAAGCGCGCGTTCGCGTTGAGCAGCGCCGCGGGAGACCTGGGCGAAGCCGCGCGGCTCGCGGAGCGTTGGGTCGAGAAGGAGCCGCTCGATCCCGAAGCGATCACGGCGCTCGCCGACGTGGAGGCTCGCCGCGGTCACCGCGAAGCCGCAATCCGCCTCCTAGGCTCGGTGCTGGACGTGCGGCCCGGCGATACGGCTGCGCACAAGCGCTTGGCGCGTCTCGAACGTTGGGCCGGCCGCGCGGATCTGGCGTGCCGGCACAACGTCGCGATGGCCGAGGGAAAAAGCCGCGATCTTGCGCTGGTTGCCGAGGCGGTGCGCTGCACGCGCCAGCAAGGTGAGGCCGAGCTTGCCGAAGCCCTACTCTCGGCGGCCACGGCGAGCGACCGTGGGGAGGTCGAGCGTCGCGCCCAGGCGCCCAGCGCCGACGAGGGCGCGCTCAGTGGCGACGTGCGCGTCGACGCGACCTGGAGCGGCGGCGCCGACTTGGACGTAGCGCTGTTGGACGCGGACGGTCATCGCATCTCCTGGCTCGGTGCCGCCACGCGCTCCGTGATCAGCGCCCGCGACGCCACGAGCACCAGCCGAGAAAGCCTCGCGCTGCGCGGCGCGCCACCGGGCGAGTACGTGCTGGAGCTCACGCGCGGGAGCGGACCCGGCGCCGCGCGAGGAGAGCTAGTCGTCACGATCGCGGGCTCCGTGCGACGCGTGCCGTTCAGCTTCGACGGCGACCGCAAGGCGGTCGGGCTGCTGCGTATCACCATGCAACCGCGGCTAGTGCCGCTCTGAACCGGCTACTCCTTGCGGAAACGGAGCGAGCCGACGAAGCTCACGTCGGCAACGGCGCGCCCGAGCACCTGGCGACGCTCGCTCACGGGAGTCTGGGCTCGCAGCGCGGCAAGGCGCTCCACTTCGTCCGCGGCGCCGGACTCGGTGAGCACGCGGGAAAATTCCTCCCGCAGGCGCCGCCCCAGCGCGGGGGCGCGGCCCTCCGTGCCGATGGCGAGCGTCAACGAGCCGGCCCGAGCCAGCGCTAGGTGCGCGTAGGTGCTGTGCTCGGGCTGATCTACGGCACAAAAAAAGATGCGCCGCGCCTCGCACCACGCCCCGATGCGCCCGGCCAACGCTGCGTCTTGCGACGCTTGAACCACGAGCCACGCATCGTCCAAGTCTTTCTCCTCGACCGCGCGCGCTTCGATGCTCAAGCGCGGCGACGTGAGCAGCTCCAACCCCGGCGTCGGCTCCTCCCCCACGAGCAGAACGCGCGCGCCTGCTTCCAACAAATTGCCGGTGCGGAGCGCGGCCTCCGCTCCACCCCCGACCACGACGCATTTGCGATCGTCCAGGAGTAGGTTCAGAGGATAGCCGTGCGGGGTCATTTTTGCTCGGTGGAAGGACGTACCACGGTGGGCAGCAACGGTCGCGAGTTGAACTTCAGCTCGCGCTCCGCCTCACCGACGCGCTGCAGGAACAACCCCGTAAACGTGCTGAAGAGCGCGTCGCTCGGCGCAGCCGTGGCGGTCCCGCTCGGCCGAAGCACCCACAGCTTGAGCTTTTGCATCACCTCGGGGGACAGCGGGTTCACCTGCACCTTCGCCGCGCACCAAAGCGGCGCATTCGCCGGTATCTGCTGGGCTGTGCCCGCCACCAAACGCCGCACCTCCGCGCAGCGCCGGAGCACGCCTTCGACCGTCGTCGTCCAGCGCACCTGGCTGCCGCCAGGCCGCGTTATCTCGACGCGGTAGGCCTCTTCCCACACGTGCCAGGTGACCCTGCAGGTGTGGGCGGTGGTGGAGAGCGGCGTCGTAGCGCTGCCACCGGCGCGGAAGATGGCCGCGGTCAGCACGATGGTGGTGGGGAGCCCGCGCGATAGCTTGGCCTGCAGCTCCGGATCGATCACGTCACGGAACGTCGTGCTCAAGTAGAGCAGCTTCGCCTCCGCGTCCCACTCGAACATCACGTCTCGCGTCGGGACCGGCTTCGCCTGTGCGCGCGCAGCCGCCGGCAAGAGGAGAAGAAGCACCAGCGAAAGCCAACGCACTCCCCCCCGCCAGCCGAAGTGCGGGGGCCTAGTCATTGCCCGCTGGTCCCTTACCGCGCACGGGTAAGAAGCCGAGCACGTTGGAAAACGCGAACACGAACCCGCCCGCGCTCGTGTCCATACGGAACCCGAGGTTGAACGTGAGGTCCACGGGGAAGCGCGAGAGCCCCGTGTAGGCGCGGGGCGGGTGGGTGAAGTCCCGGTCGCTCGCGACGCTATAGAGGCCGCCGCTCCCGAAGAAATCGATGCCGAAGATCGTGTGATGGCCGCGATACAGGGGGATGCGGTACTCTGCGTTCGCGTCGAGCGCGTACTTGCCGTAGCGCACCTCTACGATTTCCGTACCCAGGAAGTTCTTGGGGTAGCGGTGATCGAAGGTGATGCCGAGGACCCGGTCCGGCAAAAAGTCGCTGAAGTCCCCAACGTAGTATTGCTCGAAGAACGGCGCGTTACCGGAGATGGCGCCGGCAAAGGCCGACAAGCGCAGCACGTGCTTCTGCCACGGCAGCTGAAACCAACGCGACGCCTGCGCGTCCACCCGCGCGTAGTCGTAGTCGCGCCCCGAGGGCAGCAGCCCGACCTCTACCGTGACGGTCGAGAAAGAGCCACGCGTAGGCAAGAACGGATGATCGCGCGTGTCTATTTGGAGCGTGCCGCGCAAGGTAGAGAGCACGCTGCGGCCGCGGATGATGTCGAAGTCTATAGGCTCCGTCGCGAAGCCGCGGACTTGAGAGGCGATGTACGGGTAGTCGGCGTTCAGCGTCTCGAGCCGGTAGTGCAGCCACAGCTGCGTGCTGACCGATAAGTCCCGCCCAATGCCGAGCGAGCCGCCGAAGCGCGTGTAGTCGACGATCGCGGAGTCGTATTGCGTGTCCGAGTCGGGGTAGGTCCACTTCGGGTTCGACGTGCCGAAGTAGTCCTGGGCGTCGTTGTAAAGGAGCTGCCCCCCCACCATCCACTTGGTGCCGAGGAAGGCCGGATCCAGGAACTTCACCCGTAGTGCGAGCTGGTTCGCGGCTACGGCCATGGCTCCGCCCAAGGTGATGCCCGTGCCCGCCAAGTTGGTCTCGGACACGTCCAGCCCGGCGTAGCCGCTGAGAGTACGGACGCGACCGTTGCGCCCTGCGTCCGCGGCGAGGCCCATCGAGATGTCGTTGATGACGATGGTATTTCGCTCGACCACGTCGATGACGAGCACCACCATCCCCCGCGTGGAGCCTTTCTTGAGCGAGAACTGGACCTCGCGAAAGAAGCCGGTGCCGAGCAAGCGGTAGCGAGACAGCTCGACCTCGGAGTCGTCCACGTCGAACACGCTGCCGGGCTTGAACGGCACGTAGCGAAGCACGACGCGCCGCTCCGTGCGCGTGTTACCCCGGACCTGTATGGCCTCCAGGGTGTAGCGAAGCGGCACGTTGCTGCCGCGCTAGCTGCTGGTCGGCTCGGACGACGCTTCCTTGAGGCGCGGCGTGAGCTCGCTCTGAAGCGAGGCCGCATCGGGAGCCGATGGCGGGGCAGGAGCAGGCTCCGGCAGCGGCGCCGGCGCGGCGAGGGGCGGCTCGACGGGCGGCCCTTCGTCCTCTGCGGCCCATGCCGGCATTTGCGCGAATGCCGGCCCCGCCCACGCGAGCCCCCCACACAGCGCCAGAAGGCGCGCGCGCCAGAGCCGGCTACGGCTCGCGGCGGAGGCTGGAGGGAAGCCGCTCATACGTTTCCGTCAGCCTAGCTAGCTTAGCCGCAACCTTGGAAGAGAGCAGGTCCGCGGCGAGGCGGTAGCCCCAGTTACCGTTGGCGGTTCCCGGGACGTTCATGCGCGCCTCCGTATTCAAGCCGAGCACGTCTTGAATCGGAAAAATGGCGGTGTTTGCGACGGAAGCCGAGGCGCTTCGGATCAAATCCCAATGCGGCTCCCGCCCATCGCTGCCCGCATACTGAAGCGCGCGGCTTCGCTGGCGGTCGAGCTGGAGGCGCTCGTTCGGGTCCGTCGCGCGCTCTCCGGCCTCGAGGAAGCCGACCATGGTGTCGTTGTCGTGCGTGCCCGTGTAGACGACGCAGCGCTGGTTGAAGCGATGCGGCAGGTACGCCTCTGCGCCGTCGGCGAAGGCGAACGCCAACACCCGCATTCCAGGCAGCTCGAAGGCGTCACGCAGCCGTTCCACCTCGGGGGTCACGATACCCAAGTCCTCCGCGATGAACGGCAGCTCGCCGAGCGCCTCTCGGGCATGGGCAAAGAAGTCGTGCCCGGGCACCTCCATGAACTGCCCCTCGCGCGCGCTGGGCGACTGCGTGGGGATCTGCCAGTAGCGGTGAAAGCCGATGAAGTGATCCAGACGGATCGCGTCGAAGCGGCGGAGGTTGCTGCGCAGCCGCTCGATCCACCACGCGTAGCCCGTTTCTCGCAGCTTGCTCCAGTCGTACAGCGGGTTGCCCCAGCGCTGGCCGTCCGCGCTGAAGTAGTCCGGAGGAACGCCCGCCACGCCGCGTCGCTCCCCGTGCTCGTCCAACAGGAAGAGCTCCTGGTGTTGCCAGACGTCCGCGCCGTCGTGCGCCACGAACATCGGGATGTCCCCGAGGAGGAGCACGCCGAGGTGCCGCGCGTGCCCGCGGAGGCGCTGCCACTGGCGATCGAACAGCAACTGCACGAACTCGTGGTAAGCGATCTCTTCCGCGAGGCGGGTCCGCGCCGCTTGCAGAGCCGCGGGCTCACGCCGGCGAAGCTCGGCCGGCCAATGAAACCAGGCCCGCCGGTGCTGCTCGTCTTTGAGCGCCGCGTACAGCGTGTAGTCCGGCAGCCAGAAGGCCTCCCGCTCGCGCAGCTCCTCCAGGCCATGCCGCGCCACGCCCGCTTGATAGCGCTGAAAAGCCGCGCGGAGGCGCTTGGTGCGAAAGCGCTTGGCGGCTCCGTAGCGAGCACGCACGGAGTCCCTTAGGCGCGCTGGCGCCGCGAGTTGCCCTTCATCCAGCAAGCCGTCTTCCACGAGATAGCGGAGACTGACCAACTCCGGACTGCCCGCGAACGAGGACGGGCTGTCGTACGGCGAATCTCCACTGCCGGGCGGGACGACGGGCAGCATTTGCCACAAGCTTTGGCCGGACCTCGCCAAGAAGCGCAGAAACTCGTGCGCCTCCGGCCCCAAGTCGCCGTGGCCGTGGGCACCGGGCAAAGAGGTGGGATGCAGCAAGATGCCGCTGCGGCGTTCGTGAAGCGGGTTCATGAGGTGCCTGGAGGCCCTTCGACTGGTTGCGGATGAAGCAAGGAAATGCCGATGGAACCCGCGAGCACGACCACGATGACGCCGAGCGACACCCAGGTGGGCAAGTGGACCCAGTGACCGGCGACCATCTTGGCGCCGATGAAGAGCAGGATGAGCGCCAGACCGGTGCCCAGATGATGGAAGCGGCCCATCATTCCCGACAGCACGAAGTAGAGCGCGCGTAGGCCCAAGATGGCCATGATGTTGGACGTGTAGATGATGAACGTGTCGTGCGAGATCGCGAGCACCGCCGGCACCGAGTCCACCGCGAAGATGACGTCGGTCAGCTCGATCACGATCAGCACCAAGAACAGCGGCGTCGCGTAGCGCTTGCCGTCCTTGATCACCCAGAATTGGTCGCCGTGGTAGTCCGGCGTCGTCCGGATGTAGCGGCGAGCCAGCTTGAGCGCGGGGTTGTCCTCGGGGTTGCTCTCTTCCTCCTTGCGCAGCAGGAGCTTGGCGCCCGTGTAGATGAGGAACGCGCCGAACACGTACATCATCCAGTGAAAGCGGTGCAGCAGCGCCTCCCCCGCCCCGATGAAGACGCCGCGCATCACGATCGCCCCGGCGATGCCCCAAAAGAGCACACGTTGCTGTTTACTTTCGGTGAGGCCGAAATAGTTGAACAGCACGAGGAAGACGAACAGGTTGTCGACGGAGAGCGACTCCTCCACCAGATACGCGGTCAGGTAGAGGAGTGACGCATTCGTACCCATGCGCGCGTAGACGAAGCCGGCGAAGCCGAGGCCGACGCCCAAGCACATCAAGCTCCGCACCAGCGCGACGCGGAACGACATGTGCTGAATGCGCCCAAAGACCCCGAAGTCCACGGCCATGAGCGCCACCACCGCACCAGCGAAGGCGCCCCAATCGAAGAGCGTGGCAGCCGGTGGGTGCATCTTTGCCGCTCCTATCATGCTCGCCGCGGGCATGCTAGAAGCCTGTTTTCCAGCTCATGTTGGCACTTCGCGCTTTCGGTTTACGCGCCTCGGTCGGCTTCGCGGCGCTGTGCTTGTCCCTGTGCGTCGCGTGCGAACGGAAGGCTCAAGAGCCCTCGTCGCAACCCGCGTCGCCCCTCTTGCCCTCCCCGTCGAGCGCACCGGCCGCGCCCGCCGCGCCCGCGCTCGCGGGCTCCGCGCAGCAAGAGCCGCTCCACATCACCTGGATCGACCCGCCGAGCTTCCGGCGCGTGCCACCTTCGAACGCGATGCGCAAAGCCAGCTACGTCATCCCCCGCGCCGAGGGTGACACGGAAGATGGAGAGCTCACGGTGTTCTATTTTGGCCCCGGTCAGGGTGGCAGCATCGACGCCAACGTGGACCGATGGGTGGGGCAGTTCGGCTCGGTCAAGCCGGGAGACGTGAAGCGGGCGGATCGCGAAGCCAACGGCCTTCGTCAGCACACGGTCGAGCTCGAGTCGGGCACCTTCTCGGCCGGCATGGGCATGGGTATGGGTAGCTCGGGCAAGGCCAAGGAAAACTACGGCCTCGTGGGCGGTATCGTGGAGTCACCGTCCGGCGCGTACTTCTTCAAGATGACCGGGCCGAGCAAGACCGTGAAGCGGGCCAAGCCGGACTTCTACAAGCTGCTGGACAGCATCAAGACCTCGGCCTAACGCGCTTCATTCGAAGCTCGGGAGAGCGGGGCCGCTCGGCGCGGCAGGGTTGGCGCTCGCCGCGGGCGCATCGTTCTGGGCGCCCGCGTAAGTTGCGAGCACCGCGATCGCGTAGAAGCGGTACTGGTGGGGCACGTTCCAGTCGGGAACCTTGAGCGCGCTTTCCACGCAGCTCGTCGCGCGCCGGGCCTGCTTGCCGCGCCAGTCTCCGCTTGCTCCTGGGAAGATGTGCAGCTTCTTCCGGGTGAAATCGACCGTCAGTACGTAGTTGATGCTGCCCTTGAGCTTGGACTTCGGCGCGCAACCTTCGTTGCCAGAGATGGCTTGCTTCAGCGCTTCCTCGAAGGGCGGGAGCGTGTCGCACATCGTCCCTTCGTTCGGAGCGGCGGCGGCAGAAGCTCCGCAACGCACCTTCTGCACCGCTCCGAGCGTGAGCCGTGGAGGAGGCGCGAGCGGCGCCGCGGGCGGCACTTGGGGCCGGAGCGCACCGGGCGCGCCTGCACTCGCGGACGCGCTGGCAGACGCCGCCCCTGCATTTCCCTTGAAGGACGGCTTGCGCAGCAGATAGAGCGGCACCGCGATCAAGATCGCGACGCACACCAAGCCGACGACGACCTGCGCGCGCAGCGGACGATCACCGCCGCCGCTCGAGCCGACACCGAGACGCCGGATGCGAGGCTCGCCCGGAATCGAGGGCATGGAGGAGCGAGACGGCGGTCCGGCCATCGCCGTGGCCCTCGGCTCAGTCATCCAACAGCGCGTGGACGTTCTGTCCAGGCTCTGCTCGCACGAGAGTCGCCGCTAGGTCCAACGCCTCTGGCATCAGCCCTTGTACCTGCGAGACGACCTGCTCCACGACGTTGCGAGCTTCTTCCAAGCTCGGTCCGGTCATGCCGACTGCGAATTTGAGCGGCCCCGTGCGCCCTGCGACCGCGGGTACGAGGCTCAAGAGCAACATCTCGGTCAGCTCGAGCACCCGCTGGGCGGCGCGGCGCAACGCCAGCATCTCCAAGATCGTCGGCCGTTCGCTGACATGACGGTTGGGACCCCTGATGTGATAACGGGCGATGGCGAGCGGCGCGTTGGCCCACTCGGCGAAGGCGCGCTCGTCCTCGATGGCGCGCACCATCTCTTCCCGCTGGTAGAGCCCAGTAAGGCCGTCTCGACGGAGCAAATACGCGCGTGCGCGCTCGTGCTGCGGCGAGCGATCTTGAAAGCTCACCAGCTTCACCCGCGACTCACCGAGCTGGAGCTCTGCGCCGTGCAGGACCGCGACGGTCTTTTTGCGCTCGTAGCTGTGGTCTGCGTAGGTGCCGTTGGTGCTGCCCACGTCCTCGATGGTCCACGAGCCGTTTTGGCAACGAAGCACGGCGTGGGCTCCGGAAACGGTCGCCTCCGGCATCACGATGTCCTGCCCCGCACGGCGACCGATGGTCATCATCGGTTTCTCGAGCGAGAACATCATGCCCGCCGCTTCCGGCGCGTTGGTGCAGTAGGTAACGAGGAGCGACTGTCCCCCGGGGACGAAAGCCTCGCTCACGGAGCGCCCAGGAGGCGCGCCCGGGTTGATGCGCTCGCGCGCGATCTGCACCTGGCTCGTGGTGAGCGAGCTGGGATTGAAAAAGCGCAGGTGGCGAGCGGTGGGCCGCGAGCTGGGGTCGTCCCCCAAACAGCGGAAGATCTGCTTCACCTCGTCCACGGACAGCCCCGACGGGACGTCGAACATGATCTGCGAGCGCATCGGCTTGGCGCGAGGGCGGTAGCCCGGCTCCGGCACGCGGCAGGTCCACATCTCCCACAGCGTCAGGCCGAGGGCGTACATGTCGTCCTCTGGGCTCGCGCCGCCCGAGCGCAGTCGCTCCGGCGCCATGTAGTTCGGCGTACCGCCGTCTGGCGGAGCGCCCGGTCGACGCGCGCTGAGACGCGCGCGCTCCTGCGCGAAGCCGAAGTCCAAAATGATGGCGCGGTCGTTCGTCACCATCACGTTGCCCGGCTTCAGGTCTCCATGCACGAGACCTTGGGCGTGAATGGCGGCGAGCCCCGCGGAGGCTTCGCTCGCGATCTTTCGGAATTCGTCAGCGGTGTAGCCGCCTTGCGCTTTACGACGGCGAATGTGGGTGTGCAGCGTCTGCCCCGCGATGTGCTCCATCACCAGGATGGGCCCCCACGGGCTGGGCGCGAGGTCGTGGACGCGGCAAACGTTGGGGTGGCTCACGGAGCGGGCCAGCAGCAACTCTTGACGGAGGGCTTCGTCGTCGCCGGGCATGCGCGACTCTTCACGCACGACCTTCAACGCGACCGGCTGCTGCGTGCTGCGGTCGTAGGCTAGAAACACCTCGCCCATGCCGCCTTTGCCGAGGCTTTGACGGATCTCGTAGCGATCGTTGACGACGGTGCCGTGCCCTAACGGCGGGATATTCTTGGACGCCTGAACCATCTTGCCCGATCGGGGTCTTCGGTAAGCCGGGCTAGCGTCTCCGATCTCTCGCCGTACTGCAATCCGATATCGCGGCTCGCTCGCCCGAAGCCGCGCCTTTTACGCCTCGCCCCGTTGGGAGCGCGCCGAATTTGCCAAAAACCCACGCTTTCGCTCGTCCAAAGCTCCGAGCCGAGCGTCGATGGAGGTAGGGTCACGCCGCTCGGGCCGGGGGCCTGAGCCCCACTTTCGGAGAAGCAGCCTCATGACGCGACGGTCGATTGGATTCTGGTCAGTTTGCTCGGTCTGGCTCTTGGCCCTGGTGGGCTGCAAGGACGGAGAGAAATGCGCCAAGGCGCGGAACGCGGCCACGGAGTCTTGGAAGGTGGTTTCAGAGTCCGCCGCCAAGAACCAGGTCGCCCCCACGATCGGCATCGAGGAGCTAGCCGCCGACAAGAAGCAGCCGCACGTGGAGGCGTGGGGGACGATCGGCAAACAAGCCGAGATGGTGAGCGCATCGTTCATGTACGAGAAGATCACCTGGAACACAGCCGACCCCGCGGTCCAAAAGGCCAACGCCGCATTCGACGGCTACTTCGCCAAGCCGCAGTTCAAGACCTTCGAGAGTCAGCTGCGCGACGCTAACGACAAGTACAAGGCCGCTGACACGGCCTGCCGCGAGTGAAGACGCGGACACCTTCGCGCCGGGCTGGTCGTTCCTTCTCGCTGCGACGGAAATCGATAGCGGTCAGTGCACGTTCAGGGCCGTGTCGCGGCGCGCCATCACAATCTTGTTGCCGTAGGCGGGGGGCGGAGCGACGAGCGGTGGCAGAACGTCTTTGCGGCGAGGTACGGGCGCGGCCCGGGTCTCGACGTCGATGACACGAGGCGGAGCTTGAACGGGAGCCGGAGTAGCTGCGCCACACGCGGTGGAGAGCAGCGTCGCCGTTGCGGCGGCTAGCAATGAATAAAGTTGCCGCATGCTACCAATGTAGCAACCGCGACCGATTCCGCCAGCCGTTCGGACAAGATGGCGCTGACGCGCGCTCGCTTCGCCGGCGACGCCCGGCTACTTCACCTGCAGCGTCACGCGGGCGAACTCCATGCCGCCGCGGTTGTCATGGATGACGGACCAAATCTGCAGCGGGCCCGGCTCCTTGGGGGCCCGGAGCTCGCCACGGTACTTGGCGTTCCAGCCGCTGGTCGCGTCGTTGAGCAACCGCACCTGCGACATCGAGCCGCGGTCCACGTAGTAGTTGACCCACATCTGCTCCGTGACGTCCTCGCCAAAGAGCCGCGAGCTGACGACGTCTCGTTCCACGTTGTCTTGCTCGTTGATGGCCGGCTTGACCTCGATCTCGGGGCACGCATCGTCGCCGTCGTCGTCGCACGCGTCGATGCAGCGCGCGGGCTCGGCGTCGCAATCCACCTCCAGGGGGGCGGTGCCTTGGCAGGCTTCCCCGACGCAGTCCGCTTCGACGGCCGCGCCCGCGACCTCGAACTGCGTCTTGCCGTTGCTGTCCACGACGTAGACCGGGTTGTCGTTGGTGGCGTCTGCGAACGAGTATATCGACGAATAGCCGACCACGAAGTCGTCCGAGCCCAGGGCCACGCCGTCTTCGTCCAGGCACCGAACGGGGAGGCCGGTCGAGCCGACCGCGGTGCCGTCCGTGCTCATGTCGAAGCTCAGGCTGCCTGCGCACACCGCGAAGAAGACGATGTAGACGCCGTAAGCGGAGCGCCCCTCCTCCGGCGTGGGTCGACTGGAGATGATGTCGTTCGGCAGCGTGACAGAGAAGGTGTCGCCCAGCGCGAAGGCCGGCGGCTCGCCTGCGGCCGCGTTCTTCGCATATTCGGCGAAGCAACCGTAGTAGAGGTCGCCGGCGGGGTTGATGCAGCCACCGATGAAGGCACGCTGGACGTCGCGCGGCCCTTTCGCGTCGTGCCACAACAACTGAAGGCTGACGTCCTCCCCCGGCTGCGCGTACGGCTTGTCCTTCTTCACGCCGAGCACGCGCAGCGAGACAATCTCGTTACTGGGATCGAAGCTGGGACCGCACGCGGTCGCGGTGAGCAGCGACAGCGCGCCCACAAGCAAGAGACCGTGCCTCATAGCTCACCTCGCACACCGATGCTCGGGATGATGGGGATGCCGGTTTGGTAACTGCGTCGGCTAAAGTCGTAGTTGTAGACGAAGCTCTCCGAGGCGGCGTGGTTGTAGACGTTCTGCACGTCCAAGTACGTGGAAAATGCCCAGGACTTGAATTGCCAGCGCTTGTCCACGCGGATGTCCAGCTGGTGGAAGAGGGGTAAGCGACTGGTGTACGGCCGCCCCTGGAGCGGCACGTAGGACCCCGCGTCCGCCGCGTACACCGCGGGGAGCGAGGGGCGGCCAACGACGGGCGTGTCCAGAGGCCCCGACACGACACGGAAGCGCGCACCGAACTCCCAGCCGCGACCAAGCCGGTAACTGCCCAACATGATCAGGTTGTGGGTCTGGTCGTACTGGAACAGGTACTCTTCCGCGCCGGGCGCGTCCCGGCGGACGCTGCGCGACAGCGTGTACGCCACCCAACCGAAGAAGCGCGCGGTCGGCTTGAACTTGAGCAGGGTTTCGATGCCCCTCACGGAGCCGATGCCCAGGTTGTTGTACGCGTACCCGAGCGGGTCGGCGTTGCGCGACACCTGGTTGCTCAAGTCCTTGTAGAAGCCTTCGACGCTCAGGTCGATGGTCGGCGTGATCGCCTGCTCGATGCCGAGCGCGTAGTGGACCGAGCGGTTCGAGCGGAGGTTCGGCGTACCGAACACTTCGTCCGTTTCTTGGAACTGCGGGGGCTGGTTGTAGACGCCCGCCCCGCCCTTGATGGTGGTGCGGCGCTTGAACGGCACGCCAGACCCGGGGTCCGCCCCCTCGCCCTTGACGATGTCGTAGCGCGCGTTGATGCGGGGGCTAAAGTCCGCGTGGCCGGCGTCTCGCGCGAAATCCAAGCGCACGCCGGGTACTACGCGGAGGCGGTCCAGCGGGGTGAGCTCGCCTTCCACGTACCAGGCGGGGCGGAAGATGAAGCCGGAATCTCGTGACTCGTTGAGGGGACGCGCGGCGAACGGACCGGGATCAGGCTCGCCCGGGCGCGGCGGCTGGGGGGCGCGAACGAGCACCTTGTACGGTGACATGGCGAAGTCCATGCCCGCGTTGATCTTCACGCCCTTGGCGACCTTGACCGCGAGCTCCTCGCGCCAATAGAGCGGCGTCGTGTCGAGATCGAATTTGAAGATGCCGAGGCCGAAGTTGATGTTCTGCTTGCCGACGCTGAACATGCTCGTCAGGTCGACCGCGCTCGACACCTTGGCCTCGTTGAGGATCTGCGCGCGCATGAACGACGTACCGAAACGCAAGTTGCCGCCGAACGCGGGATCCTGCGCAGCCGGGTCCGTGATGATCACCTCGAAGCGATCGTCCGCGCCGAACGCGCGGATACTGGTGCGCGACTTCCTCGTGTTGTGCTCGGCGATGAGCTGGTAATCCGAGTAGATCGGCGCGCTCGTCACGCTCGACCCGGCGCTCTCCAGCGCCGGCTTCAGCCACTTGTCGAACCAGCTGTAACGGCCCGCGGCCGCGAAGCTCCAATTTTTGCTGATCGGTCCTTGCACGAGCAGGCGCGCGTCGATCAAATCCACCTGCGCCATGCCGTGGAAGCAGCCGACCTTGTCCGTCCTTTTGCCGAAGTCCCCGTAACACTTCGTGTCGGGCTTGCGGAGGGCGACGTCCACGATACCGCCCATGACGCGGCCATACTTGGCGCTGAAGTTGCCCGGGTAAAAATCGATCTTATCCAGCAGCTCCGTAGGCACGACGCTGGAGAGGCCGCCGAAGTGGTAGATGAGCGGCAGCTCGGTGCCGTCCACGAAGTAAGCCGTGCCGTCCGGCGCCGAGCCGCGCACGATGAGAAGGCCGGCCAGACCGGGCGGACGCGCGACGCCCGGCAAGCTCTGGAGGGATCGCAGAGCGTCCCCGCCCGTGCCTGGAATGCGGTTGATCTCTCGCCGTTCGAGGGTGCGGCGCGTCACCTCGCGCGGCGGCCGCTCACCCTTGACGGTGATCTCCAGCCCGTCGGAGACCGGTGACAGCCGGTACTTCACGTCGATCGCTTCGCCCGCGACGACTTCTTCCTCGACCTCCAGAGGGTCGAAGCCGGTGGCGTTCACTTTGAGCTTGTACTTCCCGGGTGGCAGCGCCGGGATTTGGAACGAGCCCGTGCCGTCCGTCGTGACGCGAGTTTCCGCGCCGTCCGGGTTGACGATGACGAGCTCAGCCCCCGCAAGCGGCGCGTCCGCGCCGGCGATGAAGAGCTTGCCCGCGAGCTCGCCGGTCGTGGGTGGGGGCGGGGGCGGGGCTTCCACCACCTTGAGCGTGAACTGATAGCCGTACTTGATCTTGGCCGCGAAGGGCACGCCGTCCCGGGTGGCGGGCTTGAACTTGAACTTGAGCGCGGCCGCTTGCGCCGCTTCGTCGAAACCGTTGCCGGCGGGCTCGAGCACCTCTGCGGCGGTGACGTTGCCCTCTTTGTCGATGGTGAGCTTGAGCACCACGTTGCCCTGGAGGCCGGCCTTTTCCGCCTCCGGCGGGTACGGTGCGTTCTCGAAGCGCACGAGCTCCGGCATCACCACGACGGGTTGCGGCTGCGTCTCTGCGTCGGGCTGCTTGATGACAGCTCCCGTCGACCCGCCTGGGATGGCGCCACTGCCGGATTGTTGCGCGGCGGCGAGTCCCGGCGTCAGGAGCAAAAGCAGCGGTAAAATCTGCCCGAGCGTCCAGCCCGGAGCCGCACCCCGCGTCCAACGGCCACTTCGAGCGAAGACGCTGCTCACGGGCACCCGTCTAGTGCGAAAGGCCAGAGCTGACAAGACCTTGGCACGGCGGAAGCGTTGGGCGAAAAGGCGCCAACCGCCGTGCCCCTGAAGCTTGCCACCTGGAACGTGAATTCGATCCGCGCTCGCCTGGACGCCGTGCTCGGTTGGTTGGAAACCGAGCAGCCAGACGTGCTCTGCATGCAGGAAACGAAGGTCGAGGACGACGACTTTCCGAGCGATGAGCTGCAGATGCTTGGCTACGCGGTGGCGATGGCGGGGCAGCCCACGTACAACGGGGTGGCCATTTGCTCGCGCTTGCCGATGAAGGAGATTCAAATCGGCCTGCTCGGCGCCCCCCCGGAAGCGGACAAGCGCCTGATCGCGGCGACGGTCGGCAGCGTGCGGGTCCTGTCCGCCTACATTCCGAATGGCCGCACCGTCAGCTCACCGGCATTCGCCGAAAAGCTGACGTGGCTGGCACAACTGCGTCGGACGCTCAGCGAGCGCGAGGCAGCGCGCGACGTGTTTCTGGGCGGTGATTTCAACGTGGCCTCCGACGAGCGCGACGTCTACGACCCGGAGGCATTCCGCGGCAAGGTGCACTTTCACCCCGACGAGCGGCGCGAGCTCGACGAAATCAAGAAGCTCGGCTTCGTCGATGCGTTTCGGCGGTTCGATGACCGCGCAGGCCTCTACAGCTGGTGGGATTACCGCGCCGGCGGCTTCCGCAAAAACCAGGGGCTGCGCATCGACTACGCGTTTCTTTCCCCCGGTCTTGCGACGCGCAGCAAGAGCTGCCGCATGGATGACCAGCCGCGCCATCAGGACAAGCCGTCAGATCACATCCCCGTCATCGTCGAAATCGAGTGAGCTTTCGAGCAGCACGGCCGCGTCGAGCGACAAGCGCCCACTCCGCACGACTTGCTCGAGGCGCGGCTCGTTCGCGAACCGACTCGCGACGCGCGCGTACCCGGCAAGATAGACGAGCTCGCGCCCGAGCCCTCCACCGCGATGCACACGGCACGCGAGCTCGATGGCCGCTCCCGCCGGCGCTCCGGTGCGCCCCAAGACGTCCACGGTGTCCCAAAGCTCGCCCCCCTCACGCAGGCTGAGCACGGCCAAGTAGCGCCGGGCAAGCTCCCGTCGGCGCTCGCTACCGAGCAATCCTGCGCGTTCCTCGAGCAAGATGGCGCGTCCCTCTTCGTCCTCGCTCGCGCGTGCGGTTCCAGCCAGGAACGCGCCGCCCAGCCCCGTGCCGCTCACGCGCGGTCGTACGTGACCTTCCACCTCGTGCAGCGCGATGCGCTCGGCCACCCGCACCGAGAGCCGAGCTCCGGGCCGGACCCGCACCACGCCGTCCGCGACGGCCGCAAGCGACACGAGACCGGGCGCGAGCTCGACCCGCACCGGCCAGCGCTCGCTCGCCACTCGCCGGGAAATTTTGGACCACAGACTCTCGGGATCCTGGTGGTCGTCACTCAGGTGCAGCGCCCCGGCCGGCTCTGGCGCGGCGGGGGCGGTCAAGAACGTCTCGGCCAGTCGCCGAAGCGATACGCCCTCCTCCGGGAACGGGAACCGTTGCGAGGCAAGCGCGGCAAAGCAACGGTCGCCGACATGCTCGGCGAGCTGCGCCTCCAACTCCAGCTCCTCGGCCCGTGTTGCAAGCAACTGCTCCTCGACGTCCCCTCCCGCCAAGGTGCGCGCTGCTTCCCGGAGAGCCCGACGCAGCTCGCCGAGCTCGGGGCGCGGGCCATGCTCGAAGGCGGCCGGCGGTCGGGCGCCGTCGGCGAACGCCGCGCCGAGCCGCAAAAGCTCCGCGCCCAGGTTGAGGGGGCGAACACGATCGAGGAGCGCCACCTTCGCCTCGCAGCGCTTGAGCTCGCGCGCGATGCGCTGGGCCCGGGCGCTGAGCGGCGACCGGCGCCGCACGCTCACAGCTTGTTGGCGGCGATGTTCGCGAGCTCGCTGCGCTCGCCCTTCGAGAGCAGCATGTGCCCAACAAGCGCCTCCCCACGAAGCCGATCCGCGGCGTAGGTGAGGCCATTGGTGGAGCTGTCGACGTAGGGGTTGTCGATCTGGAACGGATCGCCGGTGAGCACGATCTTCGTGCCCTCACCGCAGCGGGTGATGACGGTCTTCACCTCGTGCGGCGTGAGGTTCTGCGCTTCGTCCACGATCACGTACTGCGAGGGCAAGCTGCGCCCGCGAATGTAGGTCAGCGGCTCCACCTGAAGCTGGCCGGACTGAAAGAGCTCGTCGTAGCCGCGCACGCCGCGACGTTTGCCGCCGCCCGCGACGAGCAAAAACTCGAGGTTGTCGTAGATGGGCTGCATCCACGGGTTCAGCTTCTGGTCGACGTCGCCCGGGAGAAAGCCGAGGTCGCGGCCGAGGGGCATGACGGGGCGGCTCACCAAGAGACGCGCGTAAACGCCCTCTTCCACCACGCGCTTCAAGCCCGCGGCGAGCGCGAGGAGCGTCTTGCCCGTTCCGGCTTTGCCGACCAGGGTGAGGAGCCGCACGTTTTCGTCCAGCAAGAGGTCGAGCGCGAACGCTTGCTCACGATTTCGGGGACGGACGCCGGACAGTCCCTCGCGCGGCACCTTGAGCGCGCGAATCTCGCTCGTGTCCGCGTGGAAACGACCGAGCGCGGTGCGCGGCCGCTCCGCGTCGTCGCGGAGCACGACGCACACGTTCGGGGGGAGCTTCTCCGAATCCGGGGGGCGGATCGTGCCGGCGCTGAGGAATCGGTCCAGCTCCGCGGCCGTGAAGGCCAGCTCGATGGTGCCCGACTCTAGGTGCTCGAAATCGACGGCTTGATTCTCGTACGCCTCGGTCGTGAGCCCCAGCGCATCGCCCCGGATACGCAGGTTGACGTCCATGGTCACGAACACCGTGGGCGTCTCCGGGTGCGAGTCGCGCAAAGCGATCGCGGTCTGCAAGATCGCGTGGTCGCCCGAGCTCGGGTTGAGCGCGATCGGCAGCTCCGCTCGCACTTGCGGCACGAACACGCGAAGCGAACCGCCGTCTCCCAGGGAAACGCCGCCTGAAAGCGGACCCTTTGCGCGCAAGCCGTCCAGCAGCCGCGACACGGTGCGGGCATTGCGGCCTCGCTCGTTCGAGTCGCGCTTGAACTGATCGATCTCTTCGATCACGTAGATCGGCAAGAACAGATCGTTGTCCTCGAACTTGAAGATCGCGTGGGGGTCGTGCAGAAGGACGTTGGTGTCGAGGACGTAGTTCTTCTTCATCGCGGATGACCCGCATCGCCGACGGCAACGCGCGGGGAGCGGCCGGATAGCCTTGTCCCCTGCCCCCGGCAAGCGCCGCGGCCGGGGTGGACGTCGATTGAGCGCCACGTCTCGGGCAATTGGCCGGAATCTTGGGTATATAGCGGGGATGAATCGCGAGCTCGCCCTGTGCCTGCTAGCGCTCGCCTACGTCGCTTTCGCGGCGATGAGGACGGGTCAGGCGGGGGTGGTGCTCCTCGTCGCGGGCATGAGCGGGGTCGGATTCGTAGCGACGTACCGACGCGCACAGGTCGCGGCTGGCTCGGATCGCGTGAGCCCCGAAGCCCGCCGCGCAGCGTGGCTCACCGCGTTCGGCATCGCGTCGTTCCTCATCGCGCGCACGGGCGGGCCGGGTCGCCCTGGGCTGGACGCTGCCGCCAACTTCGGGGCCGGCATCGCGGCCGTGAGCTCGCTCGTGGCGCTCGGTCGCATCAAGCCGCTCGGCGGCCTGCTCATCGCGCCGAAAGCGACAGAGTCGTTGGACGGCGCGGCGTTCACGGGTCTGCTGTGGGCCATCGCGACGACCATTCCGGTCGCGTTCGTGCTCGCGCCCCGGTATTTTCTACAAGATCCGCTGCTCGTCGACTACGCGACCACGAGCGCCGCCGCGGGTTCTCTCTTGGTGCAGTGCGCAGCGAGCCTACGCTTGCGTAACTTACGACGCGTGGAGCTCGGGGTCGGCGATCGCGCGGCGAGCGCCTTCGCGCTGTCCGTGACCGCGCTGCTCGTGGCGGTGCTCGGCGCCAGTCTGGCGCTCGCGCCACCGGACCGGTTCTTGCCGGCGGCGGTGTGCGTCGCCTCCGCGCTCGCGGCGTGGGCGGCGACGGCGGCGGAGCCGACGAGCGTCACCCGGGCCCTGCGAGGGATCTTGGCGGTGGCGATCGCGGGGGTTCCGGTCGTGGTCGCCGCGGGGACGCTGGCCCACGCGCGCCCCGGAGCGAGCGGGACGATCCTCATCGGCTCGTCGCTGGCTTGCGTCGCGGTGGGCCTGATGGCGCACCGCATCGCGCGGCCGCTCGGCCCCGAGCAGTCACGCTGGCTCGTGTCGATCGAAGCTGCGAGTCGCGGGGCGCTGTCTCCAGATCCGAATACGGCCCTGACGGCGGCCCTCGTCGCGCTCCAGCACACGGCCGCTTCCGGCAACGCGCGCGCCGAAATTTGGCGCCACGCACCGAGCGAGGTGCTCAGCGTGGACGTGGCCGGGTACCTGCACGTGGAGCGCTCCGAGGCGCCCGAGCGCATCTACGAGCTCGCGCTCGGGGAGCCGGAGCGCACTCTGCGCGTAGACGCGCTCGCCGCCGTCGAGGTGAGGAGGCCGGAGGTACGCGGCTTGCTCGCCTGGTTTCGGGCCCGCGGCGCGTATTCGGCGACGGTCGTGTGCGACGAAGACGGTCCGCTCGGCTTCGTGCTGCTGCCGAGCGAGAGCCGCAGCAGCCCGCTTTCGCTCGAGGAGGCGCGCGCGCTGCGCCAGCTCGCGGATCGCATCAGCTCGCTCATCTCGGTGTCGGCCGCCCTGTCTCGCGCTCGCGAGCGCGAGCTCACCGCGCGCGCGGAAGCGGCCGAGCTCGCGGCGGAGTGCGAGCGCCTCGGCCACACCATCGCCGCACAAACGACGCGGCATCGCATGCCAGCCGAGCGCCTCGCTCGTCAGGTGCGTACGACCGCGTTCAGCCCCGCCGCGCGTATGGCGCTGGACGACCTTTCACGGCTGGCACGCGTGGACTCGCCGCTCGCGCTCGTGACGCCGCCGGGCGTGGACGCGCAAGGATTCGCGGCCCACGCGCACCTGGAGAGCCCGCGCGGGGACGGGCCCTTCGTCACGGTGGACGGTACGGAGCGCGAGGCGCGCGACCTGCAAGCCTGGAAGGACCCCGCGCGCTCGCCGCTGGTGGCGGCCGACGGCGGAACGTTGCTCGTGCTCTCCGCGCCTTCGTTACCCGGCCCCGTGCAAGAACACCTCGTACAATTCTTGGTGCAGCGCGCTCAAGGCAAGGGAGCGTCCGGGCTCCTCCCGGCGGGCCTCGTGCTCGGTCTTCCGGAAGTGGCAGGGGAGCTGGTCGTCCAGGGTCGCCTCCACGAAGCGCTCGGCAGAGCGGTGATGGGTCGAGAGCTACGGTTGCCTCGACTCGCGGAGCGTCCGGAAGATCTGCGTGCGCTCGTGCTGGAGGCCCTCAGCCGCTTCGGCGTCGCGCGGAGCGGCGATCCGTTGGGCATCGAGCCCGCGGCCATGGCCGCATTGGCCGAGCATGACTTTCCAGGCAACGAACAGGAGCTGTTCGGCTTGCTGGCTCGCGCCGCCTCCAGCGCTCTCGGGGTCCGAATCACGCTGGCGGAGCTCGGCGAGCACGGCCTCCGTCAAGCCGACGCCGCGCCTCTGCGCGCCGACCCGGAGGATCCGGGGGCCAGCCCTTCTCCCACGCTCGCCACTCGCCGGCGGTCACTGCGACGTGTCTCTGGACGCTGAAGGGCCGCGCGCCCCGTCGCGCGAGGTGATCCAAGCCGACGCCCGCCTTTGGCTCGCGGAGAACGCAGCCGACCCGCTGGACGCGGTCGTGACCTCGCTGCCGGACGTGTCCGAGCTTCCCGAGCTCGGCCCCGGGCTGGAAGGGTGGAAGCGCTGGTTCGTGGAGACCGCGGCCCAAGTACTGCGCTGGACCGCGCCGGGAATGCCGTGCCTGTTCTTTCAGAGCGACATCCGCCACCACGGGCAGTGGGTGGACAAGGCCTACCTCGTCCAGCGCGCCGCCGAGCTCGTGGGGGCCACGCTCGTGTTTCACAAAATCGTGTGCCGCCACGCGCCAGGAACGTTGACTCAGGGGCGTCCCAGCTATTCGCACTTGCTCGCGTTCAGCTCCGGCGAGCCCGTCATCCCGAAAAAGCCCAGCGCCGACGTGCTGCCCGACGCGGGGGAGATGCCGTGGAGCCGCGCCATGGGCACTCGAGCCTGCGAGGCGGCGTGCCGCTTCTTGTTGAACGAGACGCGCGCGAAGCGCGTCGTGGACCCATTCTGCGGCAAAGGCACGGTGCTGGCTGTCGCCAATGCGCTCGGCCTTTCCGCACTCGGCGTCGAGCTCTCGGCAAAGCGCTGCCGCGCCGCACGTAAGCTCGACGCGGCAGCCCTCCTCTCGACGTGATTACTCGCGGCAGATCGCGGTCGGCACGAACGGACGCGCTTCCGTCGGCGTCTGGTTCGTGATGCCCAAGTAAGCGCGACACTCCTCGTTGTTCTCGCAGCCGATGAACTTGCAGTAGCCGCCGTCGCAAACCGACTGAGCCCCACACGATCCGTCGTTTTCGCACGGGATCTTGCAGGTCTTGAGCTCGGGATCCGCCTCGGAAGCCAGGCACTTCAAGAGCCGCGGATCTTCGCCGCCGAGGGTCGGTCCGGGGCTCTCGCCGTTCCCCGCGCCCGTCGCCGCGAGGATGCACTCGCGGTCGCTGGTGCAGCCGACGTACACGCACTCGCCCGTATCGTCGTCACACGCGTTGAAGAGCGGGCACTCTTCGTTGCGCTGACACGGCTTGTGGCACACGCCCGCGTCGCAGGTCTCGTCGCCCTCTTCGTCGCAGTCCGTGTCCGTCTTGCACTGCACGCAACGCGAGTCGTCGCACAGCTGGAGACCGAAGTTGATGCAATCCGTATCCACTTCGCACGAGCGATCCTGAACACAGCGCTCTCCCTCGCAGCGCAGCGTGCAGATGTCCTCGCAGTCCGGATCGGTGCAGATAGCGGAGCCCGGCACGTAGTCCGGATTGGCGCAGTTGCACGTGCGGTTGGTGGTGATGCAGGTAGAGGTAGCGTTGTACGTGTAGTACGTGCAGTCCGTGTCGGCCGCGCAGGCGACTCCACTCAGCGAGCAGGTGCCCTCCGCAGTGCACACGTCGTCGCAATCCTCGGGCTCGAGACAGCTGCCAGTCAGCCCGCCGGAGCAAGTGCCGGGCCGGCAGGTGCCGCCGCCGCAGCCCGAATCCTCCGTGCAGACCTGCACGGTACAACCCGGCAGCTGAGGATTACAGATTGCGTCCCGGTTCGCGCACTTGGCGGGCGCCTCGGTCGGCTTGTTGCCGCAGCAGTCTGCGGTCTCCGCGCACTCGATGCGGTCGCACTGCTTGACCGCTAC
>JAQSWN010000316.1 GCA_029266615.1 Polyangiaceae bacterium
CTTGATGCGAAGCTCCAACCAGTCTGCGAGGGCGCGGGCCGCTCGCATCCAGTCTGGTGCGGCGGGCGGGAGAGTCTCCCGCATGCGCCGCACCTCTTGCTCGAGTCGCTCGCTGGAGTCTGGCGCGTCACCGCTGCTCTTCAGCGCGTCTAGCTGCGCCGAAGGGGGCTCGAGGTCGTGAACGGTCCGCTCGGGATCAGCCGGGAAGGGCTGAGCGTCGTCCCCGAACAGTGGCCACGTGATCTCGAACGGACGTTTTGGGCTCTCCATCGCGGTGCAGCGCTCCGAAAAGGGGTGCTACTTGAGGATGTCCATCAGCGGTTGGAGCCGGAGGGCTAGGCTCATGTCGCCCTCCACCTTGAGCTTCCCGGTGAAGAACAGCTGCTGGCCGTTAGCCTTGCCTTCCGTGAGATCCACGAAGTCTTGAGCGGTCATTCGCACCGTGCACTCGGCCGGGCCTTCACCTTCCACCACGCCGGGATTGTCCTTCAGGTTGACGATGAAGCTCCCGCCGCCGTCGCCCTCGAGCACGAACTTGAAGATTGCGCCGATGGCGGCGGCCTGGCTCTTGTTCTCGGCGATCTTCGCGCCCATCTGCTTCAGTTTGTCGCTGGCGGTCGTCATGGTGCTCCTCGTTCCGCTGAAGTGCGGTAACGCCAGAATATCCTCGCGATGCCTCGAGAGCGCAACCGCGGAGATTAGGGCTTTTCGCTCGGCGCCGCGCCCGGGCTATGGTCCGTGCTCGGCGTGCGATGGTCGGACGCCGGGGGCGCTGTCGGGGGCACGGTGGCAAAGCGGCCGAACTTTTGCGCCAGGATGCCGAGCGCTTCTGCGCCCCGCTCAGTGCGGGGAGCGTAAGAGTCGGGCGCGACGGGCGGCGGACGCTGGCTCACCTCGCTCGCGGAGACACCGACCATGGCGTCGAGGTCGTCCAACAGGAGTTGCATGTCGGCGTAGCGATTCGCCGGATTTTTGCGCGTCGCGGTCAAGATCATGCGCTCCAGGCGGCGGTCGAGATCGTCCTCCAGCCACGAGGGCGGGGGAACGGAGCTGAAGAGCTGGTGGCGCAACAGGTCCGCCGGCGCGTCGGTGTCGAACGGCAAATGGCCGGTGAAGAGCCGGAACATGACGACACCGAGCGAGTACACGTCGGTCCGCGCGTCCACCGCCTCCATCAAGATCTGCTCGGGCGCCATGTACTCCACAGTGCCCAAAATACTGTGCGTACCGCTCCCGCCACCGGAGGACAGCTTCGCCATGCCGAAGTCGATCAGCTTCAGGCCGTAGGGCTCGCCGATCGGGCCCAGGAGCACGAAATTGTCCGGTTTCACGTCGCGGTGCACGACCCCGGCGCGGTGCGCGGCACATAGGCCTTGCGCGGCCTGGCGCATCAGCGTGAGCGCCAGCTCGAACGGGGGCGTGCCCTGACGGCGCAGGTAGTCCCCGAGTGTTTCGCCGGGCAGCGCTTCGAGCACGAGGTACGGAACGCCGCTCTGCGTCTCACCCGTGTCCAGCACCCGGACCACGTTAGGGTGATCGATGCCGCGTAGCGCCTCGGCTTCACGTCGCATTCGCGGCGTGAGCTCGTGCTCTTTGATCGACTCGGACGCGAGCATCTTGATCGCGACCGGCGCGTTGTCCTGCAGGTCCTCGGCTAGGTACACACGGGCAGTCGCGCCGCGCGTCAGGTAGCCGTGAACCTTGTAACGGTTGCCGAGCACGGTGCCCGTAAGCTGCGACTCCGATGGTCTGAACTCGTGCAGCGAGGCCGCCGAGCGCCGCGCGGCGCTCGGGTTGCTCGGCCTGGAGTCGGTCGGGGCTTTGGCTTCACTTTCGCGCGAGTCGACCGGGGCTTCGGCCCCGGCCTCGCTCGAACCCGCCGCCGCTTGCGACTCGGCCCTGTCGTTGTCGCTGTCTACCGACAAATCTCCTTCAGTCCGTCTCGCGGGCGTTGCTCTTCAGCTCGGGCGTCGCCACCGCTGCGGTGCGGTCTTTCATCTGCACGAACTTGCGCTCGTCGTAGCCGGTGTAGATCTGGCGCGGGCGAGCGATCTTCTGGTCCTTGTCGAGGAGCATCTCCTCCCACTGCGCGAGCCAGCCGGAGGTGCGCGGGATCGCGAACATGACCGGGAACATGTCGACGGGGATGGTGAGCGCCTCGTAGATGAGGCCCGAGTAGAAGTCGACGTTGGGGTACAGCTTGCGCGACACGAAGTAGTCGTCGGACAGCGCGATTTTCTCGAGCTCGAGCGCGACGTCCAACAGGGGGTTCTTCTTGCCGACGATGTCGAACACCTTGTCCGCAAGACGCTTGATGACCTGCGCGCGCGGATCGTAGTTCTTGTACACGCGGTGACCGAACCCCATGAGCCGGCCGCCCACGCCGCTCTTCACCTCTTTGATGAAGGCGGGCACGTTCGCGAGCGAGCCAATCTCGCGGAGCATGCGAAGGACGGCCTCGTTGGCGCCGCCGTGGAGCGGACCGTAGAGCGCCGCCGCTGCGCCAGCGACGGCCACGTACGGATCGGCGCGCGAGCTGCCGACCGAGCGCATCACGTTCGTGGAGCAGTTTTGCTCGTGATCGGCGTGAAGAATGAAGAGCACGTCCAGCGCCTTCACGATCTCCGGGTGGACCTCGAACTTCGGCTCCGCGATGCGCTTCACCATCTGCAAGAAGTTCGCCGAGTAGCTCAGCTCGTTGGACGGGTACACGAACGGCATGCCCATGGCGTGGCGGTAGCTCCACGCGGCGAGCGTCGGCATCTTTGCGATCAAGCGGACCATCTGCGCGCGGCGGATGTCGCGGTCCATGACGTGCTTCGCTTCCGGATAGAAGGTGCTGAGCGCGCTCACGCTGGCGCACAGCATGCCCATCGGGTGCGCGTCGTAGCGGAAGCCGTCGATGAACGTGCGCACGTTCTCGTGCACGAACGTGTGATGGGTGACGTCGTCCGTGAACTTGTCGAGCTCCTTTTGCGTCGGCAGCTCGCCGTTGATCAGCAGGTACGCCACCTCTAAGTAGGAAGCGTTCTCTGCGAGCTGGTCCACCGGGTAGCCGCGGTAGCGCAGGATGCCCTTGTCCCCGTCGATGTACGTGATGGCCGAGCGACATGACGCGGTGTTCATGAACGCCGGGTCGTACGTCATGAGCCCGAAGTCGTCCTTGTCGACGGTGATCTGGCGAAGGTCGAGGGCGCGGATCGTGCCTTCGCTGATCGGCACGTCGTAGGTCTTGCCGGTCCGGTTATCGGTGATGGTGAGAGTGTCCTTGGCCATATTTCGCTCGCTCTGATCTTCCTGTCGGGCTCTAGCGCTGGGGCCCCGGAGCCTTCCCCGACCCGGGCGGCAGCGCAAGAGATTCTGCCGCTTTCTTGGCCACCCCGTTGGGTTTTGGCATGGGCTAGGGGATGCCCCGGGCCGCCATCGCCGGACTCTCCTTGCTCGTGACCGCGACCCTGACCGGGTGCGACGGCAACAGCTGGTTGTCGCGCAAAGATCCAGCTGCGATGCGCGTGAAGCCAGAGAACGGCGCGGTGGCGCCGCCAGTGGTCGAAGACTGGGCCCACGTCCCCGTTCCGCCCGCCGACGGCCCGCAATTGGCGCCAATCGCCATGCAAGCTCCCGTTTACGCCAAGCCTGACCCGAAGGCCGAGGTCGTCGGTTACCTGCGTCTTGGAGCCAAGGTGGCGCGGTCCTCCGAGCCGGTCACGAAGGACGGCTGCCCCGAGGGCTGGTACGCCGTCCGCCCGCTGGGTTTCGTGTGCGCTGGTACGAACGCGACGACCAAGCTCGATCATCCGCTGGTACGGGCCATGTCGCTCGAGCCGGATCGCAAGAAGCCTATGCCGTACCCGTACGCTTTCGTGCGTTCGATCGCGCCTTCCTACATGAAGGTGCCGAGCAAGGACGAGCAGCTGAAGTACGAAATGCGGCTGGAACGGCACCTCCGTAACCACGCCAAGCTCAAAGAGAAGTGGGACAAGCTCGACGTCGGCGCGAACGACGTGCCGCTCGACGAGCAAGGCCTCGCCATCGGCGGCATTCCGGACCATGCGCGCCCGCTCGACGAAAGTCAGCGTTTCGGCGGCGACGGGCTGGACAAGGTGCCGTGGTGGCTGGAGGGCGGCCGCAAGATCCCGAATGTTTCGTCGTTCAAAGTGCCGTCTTACGCGGTCATTTCGAACCGCGTGAAGCGGCACGCCGGCGTTTCGTTGGTTGGCACCTTCGTAGCCGGGCCCGAGGCACAAAATCGACGCTTCGCGGTTTCTACCGACGCGCGGCTCATTCCGGCCGACAAGCTGAAGGCCGACTCCGGCTCTCCTTTTCATGGTTACGACATCCGCAAGCTGGGACTGCCGGTCGCGTTCGCCCGCAAAGAGGGCGTGAAGAGCTATCGCCTTGAAGCGGGCAAATTGGTGGATGCCGAAACGATCCCGGGCCGCTCGCTCGTCGCGCTCACGGGCAGCGTCAAGGAGCTCCGCGGAGAGCGCATGGTCGAAACTCGCGACGGCGTTTGGGTCGCGAGCGCGGACATCAAGACCGCGGCCAAGAGCAGTAAGCTACCGGGGTGGGCGCGAGGTACCAGCAAGTGGATCGACGTTTCGATTCAGAATCAGGTGCTCACCTTGTACGAGGGCGCCCAGCCCGTGTTCGTCACGCTCGTCTCCACCGGCAGAGACGGCTTGGGCGACCCGGCCAAAACCCTGAGTACTCCGACCGGCCAGTTTCGCATCTATCAGAAGCACATCACCACCACGATGGACTCGGCCGTCGCCGATCATGAGTTCGAGCTGCGCGACGTGCCGTGGGTCATGTACTTCAAAGCCGGCTACGCGCTGCACGCGGCGTACTGGCACGACGACTTTGGCCGCGCGCGTTCGCACGGCTGCATCAACCTCTCGCCGATCGACGCGCGTTACGTCTTCTTCTGGTCCACTCCGGGTGTGCCCGAGCACTGGCACGGCGCTTACTCCGGCCAGCGCGGCTTCGAAGAAGGCACGCTCATCAACGTCCACCCCTAGTCGCCTCGCGCTCCTGCAACCCGCGCTTGGCGCCCCAGAACGACCGAGAGCTCGCGTAGCGTAGATCGGAAGGCGCGAGGGTGACGCCGCTTCGCAACGGCGGCTGCGTTGCGCTACGGCGCCCCCCCTAATTCCGGCTTCTCGCGCGCCTCCGATCCTTCGATGAGGAATCTCGGATTCGTACGAATCCGTTCGGCTCTACTGAACGCTGAAAGACTTGGTAACGGTGACGGCGTCGCCGGCGAAGGCGGGGACCTTCGCGCTGCGGAACAACTTGGCGACGCAGCCGCCGACGGCGGTGCCGGCGAGATCGCCGGAGACTTGCGTGTTGGTGGCGCGGCCGCTGGGCATGAAGGTCACCGAGACTTTGCCGCTCCCGGTGGGCCCGTCTGCGGTCTTGCAGCTACCGGCGTTGGCAGCGGCGGCGCCGAGCGCGGCTTTGGCAGCGTTGGTGTCGAAAGGGGCGGCCGCAGTCGCCTCGGCCGGTTTTTCCGCGGGCTTGTCCGCGGGTTTTTCCCCGGGCTTGGCGGCGGGCTCGTTGGGCTTCGGCGTGGCGACGGCTACGGGGGCCGCCGCGCCACCGGCGGCGGCAGGCATTGCCGGTGTCGTGGCGGCCGCGCCACCGGTCGCGGGTGCAGCGCTCGGCGCCGCGGCTACGGAATCCGTCGGCGTGGCCGCGGTCGGTTCCGTCGCTGGCGTCGGCGCGGGGGAGGGCGAGGTCTCGGCGGGCTTGGCGGCTACGGGCGCGCTCGGGGTGGGGGCCTCAGTCGAAGCGAGCTTGCCGGACATCACCATGGCCGCGGCGCCGCCGCCCAGCACCAGCACCGCCACGAGAGCGATCCAAATGCCAGGGCCGCCCTTTTTCTTTTCGTAGGGTGCGACTCCGCCGGGATCGGCCGCGCGCGCCTCCGGCGCGGGCGCGACGACAGGCGCGTTGAAGTCCGGCGCCGCGAAAGCCGAGCCGAACGACGTGCCGACGTTCGCGAGCGAGCTCGGGCCCGAGTCGAGCCCCATCAAGAGCGCGGCGTCGTCCTGCTTGGGCGTCGTCTTCTTGGCGGTGGGCTTGGGCTCCTGCTTGGTGAGCGCGTCGAGCGAGAACAAGACGGAGCTCTCGTTGCGCTGGCCGGTCATCTTCGGGACGGCCTCTTTGGCGTCGGTGCCGAGCGACTCGTCGTCCTCGCTGCCGGCGGCGGCCAAGTCGCCGAATAGATCCCCACCGCCTCGGGCGGCGTTGCGGCGTGCGGCCGCGGGTTTGGGCGCGGCGCTGGCTGACGCGAGAGCGACTGGTTTTTCGGTAGCGGCTTTGGGCCTTTCGGCCGCCGGGGCGGCTTTGGGGCTCGGCGAGGGCTCGGGCTTTTCGAACGGCAACGCCGATGGAGCGCGAAGGTCGAAAGCGGCGGCGGGGTTACTGGGCGCTTCCTTAGCGGGCTCCCGCCACTCGCCGGCTACGTCTGCTGGGAGACCGTCGAACGGCGACTCTTGGATCTTGGTCGCTTCGTCCTCGCCGAGAGCGACCGCGGCTGTCTTTGGCTTTCTGCCGCCGCGCGCGGCGATGGCCGCGGCGAGCTCGGGGATGTCCAGCGGCGCCTTCCAGTCTGGCAT
>JAQSWN010000317.1 GCA_029266615.1 Polyangiaceae bacterium
CGATGGAACAGTGACGCGCCCCAAGAGCCACTTTGCGTCGGCTCCCAGAAAAAAGTGCCCAATCCTCTACCGTCAGGCAATCCAGCCATGATTCGGTTGGCTTCGGTTGCTCTTGGGTTGTACTCAGCGATCACGAACGACAGGCCGTCCAAATTTTGCGTCAACTGTTCGAAAGTGTCCTTCCAGACAGCCGGCTCGCCCTGAAATGTTGGATAGCAGGAGAGCCCGAGCACATCCGGCTGTACCCCGCGCGAGCGCACGGCGTTCACCCACGCGACGATGGCGGGGAAGCTCTTCGTGTTCTCCAGGTGGAGCATGATCTTGATGGTCGGATCCACGGCCCTCACGCCGTCCACGCCTGCTTTGAGCAGCGTCGCCACGTTGTTCCAGTTGCTGGCCGCACCGTTGATGGTGTTGGTCAGCTTGTTCATGTTGCCCCACTGGTCGGCATCGGGGTCGGGCCCCGGAATGTGAATGAGCAACCCGGGCGTGATTTCGTTGCCGAGCTGAACCATGTCCGGCCGCGCGCCGCCCGCAACTAGCTCACTGACGACGCTCGTGGTGTAGCTCTTTACGTGACTCGCAAGCTGGCTGATGGAGGTGGCGCCGCGCCAAGCGGCCGGGATCATTTGTTTGCCCGGATCCGCCCAGTTGTCGCTGTAGTGAAGGTCCAGCAGGAAGCGCATTCCGGCTTCTTTGGCCCTCAGCGCGACGTCTAGCGTGTGCTCGGTGTCGCAGTAGCTCTCCGCCTTTTTGTACTGCTCTTCTCCGTTGGGATTGGCATAACCGTAGAGCGCGCTCGGGTCCACGAACGTGCGCAGCCGCACGTAGTTGAAGCCGTGATTGCCGAGCAGAGTGACCAGGTCCTTCTCGACGCCGTCCGTATCCAAGAAGGTGGTTCCGGCGTCGATTGATTCCGGCAAGCTGGAGATATCCGCGCCGAGCATGAACGGGCCAAAATCCGCGCCGGTGCCGCCGGTGCCGCCGGTGCCGCCGGTGCCCCCGTCGCCGCTAGCGCCGCCCTCGCCGCCGGTCGCGGTGCCTCCGTGGCCGCCACTGGTGCTGGTGCCGCCGCTGCCACTGCTGCTGCTGCCGCCAGCGTCCGAGCCGCCGCCGTCTCCGCCGCTACCGGTGCCCCCGCTCCGCGTTCCGCCGGACGGAGTGCCCGCCGAGGGCACGCCTCCTTCGCCCCCGCTCTTGCCAGCTTGAGACTCTCCACCGGCGCCTCCTTCGCCGTCACTCGGTAAGGTCGGCGTGTTGGACGAGCAATGACACAACAGAAAAATAGCGGCTACTCCCCGCAGCACCGCCACAGACTTTGACTCGATCACGTTGCGCCAGTGTCGCGCAGTCATGGACTCATCGCCAGCGCAAATTGGTGGTCCGAGTCGAGTCGTCGATTCAGGAAAGCGCGAGTGTAAGTAAGACGCCGACTCGCACTACCTGCCAGCCTGCCTGCTAGCGCAGGTGCGATGTCAGGTGTCGCATGTAAGTAACCGGGGTTGTGTCTCGACGCGCGTGTGCGACGAGATTTGTACGTACCCTACCGACCTCACCCGAGTGACTCTCGTCCGTGGGGGGCAGACAGATCCAGCGTCGGGCCGAGCGGGATGATGCGGCTGGGGTTGATGTGCGGGTGACTCGTGAAATAGTGCCGCTTGATATGGTCCAAGTTGCACGTCTCGGAAACACCGCGCAGCTGGAAGACGTCGCGCAGGTAGCTTGAAAGCGCCGGGTAGTCCGCGATGCGCCGTAGATTGCACTTGAAGTGGTAGTGGTAGACGACGTCGAAGCGCAGCAGCGTCGTGAACAGGCAGATGTCCGCCTCCGTAAAGCGCGAGCCAAGAAGGTAGCGATGGGTCGTGAGGCGGCGTTCCAGCTCGTCTAGCGCCTCGAACAGCTCACGCACGGCTTCTTCGTAGGCTTCTTGAGTGGACGCGAACCCAGCGCGGTACACGCCGTTGTTGATGGGCCCGTACATCTCGTCAATCGTGCGGTCGATCTCCGGCTCTAGCTCGCGCGGACACAGGTCGATACTCGTGTTCGCGGCACCCGAGAATTCGCGGCTCAACATGCGTAGAATGGGCCGCGAGTCGTTGCAGACGATGCGCCCCGTGCGCTTGTCCCACAGCACCGGGACCGTGACGCGCCCCGTGTAGTCCGCAACGGCGCGCGTGTAGACCTCGTGCAGGTAGCGGGCGTGGTTCACCTCATCCGGTATCGATCCCGGATAGTCGCGGAGCTCCCAACCCTGCTCGCCCATGTGCGGGTGGACGACGCTGAGCGAGATCGCACCCTGCAAGCCTTTCAGCTCGCGGGCGATCAGCGTGCGATGTGCCCAAGGGCAGGCGAGGCTCACGTAAAGGTGGTACCGGCCGGTCTCAGCGGGGTAACCGCTCGAGCCGTCCGCGCTGACGCGATCGCGGAACTGCGTTTCGTCACGGACGAAATGACCCTTCGTGTCTTTGCCGTACCAATCATCGACCCAACGGCCTTGCACGAGCTTGCCCATAGGACGAGCCCAGCAATCGTCGTGCCAGCTAACATTAGCGACCCACGTTCAGGACTCCACCCACCGGCGGCACGAGGCAACGCTGCTCATCCAGCTGCTTTTTCTCCCACTCGGCCGCTAATCGCGCTGGCGGCTCGTCAAGTGCCTCGTCGGTCAGCTTGAAGGTGCCCCAGTGCATCGCAACGAACGTGCGGGCGCCCAGGTCCTCGAAGGCTTGGGTCGCTTCTTCGGGGTTCATGTGCTGCTTGCTCATGAACCACGAGGGGTCGTACGCGCCAATCGGCAGTAGCGCGGCGTCGATCGGGCCCACGCGGCGCCCGATCTCGGTGAAGCCCTCGAAGTACGCGGTGTCTCCCGAGTGATAGATGCGCGCGCGAGAGCCTTCCACGACGAAGCCACCCCACAGCGTGGCGTTCGCGTCATTCAAACCGCGCCGGCTCCAATGTTGGGATGGTACGAAGCGCACCGTGACCGGGCCGACCTTGGTTTCGCTCCACCAATCAAGCTCCGTGCAAGGCAGCTTTTCCCCGGCGAAGAATTCCGCAAGGCCGAGCCCTGCGACTACCGGGCGGCCCACCGCACGGAGCGACGGCAGATCCAAATGATCGCGATGGTTGTGCGTGACGAGTTGAGCGTCAATTTCCGGTAGCTCCGTGACGGATAGACCCGGCGCGACGAAGCGGCGGACCCCAGGGCCCAAGCTCTCGGAGAAGATAGGGTCGATCAGCAGCGATACGCCGTCTAGCTGGATGAGCCAGCTGGCGTGTCCGATCCACGTCAGTCGCGCGGGCTCCCCCACGGCGGGCGGGCGCTCGAGGAGCTCGAGGTCCGGCGAGACGCGCGGCGCCGGATTCGCGGTGGAACCACTTTTGCGGCGACCAAGCACGCGATCCACGAACGCCCATCGCAGGACCGCGCTCAGCGGGTGAGGCTCCGAGCCGTCCAGATTCACGAAGCGAAAACGCGACGGGCCAGAGGTCATGATGTAACGATTCGAGCACCAGTCGACGCCGCGTGCATCTCAATAGTCGGGAGACTGGTCGTGCGCCTCCCAGATGGGCCGAAACATGATCGCGATGCGCGGGGCGGCGCGCTTGAGCTTGGGCACCGCGTGCTCCCACGTGCGCTGGCAGCTGCCGCCCATGACGAGCAAGTCTCCCCACCCGAGCGACAGAGCGACACGCTCGCCACCCCCCTTGGGCCGCAGTAAAAACGTGCGGGGCGCACCGACCGACACCGTCGCGACTAACGCGCGGGGCATCCGCCGCGCGACGTAGTCACCATGCCAGGCGACGCTGTCCGAACCGTCGCGATAGTAGCCGAGGCTGATACGCTCGAACGACTCGCCGTAGCGGGCGCCTAGCAGAGCCCGGGCCCGCTCCAAGATCGGGGGAATCGCGCCGTCCGCAGGGAGGGTCGCGTAAAGGCGCGGCACGTCCACGATTCGCTCGTACATTTCGCGCTTTTCTTGCCGCCAGCGCACGCTTTTGCGCAGCTCCTCGAACAGGGCTTCGTGGCCCTGTAAGAAACCTTGCGCGTGCTCCAGCCAGGCTTCGTCCTCGCGCGGACCCGGAAGCACGGTGCGCGTGAGACGCGAGAACGCTTCGTCCAGCGAGAGCTCTGGGCGAGCGAACAATCCGAGCTGAGCGCCGCTCTTCACGCCCTACTGTAGCGCCGCGCGCGTCTCGCGCCGCTGCTTCTTGAAACGTGCCGTGGCAATTCGCCCGACGCTCGCGGCGGACGGCATGGGTTGGACGCCGAACGGTAGCAACCGGCTCACGGCGAAGAGTGATCTCGGGAGCCGCTTCGCGTTAGGGTGCCGCGCGAATGCTCCGCTGGGCGCAACGCTTACCGGCTTACGTGGTGAACGGTGCCGTCGTCGCGGTAGGCATCGCCCTGTGTCAGCTGATTTTCGGACTTGTCGCGAGCTCCGGATTCGCTCAGGCGGCGAGCATGGGGGCGGTCCTCGCCAGCCTGCCGCACCTCACGGGGCGGGCCCTTCCGACACTTCGGCGAACCCTCACAGGCGGGCTGCTCGCCTCCTTCGCGACGCTGCTCGTGCTTGCTGCCGCGCCGTACCCGGCGCTGCGCGGATTGATCGTGGCGCAGATAGCGTTCGTAGCGCTGCTGGGTGGCGCGTTTGGACCGCGTGCCGGCCCGATGGTGTTCAGTGTGATCATCGGCATCGTATTCTCGCTGGCGCAGCCCGCCAGCGTCGCCCTGGAGGTAGCCTTCGCGAGCGCATGCGGCGTGGTCCTCTACAGCGGCTGGGCATTCGTCAGCGCGAAATGTCTCGAAGCGCGCTACCGCGTGCTCGCCGTCGCGACCGCGGTGGAAGCCGCGGGCTCGCTACTTCAGGCGCGCGCGCGGGTCCTGTTGGCTGCACATCCCGAAGAGACCGCGGACGAAACCGAGGCGCGCTTCGATCAGCTGAACGACGAGGTGCAGCTCGCGCAGGCGCTGCAAGGCGCGCGCGACCTCGTGTATCCCGCGCTCCCTGCACCCCGCGCCTCCGTGCATGCGGGCACCTTGACGAGGCTCGCGGAGTTGCGGGAAATCGTGCTCACCTCGCGCCTGGATCTCGACCTTCTCGGAGACGACAGCGCCGCCCGCTTTACCCGGGCGCGGCTCGCGGTTGCGCTCCGCAAGCTGGGCGCTGCGCTCACGGAGCTCGGCGTCGCGCAGCGTGAGGGGCGAGAGGACGCGGTCGCGGCTCACGACTGGCCAGAGGAATTGCCTGATTTTCAGGAAGCCGCACGCCTGCTGGAGGGGGACGAGCGCGCGCGTCTGCTACCCGTCGTCGCGCTTCGGCTCCGCTACTTGTCAGAAGAGGTGGACGCGATTCGCGGTCTGCGAGGCGGGCGCACGGAGCGTCACTCGCTGAGCCCCGAAGAGCTCTCACAGTCGGTCGTCGACGCGGATACCTGGCCGCTCAGCACTTTGTCCGAGCACCTCACGCTGCGCTCACCGGTGCTGCGGCACGCGGTCCGAAGCGCGCTCGCCCTGACCACCGTTTACTACGTGGCGTATGCGCTGCCGTGGACGACGAAACCTTACTGGATGCTGCTCAGCGTCGCGGTCGTGCTGCGTGGTACCCTGGACGACACGCTTTCGAGGCGAAATTCGCGCGTCTTGGGGACGGCGATCGGTTGCGTGCTGGTCGCGGTCCTGCTGCCTCTGGTCGCCGATCCGTGGCTCAAGGTCGCGTTCGTCGTCGCGGTTGGGGCCGCGCATGCGTTCGTCAACGTTCGCTACTTGCTGACCGCGGTCGCCGGGACTGTCATGGCGCTGCTACAGGCGCATTTCGCGTCGCCCCAGCTTGGTTTTCTCGTGGCGGAACGACTGCTAGATACGGTGATCGGTGCGCTGTTTGCGTGGGGGTTCAGCTACGTGCTGCCGAGCTGGGAGCGACGCACCTTGCCTGCGGCCATCGAACGGGCGCTCGAAGCCCTGCGGGCGTACAGCGCCTGCTCCCTCACGCGCAGCGCTAGCCGCGCCGAGCAGCGTCTGGCGCGTCAACGAGCGTACGACGCCTTGGCGGTCGTGGCCGCGGCCCTGCGCCGCAGCTCGGCCGAGCCGAAGCGCGTCCGTCCGCCCGTGCCTGAGCTGGTAAGCACCCTCGACCACGCTCAGCGACTCATGGCGCATCTCTCTTCGGTGCGCTCGCTGCTTACCCGCCGGAGCGCCCGTCTGCCTGCGGAACAGACGGATGCAGCTCTTCTGCAGGCTCGCGAGCGCATCGCGCAGGGGCTCGCACTGGGGGTGGCAGGCGGCGACTCCAGGACGCGGGCGCTCTCGATCCCGAATCTGCCCGGCACGTCCGCCGAACGAGAGCCCCTCCCGTGGCTGGAGCGGCGGCTGGAGGCCAGTCTCCACGACGCGCGGCTGGCCGGCACCGCCGCGCGGGACGCCTTGCGAAGCCTGACATCGCGCGACGGCCGTGCCGTCTCGCCTTGACCGTGGCCGCAAGACCGACCACGCATACGAACTCTTCGCGGCCCTGCTCGGTCCGGAATTGAGCTAACGATGGCAGCGACCGCTACTCGCCACGCGCTCTCGCCACGCGCTCTCGCCACGCGCTCTCGCCACGCGCTCTCGCCACGCGCTCTC
>JAQSWN010000080.1 GCA_029266615.1 Polyangiaceae bacterium
TGGTTAGTGCTTCTGCGAGTTGCTGTGAGGTGTGGCAGCCCGGGCGGAGGGCAACCGGCAGCGGCTTCACGCGAGGCGCGAGCTTAGCCTGCAGCTCTTCGTAGGCAGTGAAGTCTGGATACAGCACTACGATGGCAGTTTGCGGCTCGTTTTCGAACGTCACGCCGATGAGCGAAGGTTCGTAGGGCTTGAGCTCTTCCTCCAACACGCGCAGCTTGGCTTGCAGCGCTGGTGGGCTCAGCCAGGGGTGGTTCGGACGCGCGGCAGCGACCGCCTCGGCGCTCGCGCCGACTTCTGCTGCTTTGCGGCAGTAGGGCTCGGTGCTGAACGACACGGTCTCCAACTTGCCTTGTTTAGTCATGGGAGCAGGGGCGGGAGCGGCGGCCGCTCCTTCTTGAGCGGTTCCCGGAGCGGCCGCTGTCGCCGCTGGGGAGCTGGTGGGAGGTGGCGCGCTCGTCGGCGCCACCTCCGTACGGTTGCAGCCCAAAGCCGATAGCGCCCACACAATCGCCGTTCCAAGTCGATGAGAGCTCACGTTACTCCTTACTCTAGACACATGACACTTTCGGCTAAGGGAAGTTTCCGCGCCCGATAAATTCGGGCCAGGCTACGGAGTCATCGTGATGACACCCAGCGTGGATTCAACCTGCGACACGCGGTGGAATAAAGTCTCGGAGCAACAAGTATTGGCGCCCAGGTTCATGCCGTTGATGATGGCCCCAGTCGCGCCGGACGGCGTGTAGATGGGAGCCCCCGAGTCGCCCGGCTGATTAATGGTCACGCCTGGACGCTGAGCGCGGGCCAAGTTGAAGGTGCACCCGTCAGCGTCACAAATTTGCCCCGCTGTCAGCGTCGTGACCTCCGCGCCGCATTTGGCGCCCGTGATCATCCCGCTGATGCAAATGTTCTGACCCACGGAGGGGTCTGTCCTGCCGAGCTGCGTGCGAGTGATCGGAGCGCTGGGTCCGGTGTGGATGACGTTCGTGTACAGCTCGCCAGTCGGATCGATGCGCATCATGTCGAACTGGGGGAAAGCCGCCTTCCCGTTCGCCGTGCCGTAAAACTCGGGCCCCGAGTAGACGGCGGCGCCATTTGCAAAACAATGACCAGCAGTGACGGCGCCAATCGTGCTGAGCGATGAGGCTCGGCGCACCACGAAGCCTGCGGTGCAACTATGAGTGCTCGTCGTCGGCCCGATCCCGGCTCCGCCGAAGTGGCGCTCGGTGTCGTTCAGCCGCCCATGGCGAGCCGGTGAGCCCCACGCAATGTTAACCAGCGATCCCAGCCGCTTCTCTAGAGCGCGCGCGACCTTCTCGACCGTCGACTTGCGCTTTTCGTTCGCCTTCGCGTCAGTAGAATCGCCTGCTCCGGAGGCATCATAGTTCCGGTCGAACGTGACCACCCAAGCGCCTCGACCGGCGTCTAGGTACGAAGCAAACCGCTGCTCTTTGGCCTTTGGATGCCAACCGCGGTCGACGAGCGTCGCCCCTACAGCCTTCAATGTTTTGACGTCGTGACAGGCCTCTTGAAGCCGCAGGGGAAGCCTGAGTTGCGCGGTCTCGAGCGCCTTGCGTAACGCGCCCTCTTCTAGCGTCGCCCGATCCGCGGCAATGACCACCCGCTGGCTCACGTGATCGACGGCGATGTCGAGCACGGAGTCACTGAACGGCGTCAATGCCCTCTCCAGGTCTGCGAGCGCTGCCTGCGACGCCGCGTCAGCAATCCAATCCTGATAGTCCCAATGTCCACCAGGCGTCTCGACGGCGCTCGCCAACAGGTGCGCCACATCGGGCAAGCCGCAAAGCCTTCCTACCCCGTCATCTATCGTTGGCGCGCTCTTCACCTCGGCCGCTGCGAGCCCCGGCTCTTCAGCGTCCGGCCCGCTGCCGCAGCCTGACAGCGCCCAAGCGCTGCTCACTAGTAGCCCAATCACCGCTTTTGATGTCCCCATGCTTGCCTCCACTCCGCTGACGGCAAGTGCCGCCACTTCGGCGGAGCTCTGCAAGATCCGTTCACAGCTAGCAGCCGGATAAAAGCCGCACGGGCTCTCGCTGAACCACGTCGATGAGACTTAAAGGTGCGGGGTGGAACGGTATGCGTCCGAGCACGGTCACAGGGTCCCGAGGGTCCGCGCCTAGGGGCCACCGTCACGGGAGGCGTACTCAAGCGCTGTGTGCAGTCTACTTCGAACTGAACCGATGCCCCAAATCGCGCGTGGCACACGTCTCGCATCAGTGCGGGGATGCGTTCGAAATACTTCGGACCTCCCGACGCGATCGACTTGACGGACCCTGCAGCGCTCCGGCACTTCACCCGGGTCCTTGGCTGCACTGTGGAGGAGCTCCGTGCGGCGGTAGCAGCCGTGGGGCCGTGCCTGGCGAACGTGCGGATGCGTTTCCGTCGCCGACCGCTCACGCGGCACCGGCACGTTGCCTAGTCTGCTCGCGACATTGCGCCAGCGGTCAGTACCCCTGAAAGAGCGTGCGGCCGAAGTAGAACACCGCGAACGCCAGGGCGAGGAGGGCGCAGAATGCCAGCAGCGCTAGCCGCATCAAACAACCGCCTATGCCACGAGCGACGGTGGCGGGGCCGCGGGTCGGCACGGTGCGCGCGGGCAGAGTGCGACTGCGGAGTAAAGCCGCGAGCAGCTGCTGCCACCCCTCCACGGGCGCCTCAGGTGCTGGGTCATACTCTTCGTAGCGAGGGGCGCGAGGCGGCGCGGGGACAGCTGCTGGCGGCACCCTGACCGGCGCCGCGGGCCGCGACGCCGGCGGAGGCGCCGTCGCGCGCCGCGGCTCCGAACGTGCGCCGAACGTGTCACCACAGGTGGGACACCGGGCGGCAGCGAGCCACAGGCCAGGCTTGTGATTGTCGCAGAAGAAGCGCAGCGTGGCTTCGTCGCACGCTTCGCACGTGCCCAGCTTGACGCCGTTCGTGCCGCAATTCGGACATCGTAGGACAACGGTCACGACGCACCCTCCGCATCGGGCTCGAGTGGCGTGCTGGGTTCAGCCGGCGGGAAGGCCTCGCGCACGAGCTCCGGAGGTGGAAAGAGCTGGTAGACCTGCGGCAACACGCCGGGCAACACGCGGGCCAGTGTGGGTGCGCGCTCGTACGGCCCGAAGCTTTCGCGCGGCAGCCGGCGGGATAGCGCCACCGTGGTCAAGACCGGGTGCTCCCGGTAGGCCGGGTAAATCGCGTAGCGTTCCTCGACGTGATCGTGGCCGCGCACGAAATGCGTGACGGTTCGGCCGAGCTGGGCGCTGACTGCGCAGAAGTTGGCAAAGTCTTCGTAGCCAAACTGACTGCCGCGGGAAAAACGGTTCGGCAGCTTCTTGCGCGCTTTCGGATGCGCGCGCGCCCAGACGAAATCGACGAGGCACTGAGGGTCGTTCCAGTCGCCTGTTTCGAGAAGCTGGGGGTGCAGGTCAGCAAGGGGGAAGCCACCGTGGGCGACGAGCAAGCCGTCGGGGAAGAACAGCGCGCACGGCGCTCGAGCCGTCAAGCGCATGGCAAGCTTGCCGACGCGAGGGATCCACTCGTCTCCAGAGTTCTCATTCAAGAACTCGGAAAAATCCGACGGCGAAACCGTGGAGGCGAAGCGAGCTCCATCGAACGATAGCGCTTCGTCGTGATTGCCAACGATGACGCACACTCTGTCCGGCGATTCGAGTATCAACTCGAACACGCGCAACAGCACTTCGAGCGCGTGTCCCTCATCGTCGATGAAGTCCCCTAAGAAGATCAGCTGCGGCGGCGCGCCGCCGTTTTCTTCTGCGTGCCGGCGGATGAGCGCCAAGCTCGCCTCCAAGGCGAGCAAGTCTCCGTGAAGATCGCCGATGATCCAGAGAGGCTGCGTCTCGTCACGGGCGCCGACCTGAATGACGCGATCTTCCGCGCTCGCGCGATTGGCGTCGAAGAGAAGTTTCGGTCCCTCGGGCGAGTCCAACAGCGCCTCCAGGCGCTCGACCGTCGATCGCATGCGCGCGCGGACCGGGTTCGGATCTACAGCCGCCCGAATCGCTTGCCAATTCAGGTCTCGCACCTGCGTGGCTGCGGACGAGGTGGCGACCTCGTCTGCGGGAGCGGGCGCGGCGGTCTCCTCGGCCATCAACGCGCCCGCGCGAGCAGGGGTAGCTTGATGATGCCCTTGTCTTGACGGCCGACAGCGAGCTGGTCGCCCTGCCGCAGGGCGTGCGGCGCTATCAGCTTCTTCCCGTTGAGTAGCGTTTCGTTGGTGGTACCCGCCACCGGCGAGACGACCCACTGCCGGCTCGGCCCACGCTCGATCACACACTGGCGGTCGTCCCAAAACTCGCCGTCGGTGCCCAGCTGCCGCGTGAGCGCTTTGCCGAGCTCCGTTCGAACGCCGATCCGAAGCGTTCCGCCACCCGGAGCCAATAGCTCGATCCCGTCCGACACCAGAGGTGCGCCCGGCTCTCGCGCGGGAGGCTTCGGCGTTGCAGAGGGACGCGCGGGCGCCTTGGCCTTGGCCTTCGCGCTACGGCCGCTCAGCACGTCTCGCAGGGCCGCGGCCGTGGGACGTGCCGCCGGGTCTGGCGATAAGCAGCGGTGCAGCGCCGCGCTCACCTCCGCGTTATCGGCTGGCGCTGGCATGAGCCCAAGCAGCGCCGGTGGTTCCGCCACGTAAGCCTTCACCAAGGTTCCGTAGTCCGCAGGGTCGTCTCTCCAGTACGGGTGCTGACCGGCGAGTAGCTCGTAGAGCATGAGCCCACACGTAAAAACGTCCGACGCTGGAAGGGGCACCGCGCCTCGAGTCATGTGCTCTGGCGACCGGTAGTGGTCGGTGCCAACATAGCCCTGAAAACCGTGCCAGGGCGCGCGGCGGTCAGCGAGCAGCGAGAAGTCCATGTCGATGAGCTTGAGCTGGTAGCCGGATCCGATTGTCGGGTCTTCGACCAGGTAGGCATTGGCTGGCTTCAAGTCGGCATGCACCACGCCCGACTCGTGAAGCGCAGCCACCGCGGCGACCAAGACTTTGGCCCAGGTGACATGCCGGGCCCACACCGCCGGATCCCGCGCCGGGGCGGACTTTGTCACGCGGTGCCGCTCCCGTTCCTGATCCAGCACTTGCTGCAGGTCGGCGCCGTTTTCGACGAACTCGAAAGCTTGGAAATAGCAGGGACCGCCCCACCGTTCCTCGAAGGCGTCCACTTGCCGGACCGCGAAGTGTGCCGCCTTGCCGCCGCGGACGCGCGCCGCGAGCTCTTTCTGGTACGCGACGAAGGCGGAATACCAAACCACGGTCGGCGCGGGTGACTTGTATTGCTTGAAAAAGACCTTCTGACCAGAGGGCGAAACCGCCGCGTACGAGATCGCCATCATGCCGGGCCCGAAGACCTTCGTGATGCGGTAGCCGCGCAGCGCGTCGCCGACCTTGAGTTTCTTCGCCATCGCGGAGCTCGCCCCGCGTGCCTACAGCGCGACCGTTTCGGCGGAGCGCGAGACGCTGGCCGCGAGCTGCTTCAGCGTGTTCCTGAAGTTCACCGGATCCGAAGTGAACTTCTGCAGCGCCTCTTGCGGGCCAAGGCCGTCGTATTCGACCACTTCCCACTCCGATTTGTCGATCTGACTGAGTCGATCGTACCCTTCGAAATTCGGCGCAAACAGGCTCAACATAATGCGATTTGCCATGACGACGTTCGCGACGTCTTGCAGCGAGCCGCCCTTGGCTTCCGGCAGGCTCATGGTCTCCTTGAAGGACGCATCCGTGAACACGACGACGACGCGCGCCGCATCACTTCGGTAGCGCCATTTCTCCGGGTCTTCGGTCTGCGTGCCCTTGGGGACCGCCGGCATCGACGCGACCTTGTACAGCGTGTCCAGGAGCGACTCGGGCTCGTCCCCGCCGCCCTCCGCCTTGAGCTGAGCCAGCTGCGACTTGAGCGCGCCGACGTCTCGAACGAAAGGGTTCTCCACGAACCAGGGCAAGCCCTCGCTCTCCGCCGACTCGATGTCGCGATATCCCACGACTTTACCGCGCCAGTCGCGCACGGGCGCCACGCTGTTGCCGTCGCCCTTGCTCAGCGAATCGATGAACGCTTCGATGTTCTTCCGAAGCGCGTCGATGCAGGGCGCCATGCTGCCGCTCACGTCGACCACGAAGACCAAGTCGGCCACGCCCTTCGTTTTGGCGCGCGCTTGAGGTGCAGGCGCCGCGAGGGCCGGCTCTGCGACGCCGAGCTGGGGCGCTTCTTCAGCGACGCTCTCTTCCAAAGGCGACTCGGCCAGCGGATCGGTGCTTGGGTCCGGTGGCGCTACGGTCGTGTCGGTGGGGGCGCTCATGTCACGGCGCATTACAAGATCTATGCCGCGCACGCCTTGGGCGCGCGAAGCTCCAGCCATGGCTTAGAGCAGTGCTTACCGAAATTCTGATTCAAGGATGCGAAAGCTGGTGCTGCAAGCCGAGCTGGTTCGCGCCCGGCTCGCAGCGGCGGCGCGCTCTTGGTGTTCGATGAAGTCTACGGCTTCCTACTGACCGACGGGCTCTCCGCTGTGCGCGGCTGCGAAAACGTGACCGCGGACATCGACACGACCTTGCAACGGCCGGTGGGGCCGTTCGCGAGCGGGAAATGATGCGCTCCGAAGCGCTTCAAGCTGTAGAGCGTGCCTGCGTGATGCAAGCGGAGGATCCGGCCGTACAATTCGCCGCATTCGCCACGGTGAGGACGCAGCTCGCGTCGCAGCCGTCCGAGTAGCCCTGCGACTGGTGCCTTCCGCGCCGTCAGTGAAATCGGCCACGTTTTCTGTCGCCTCTGGACGAGACATCCTTGCGTGAGATATTGGGCTGGAGGTCCTCGTCCAACGAGCGCCTGCATGCCATGAGCGAAGCAAACGGCGAAGTCGAACGGTCTCACGAGGAGCTCGGCCCGTTACCCCCTTGGCCGCCCGCAGTGGCGAGCATCCTGACGACGCTGCTGCAGTCCGGGGCGCCAGTAGTCGTGTTCTGGGGCCCCGAGCTGCTGACCTTTTACAGCCGAGCCTGTGTAAGGTTAGGAGTCATCCGCCGCGGCGATTGGGGACGAACGGCACCTGAAAGCCTAGGCGCCGCCTGGAGCGGGCAGCTTCGCGCGTCCGTCGAGAGCGTGCTTCAGTCCGCCGAAGGGTGCTCGCGCGAGCTATCCGTCGTAGCCGAAGTTGACGGCCACTCACGAGAGCTCGACCTCGCCGCATCGTGCAGTCCCATCCTCAGCGAATCGGGGGGCGTGAGCGGAGTGCTGTGCGTCTTCGTCGAGCAGGCGCAGTCGGCGTCCTCGGCGTCCCGAGCTCGGGCTTACCTTGCGGCTATCGTTGACTCTGCCGAAGACGCCATCATCGCCAAGGACCTGGACGGTACCATTCAGGCCTGCAACGCGGCCGGGGAGAGGTTGTTTGGCTACACCGCCGGCGAGCTGATCGGCCGCTCCGTGCGAATGCTGATCCCGCCCGAGCGGCAATCCGAAGAGGACGAGTTCGTCGCGCGCCTGCGAGGCGGCGAGCGCATCGAGCATTTCGAGACAGTTCGCGTCGCCAAAGACGGCCGGCACATCGACCTAGCCCTGACCATCTCGCCCGTGCTCGATGAGAACGGCGCAATCATCGGTGCGTCCAAAATTGCACGCGACATCACCGCGCAAAAGAAGGCGGAAGCTGAACGCCTCCGTTTAGCGCAAGAAAACGCGGCGATCACGGAGACCCTCAACGACGTCGGCGCGCTCGTCGCTTCCGACCTGGACCGTTCGAAGGTCGTCCAAGCCGTGACCGATAGAGCCACGGAGCTAACCGGCGCAGAGTTTGGCGCCTTCTTCTACAACGTGGTCGACGCGAGCGGCGAGTCTTACACGCTGTATACGATCTCGGGGGTGCCTCGAGAGGCGTTCTCCAAGTTTCCGATGCCTCGCAATACGCAGGTATTCGCGCCGACCTTCGATGGAACGGGGGTGATGCGAAGCGCAGACATCACTCGGGAGCCGCAGTACGGCCACAACGCGCCCCACCACGGCATGCCCCGCGGGCATTTACCTGTGCGCAGCTACCTCGCCGTACCGGTCAAGGGCCGGGGCGGGGATGTGATTGGTGGCCTGTTCTTCGGTCACTCGGAAGTAGACCAGTTTCAAGCTCACCACGAGCGCATCGTCGTTGGCATCGCCGCTTGGGCCGCGGTGGCGCTGGAGAACTCACGGTTGTACGCCAGCGTGCAGGACGCGAGCCGGTTGAAGGACGACTTCTTGGCGACGCTTTCGCACGAGCTACGGACGCCGCTCAACGCTGTTCTCGGTTATGTGCGCATGCTCCAGTCCGGTTTGTTACCGCCCGAGAAGCAACAGCGCGCTGTGGACACCATCGCGCGGAACGCGACCTCGCTGACCAAAATCATCGAGGACGTGCTGGACATTTCTCGCATTGTCTCCGGCAAGCTACGCCTCAACGTGCAGGTGGTGGACCTGCCCCTGGTCGTCGGCAACGCGGTGGAAGTCGTCACCCCGACCGCTGAAGCGAAGGGGGTGCGGGTCGAGTCCGTCGTCGACCCCGCCGCGGGCCCCATCGCGGGGGACCCGGAGCGCCTGCAGCAGATCTTCTGGAACTTGTTGTCCAACGCGGTGAAGTTCACACCGCGAGGAGGAAAGCTTCAGGTTCGGCTGGAGCGCGTCAATTCGCACATCGAGTTGACGGTTACCGACACCGGTGTCGGCATTGCGGCGGAGTTTCTACCTCACATTTTCGAGCGCTTCCGCCAAGCAGATGGCAGCACCACGCGCGAGCGGGGTGGACTTGGGCTCGGGCTCTCCATCGCGAAGCAGCTCACCGAGCTGCACGGCGGCACGATCGAAGCAACCAGCGCAGGCTCCGGCAAGGGCGCAAGCTTCTGCGTGAAGCTGCCGCTGATGGTCGTCCAGCCTTCACGGGATCTGGAACGCGTGCATCCAACCGCCAGCTCCAGCCCTGCGTCATTCGTTGGCATTTCGCTGCAGGGCGTGCACGTTTTGGTCGTGGACGACGAGCCGGACGCGTTGTCCCTGATTGGGGAAGTGCTGGAGTCGGTTGGAGCTCGGGCGACTGGCGCGGCATCTGCCGAACAGGCGCTCAGCGCTCTCGATGTTGAGGTGCCGGACGTGGTCGTTTCCGATCTGGGCATGCCTCGCGTGGACGGTTTCCAGCTCATCGAGCGCATCCGCCAGCATCCGAACGAGCGGATCCGCAATTTGCCAGTCGCCGCCCTCACCGCGTATGCAAGGTCCGAGGACCGCGTGAAAGCGCTGCGAGCTGGCTTTCAAATCCACCTCGCCAAGCCGATTGACCCGTCGGAGCTCGTGACGACGGTGGCGGCGCTCGCGAAACGTGTCGTCGTCAGAGCTTGACCGCGCGAGACGTTTCTCGAAGCGGATTCAATCCAGTCCCTCGGCGGGGAGTCTGTCTAACTTCGGCGGGCTGACTCCGCATCTAGCGAGACCGTTGTCCGTAAAATCACGGACAGCGGGTCCAACCACAGCAGTGATGCCGGCAGGCGACGCTTAATGTATGTTCCGCGCATGGCGCAGGTACCCACCATCTGCAGTGAGTGCTGGCGTGTGCAGTTGGCTTCGCCGCATCAAGTACAGGGCCGCGTGATGGCCTGTACCAGGTGCGGAGCAGACGTGCGCGTCGTTCCTGGCCGGAGCTTTCCCGAGTCGGAACGTCAAGCGTTCGAGGAACTGAGCAACGTCGTCGTGGAAGGCAACGTCACTCCCATCGAGGCGCGAGGCTACGCCGCGCACGTGGAGCACGTGCTCTGGTCGGGCGCTTACCGCGCACTGCTCGCGGAGCTGTCTGTGCGCTTGCCTGGGTTCCTGCCGCACGAAATAGCGGCGGGTAGAAACTCCGACGCTCAGCGGAGCATTCTCAGCAAGCTCAAGGCCATCTTCGACGCGCTGGGCAGCGCGCGCGGCGCGAGCTCGGAACACCCCATCGTCGCCGAGCCCACCGCTCCGCGCGTGGCACGCCGCTAAGGCATTCTTCTAGCCACCAAAGTCATCAACTTGCTTTAAGTCCTCCGTGCGGGCTCGTACGTTTTCTCCCGGGCATCACGCGCTGGCGGGCCCGTGATAGCCCACCCATCGTGAGCACGTCGATGTGGCCCGCCCTACCCCCCGACCCCCGCGAGCGGCTCGCAGGGTTGACGGTACTAACGGTCGAAGACCACGATCCAACGCGTGACTGGCTCGTTGCGTTCTTGGAGCAGGCCGGCATGACTCGACGCCTGTCTCCCTAAGCATGACTTCGATCGTTTGCTAGACGTCCTCGAAGGACTGTTGCCCCAGTGACAGCCTTCCGGGCACGCCCGAGTGTCACGCTGACGTCGCATCTAGCGGTCGCGCGCGGCGTGAGCGCTTGGCGGCAGGGACGGCGGAGCCTGACCAGTTGGGCGATCGCCCTTGCGATCTAGCCTCGCGTGGAATTCTTCGTCCGTCTCTTCACGCGGCCCATGCACGTCCGTGTACCAACCTCGTGAGAGATCGTCCAACAGCTCGTTAAGCTGTTCGAGGTAGCTCATAGACCCGAGTAGCACGGAACCACCGCCGCCCCACTGACGGTGTACAAAATGCGCCAAATGCGCCCCGTCAAGCACGCCGCCGAATGCACTGTCAGGCCTGCGCGAAGGCTGGCGAATGCGCGCGAGAGTACCGGCGCATGGCCGCTTAGGAAGTGACTCCGCACCAGAGGCCACGTGACCGCCCTGGATACAGCCGTTGAACGAGTCATCGCGAGCGCTTGGGCGCGTCGGCTGGAGCTCCCGCCAGCGCGGGTACCGTCCGGACGCGCCCGCTACCCACCGACGTGTCCGCGCCGCCGCCAGCCACTGAAACGCAGTTCCATGGCTATCAGGACCCTGACTGCGATAGACGCTGCTTGCTCGGAGCTTGAAGGCAGCGCTGAACCCGATCCCATGCCTGCGGATCCGCACGCCATGGCAGAGATGGCCGAGATGATGCAGCTCGAGGGCGCAGAGTTGGACGAGATGTTCTTGCGCGAAATGATCGTTCAGCACGCCACTGCTTTGCCGACGAGTCATCGGGCGAAGCCGCACGTGATGGACGCCGAGCTACGCGACTTGGCAGACGCCATGTTCGACGACCAAGCTCGAGAGGTCGGTGGGATGCAAGCGATGCTGGAGCCCTGATACCGAGTTGGGGCACCGGTCGGGATCGTCGGTGCCCCGCCCTCATCGCGCGCGGCAGAAACCGTCTGCGGGGGCAAGGGGAGGAGCGGTCGAGAGAGTACGGCCCGGTCCGTGCACCGTAGGGATGCCCCTGTTACCTTGGTGCCTCGATGCGCAATTCCCCCATCCTTACGCCTTCGCGAGTGACCGCCCATGTCACCGACTGTAACTGAGTCGGATACAAGTGCCGGCCGTGCTGAGGGCCCACGGCACCAACCGAAGAACGCTCGCTCCGGCGTGCTGTCGAGGCGCCTCGCCGCCGGCTTTGCGGCGGTTAGCTTCGTGGCGCTGGCAATGTGCCTAGTGCTCGAGGCGCTGCTCGGCACCGTCGAAAGGTCCGTAGGGGAAATGCAGTACGGGGAAGCCACCATCCAGGAAGGCTTGGCTCTGGCCACCGCCGCACGCGAGCAATACATTCATCAGGCGCACATGCTCATCGAGCAGGGTGACGGCCACATGGATCACTACCCTCGATGGGTGGAGCGCGTGCAATCGGGGGCGCAAGCGCTGCGCGCGCGGCTGCCGGCAAGCGAGCATTGGCGCATCGACGCGGTCATCAAGGACAGTTCGGCCCTCGATTCGCTGTTTCGCGGCGAGCTCCTACCTGCGATCGGTCGACCGGACTTCGCTCTGGTCGTGCGTCAAAACCACGAGGAGCTCGAGCGGCTGTCCGCGAGCGCTGTAGCCAACGCGGATTCGCTGGCGCGTTCCGCCGAAGCCGGCATGGCCCACGAGCATCACCGAGCCATTCGCGCAAGCCGTTGGGGGCTCCTGACAGGGGCTGGCGGTATGCTATCGGTGGTGCTGCTTTCGGTTCTCTACACAGCGCGGCTACGACGTTCTCTCCTGACGCCACTAGCATCGCTCGTGGCGGCGGCGGGCCGATTCGGTCAAGGTGAATTCTCGACGCGTGTGGGTAGAATCGGCGAAGGTGAGCTACAGGCCGTTGCCGACGCCTGCGATCATATGGCGGTCGAGCTCCAAGCTCGTGAGCAGCGCCTGCTGGCGGCGGAGCGAATGGCGGTGATCGGACAGTTTGCGGCCGGCATCGCGCACGAGCTGAACAATCCCATCGGCGTCATCCGGGGGTACCTGAAGACCATGAAGCCGACCCAGCCGGTGGACATGCTCAAAGAGGAGCTTCAGATCCTCGACGAAGAGGCGGCCGCTTGCCAGCGTATCGCGGAAGACTTGCTCGCGTTCGCAGCTCCGAAGGGACTGAACCGTGAGCGGACGCGCGTCGACGAGCTTTTGGGCTCCGCCGTGCATCGTTTCGTGGACAGTGGCGAAGCTCAGGGCCGCCAGATCTCCGTTGCGGCCGTGCCCTCGGAGCTGCTCGCGGACGCGGGGCGTTTGCGGCAAGTGATCTTGAACCTGCTGAGAAATGCCGTTCAAGCCAGTCCGGCAGGCTCGCCCATCGAGGTGACCGGCGAAGTTGTTCCCGAGCAAGGGTCGTATATCTTGTCGGTCGCGGATCGCGGGCCGGGGGTGCGGGACGTAGACAAGCCACGCATCTTCGAGCCGTTCTTCTCCATGCATGTCGGCGGATCGGGTTTAGGGCTCGCGGTGTGCCACGGCATCATTGTCGCTCATGGGGGCCGCATCACCGTGAAGGACCGCTCCGGACCCGGGGCTGTGCTCAGTGTGTACCTGCCCCTGGGCGTGGCAAAGGAAAGCAGGCTGGCTTCATGAGCGACGAGCGTCCCTGCGTGCTCGTGGTCGACGACCACGCGAATATGCTGCGGTTGATGACCAAAGTGCTGAGCGAGGACGCGCGTGTCCTCACCGCCCGGGGCGGTCGCGAGGCCATCGAGCTCCTGAAGTACGAGCCCGTCTCGGTGGTGCTCGCCGATCTGAGCATGCCGGAAGTGGATGGGTTGGAAGTGTTCAAAGCCTGCAAGAGCCTGCGCCCGGATGCCCAGCTCGTTCTCATGACCGCGTTCGCGTCCGTCCCGTCGGCTATCGAGGCGCTCAGGCTCGGCGTGTTCGAGTACCTGACCAAGCCGTTCGAGCCGGAGCTTGCTCGCTCAGCCGTGCTCCGCGCTTTGGGCCGCGCGCCGGCCGTGACCGGCCACACTCACGAAGACCTCCTGCCTGGGGTGGACGGGACTTCTGCCGCGATGCGAGACGTGGCGGCAATGGTGCGAAAGTTCGCCCCGAGTAGCGCGACCGCGCTGATCCTCGGCGAAACTGGCACCGGCAAGGAGCGCATCGCTCGGGCCATGCACTCGCTCAGCCCCCGCTCGGGGCGGCGCTTCGTGGCGGTGAACTGTGCCGCCATCCCCGCAGAGCTCTTGGAGAGCGAGCTGTTCGGTTTCGCGCGAGGCGCGTTCACGGGCGCGGTGAGGGACAGAGCAGGCCTTTTCGAGGAAGCGGACGGCGGAACGCTGTTCCTGGATGAAATCGGCGAGATGCCGCCGCCGTTGCAGGCAAAGCTGACGCGCACGCTCGAGGAGCGCAGCATCCGTCGCTTAGGGGAAGCACGCGAGCGGGCTGTCGACGTGCGGATCATCGCGGCGACGCATCGCGATATAGAGGCGATGACCCGCACCGGCGGCTTCCGCGAAGACCTGTGGTACCGGTTGAATGTCGCCACGGTCCTCGTGCCGGCCCTGCGCGAGCGCAAGGAGGATATCGAGCTGTTGGCGGCTCGCTTCTTGCGAGAATTTGCGCCGCAGAAAGTGGGGTTTACGCCGCTGGCGATGACGGCGCTGCTGGATTACTCGTGGCCAGGCAACGTGCGGCAGCTGCGAGCGGCCATCGAACGCGCGGCGCTCATGTCCAGCTCGGATCGGATTGAGCTTGGACACTTGCCCGCCCAAGTCCGCGAGCAGCCGCCCACGGGCTCGGGTATGGATCTGGCAGCCCTTTCGTGGAACGAGGCCCTCGCCGAAGCCCGGGCGGGGGCAGCGCGCTATTATTTGGAAGAAGTTCTGCGGCGCCACGGCGGAAATGTTGCGGAGGCTGCTGCGCACGCTGGTGTCGAACGCGAAAGCTACTACCGCCTCCTGCGGCGCTTCGGGGCCAGGGTCGACGAGCGCCGAGCGAGCGACCCGCCCGCCGCGGACCGCGAAGGCGAGGGCGGCGCCGGGTAGAGCGGTACGAACTTTGCTCGGCCGCAAAGGAAATGAGCTCGAAGCGGTGTAATGATCCGTCCCGCCCTGCGTCTGCAGGCTCGTAAGCGGCGCTCTCGCGATTGAACAAGGAAGACACAGCCATGGTGACCCGACGCGAAGCCTTAGTAACGACCGCCGCCGTAGCCGGTGGCGCAGCCCTGCTGACTCCCGGCCGCGCCTCGGCGCAGGCAGCTGGCAACCGCACCTGGGAAACCTCGTATAGCGGCTCGAAGCAGCCGGCCAGCGTCCCCCCGGGGCAGCCCGGCAAGGACTACCAGCCGGTCATCACCCCCAACGGCGCAGCGCTACCCTGGAAAGTCGTTGACGGCGTCAAGGTCTATCACCTGATCGCCGAGGAGGTAGAGCATGAGATGGCGCCCGGCCTCAAGGCGCGCTGTTGGGGTTACAACGGCCGCGTCCACGGCCCGACGATCGAGGCCGTCGAGGGTGATCGCGTGCGCATCTACGTCACCAACAAGCTAGCGGCGCCGACGTCGGTTCACTGGCACGGAATCTTCCTACCGAATGGGATGGACGGCGTGGCGGGCCTGAACCAACGCGCGATCCGCAACGGCGAGACGTACAAGTACGAGTTCACGCTTCGGCAGCACGGCACGTTCATGTACCACTCGCATCATGACGAGATGACGCAAATGGCGATGGGCATGATGGGCATGATCGTGATTCACCCCCGCCGGCCAACCGCTGACTACAAGGTCGATCGCGATTTCGCGATCATGCTCAGCGAATGGCGCATCGAGCCCGGCACGATGCGTCCCAACCCGAACGAAATGAACGACTTCAACGTGCTGACGATGAACGCGAAAGCGTTTCCGGGCACCGAGCCCCTCGTCGTCAAGACGGGCGACCGCGTTCGAGTTCGATTCGGCAACTTGAGCGCCATGGATCACCACCCGATTCACTTGCATGGCTACTATTTCAAGGTAACCGGGACGGACGGAGGGCGCGTGCCCGTACCCGCGCAGAGGCCTGAAACGACCGTGTTGGTATCCGTAGGGAGCACGCGTGACATTGAATTCATTGCCGACGCGCCCGGCGACTGGGCGTTTCACTGCCACATGACTCACCACGTCATGAACCAGATGGGGCACGATATTCCGAACATGATCGGGGTCAAGGGCGGTGGCATCGACAAGCGGGTGCAGCCGCTGCTGCCGGCGTACATGACGATGGGTCAAGAGGGGATGGGCGACATGGCCGAAATGGGGATGCCAGTCCCGAAGAACAGCATTCCCATGGTCGGAGCCAAAGGCCCTTATGACTACATCACGATGGGCGGAATGTTCACGCTGCTGAAGGTGCGCTCCGGTCTCACGAGCTATGCGGACCCGGGTTGGTACGAGCATCCGCCCGGTGAACGAGCAGACCTGGCAAGCCAGGCAGAGCTGCAGCGGGATGGCATCCAGGTGCCGAGCTGAGTTTTACATGAAAAAAGCACGTCTGATCGCGATCGCCCTCATCCCTTTGTCAACGGCATGCGTCTCTACCAAGGTCGCCGTGCCTCATGACCATCCCGCCAACCCGGACGCACCGGTGTCGCAGGTCGCGCTCACGCCCGCGCTGGTTGGAGCCCCCGCCAGCGTTGAAGCGTCTGCCCCCGCTGGACATCAGCATGGCGGCCACGACCAGCATGGTGGCCACGACCAGCACGGTCCGGGATCGGTGCCCACCGAGAGCGCGCCCGACGCGGCAGCGGTGCCGCCAATGGGAGAGACGAAGCAAGCGGACAAGCCGGCCGCTGAAGTCTGGACCTGCCCGATGCACCCCGAGGTAGTGAAGAGCGGACCAGGCCAGTGCCCGATCTGCGGCATGAACCTGGTGAAGCGCGCTCCCGCGAAGGCGAAGTAGTGAGAGCTCCTTCATCAGCACTCGCCCTCATTGGGGCGCTGCTTTCCGCCACTCTGTCGGGCTGCGTCTCCGAGAACAGCGCCTTTCAAGACGTGAACAAGGTAGTCGTTGGCCGAACCGGGCATGCGGTTCGCTGGTCGCACCTCGAGGGTGAAAGTGAAGCCCAGAGAGCCACCGCGGCCGCCCTCACGCAGCCTCTCACGGCGGAGACGGCCGTGAAGGTGGCTTTGCTCAACAGCGCTGAGCTCCAAGCCGCTTTCGAAGACGTAGGGATTGCACGCGGCAGCTTGGTCAGCGCGTGGCGCCTACCAAATCCGGCCGCGGAGGCCGCCGTGCGCTACCACGGCGACGAAACCGCCGCGCTGGACTTCTCGTTCACGGAAGACGTGTCCGAGCTGATCTTCCTACCGCTCCGTGTGGGCGTTGCGAATGCCGAGCTGGATGCCGCCAAGCTGGAGGTGGCGGGCAAGGCCATGGATCTGGTGTTCCGGGTGCGTTCGGCGTTCTACAGCTACCTGGCGGACCAGCAGATCGTCGAGCTCCGCGGCACCGTGCTGAACGCGCTGGCAGCCTCGGCGGCGACGGCGAGAGCCCTGCACGATGCGGGCAACATCACCGACTTGGATTTGGCCAACGAGCAAGTGTTGTACGACGAGGCTCGCGTCAACCTCGCAACCGCGCAGACGAACATCTCCGTGTCGCGCCAGCAGCTCAGCTCCCTGCTCGGCGTGTGGGGCCGCACGGATGCTTGGAAGGTCGAGTCTCGGCTCGCGGAGCCCGGCGACGTGGCACTCAGCGACCTGGAGGCGAGAGCGGTGCAAAGCAGCATCGACCTGGAGGTCATTCGCCACCGGTTTACTGCGGCCGCAAAGCGGGCCAATCTCGAGCGGGCCAACGGGCTGCTCCCTGAGCTGAAGGCTGGCGTCGGAGTCGAGCGAGAGCACGACAAGTGGGGTTATGGGCCCCTCGTCGAGGTGGAAGTCCCGCTCTTCTATCAGGGCCAAGGCGAGGTGGCTCGGGCTCGAGCTCAGATGCGCCGGCAAGCTCAGCTGCTGCGTGCCCGCAGCGTCCAGCTCCGCTCGGCGGCGCGCAACGCGGCGGTACGGGTCGCGGCTACGCGCGACCGCGCCCACTACTTCAAGACGGTTCTGCTGCCTGCGCGGCAACGAATACTGGAGCAGACCCAACTGCAGTTCAATGCCATGAACTTGTCCGTCTTTCAGCTGCTGCTCGCGAAGCGCGATCAGGTAGAGACGGCGCGGCTGTATGTCGAAGCATTGCGCGACTACTGGCTGGCGCGGGCGGAAGTCGAGCAACTTCGTTCCGGGCGGCTGACGCCGGGAGTCGCGGTCATGGCTACGGATGTGGTCACCAGCAGCGGGCGCCCAGGGGCGCACTAACGCGGCGCGAGGGCTGAGCTGCGACCTATCGAGAGTCACGTCACCTAGAGTCGCCGAGTCTTCGCCTCAGTTGGCGCGGTAGGCAGCAAGCGTTTGCCGCGACTCGAAGTACAGCACGTCTCCGTTCTCTCGCTTGCCGATGACGGCGAGCGCCTTGTCCACGTCGCGACCACTCACCGGATCTTTGGCCGTGCGGGCCGAGACTTCGGTTTCGAGCCTGCCTTTGCACATCGGGCAACAGCCGTAGTACGTCTTACCCTCCACGGTGGTTGGGATCTGCGGGCGCCCCATGTACTGGTTGTTGACCATGCAAACCTGACTCGGATCCGTGACTTCCGTCAGCGACGCGGCTGCCGTCGGCGCGATGGAGGCGGGAGCACTCGGCGCTGCTGCACTCGGCGCGGGGGGACTCGTGTGCTCCGTCTGCTCGTGGCTCGCAGGAGCAGGTTCGGCTTTCTCTGCGCGCCCGCAGGCCGCAGCGCTCAGGGCGAGAAGGGTGATCACGGTTTTCGCTAGGTTCATCAGCTTCAGCCGGCTGCAATGATTGGGCCGGGAGATCTATTCCCTAGAGCGGCGGCGACCCACGAGTTCAGCGCTCGCGAAAGCCGCGAAAATTCGCTCGGGCGACGCGGTCAGATGTAAGCCGCTGGACCTCGCCCTTGCCGCCGCCGCTTACGCCTTCGTTGCGTAGAGCTTGATGACGGCGGTCAAGTTCTCGTCTGCGAATCCGCAAGTGGTGCCTCGCTCGAACACATCGCGGGCCGCCTCGGTCATCGGCACGTGCTCGGAAGCGCCAAACGCCCAGGTAGACGGGAACGCCACCGAGCCGTCCTCGCACGGGATATGCATCACGCGACCCGATGCAGGACCGCCCGAGCCAAAGAGCAGGAGCGGGTCGAGTTGCACGGTCACGGCCCCTTGGAGATGGCGGACGTCAAGCGGCACTCGATGCTGCGTGCGTCGAGCTCGGAAGCGCGAAAGAGAACACGGACGAATGCCTGCTCCATGGTGAGGAGCGAACGGCCCGAGCTCCCGCGCCCGCGGAGCGTGGCATCGGTGACTCCCGGCCTTGACCATCATGCCAACGTAAACGCGAAGACCTCGTGAGCTCTGTCCCGAAAAAAACCGACAACTGTTGTGGGGGCGTTCCTGCTGGCGTCCGCCAACTCACGTCGTGCGACCCGGGTGAGCGTGCTTCCGGCCGCCCTCTAACCAACGCCTTGACCTTTGTCGGCATCCTGCGATCCTCATGGTGATGTCGGGGACACGTCTCATTCTCGTCGCGGACGGCGACGAAGCGTTGCTGAAGAAAGTAACGAGTCTCGCCAAGGGCGAAGGCTATGACGTGGTGACCACGTCCAGCGGCCGCCAGGTCATCCCTCTCGCCTTGCAGCATCGGCCGGCGCTCATCGTGCTCGACGTAGCGCTTCCAGATGCCGACGGCCGGGACCTTCTGAAGGAGATAAAGCGGGATGCTCGTCTTTCCGAGGTGCTGGTGCTCATGTGGTCAGAGCGGGACTACGACTCCGATCGCCGCATCGCCTTGGAGCTTGGCGCCGAGGACTACCTGCCGAAGTCGGATTCGGTGATGCTGATGCCGAAGGTTGCGCGCATATTGCTACGCGCAAAGCAGCAGTCCGAGCTCGACCGTCGGGCTTGAAATACGGACGCCGCGCACCCCCAAACGATGAGCCGGCTACTGCCAGCCTTCGCTCCGCAGCAACTCCGTGACGCGGGTCTTGACGTCTTCTCTAATTTCCCGAACCCGCTCCACCGGTTTGCCCTTCGGATCTTCGAGCGGCCAGTCCATTCGCCGTAGCCCGGGGATGTGCGGGCACTGCTCGCCGCAACCCATCGTGATCAAAATCGCAGAGTCCTTGGCGACGTCGTCTGTCAGCTTGCGCGGGGAGACGCCTTCGAGGTCGATGCCGACCTCGCGCATCGCCTGCAGCACCTCAGGGTGTACGCGCGCGCCGGGCTCGGTGCCGGCCGAGATGGCTTGCGCTTTGGTCTTGTCGGCGAGGGCGTTGAACCAGGCGGCGGCCATCTGCGACCGGCCAGCGTTGTGAATGCATGCGAAGAGTACGGTTTTCATGCGACTTCTTTCTCTGCGGTCGCCGTGTCCACGATGGGGAGCACGGGTTTGATGCTTCGAGCGGGCACCAAAAATCTGAAGAGGGCGGTTGCCGCCAGCGCACCGGCGGCCTGGGCGGCTATGAAGCCAGGGGCGTCTGTCGGCCGAATCCCAGAAAACGTGTTCGTTAGCGAGCGCGCCAAGGTGACAGCCGGATTCGCGAACGACGTCGAGGACGTGAACCAATAGGCGGCGGTGATGTAAGCGCCGACGGCGAAAGGGGTGAACTGCGCGCTCTTGCGTGAGACCCCCCAGATCACCGACAGGAGGCCGAACGTGGCGACGAACTCACTGAGCAGCTGAGCCGCACCGCTGCGTACGTGTTGCGAGGCGGCGAACACTGGCTCACCGAACATTCCGTGCGCGACGGCAACCCCGAGCAAGGCGCCGAGGACTTGCGCGGCGATGTAGACGGGTACGTCTCTCCAGGGTCGCCCGCCCTCCCACGCGTCGGCAATGGTCACGACGGGATTGAAATGCGCGCCGCTGATAGGCCCGAACGTCAAGATCAGCGCGACGAGCCCCGCGCCGGTCGCGATGGTGTTGGCCAGCAGCGCGATCGCCACGTTACCCCCAGCGAGACGCTCGCCCATGATGCCCGAGCCTACGACGGTCGCCAACAGAAACGCCGTACCAATAGCCTCGCTCGTCGCCTTCCTAATCACACGAACCTCATGTGCAGCTTGGGTGCTGGTCCACAGCTGGCATCTAGCTCACCGAGCCAGATGCGACGTACCCGAAGCTTCGCGTTCGACATGGTCATGCCTCCTTCAGTGCGAGGCGCATCGCCACCGCGGTCTGTGGACAGCCCACTCGAAACTCCCACGAGTCAGCTACCTGCGCAGGAGCTGACTCGCGCGGGATGGCGGTGAAGCCATGCTTCTGAAAGTAGGAGGTCGCGGTAGTCGTGAGCAGAAAGAGCTCGCGCACGCCGTCGGCTCGAGCGGCGGCGGCGATGCTTTGCAAGAGTTGCGCTCCAATCCCAGTTCCCCGCGCAGAAGGTGCCACGGCAACACTGCGCAGTAAGCCCAGCTCGCCGTACTTCTCCAAACCCGCGCAGCCAAGCACGGCGCTCGCGGAACGAGCGACCATGAAGCTTCCGATCCCCTCGGCGATTCCCGTTTCGAGGAGCTCGCACTGCTTAACCAGTGCAAGCACCGAAGGTAAATCGCCGATGCTCGCACGAGAGACGAGGAGCGGAGAGGCCGTCACAATGCTCGCTCCAGGTGTGGGCGCTGACCGAGGCCCGTGCGCAAGCAGCGACCCCGAATGGCGCTTCGCGAAACGACCGATTGCTCGATGCTGGACACGTTGAGCGACACCTGGGCCTTGAGAATCTGCATGGGCGTTCCTTTCACGATCGAACCGGACGCGGACTAGCAGCAGCTAGACTTGCCCTTTCGGCAGCAGTCTTCCCACAGGTAGTCGGTCAACGTCCTGAGAGACGGGTAGTCAGCTGAGTAGTAGTGGAACGTGCCTTCGCCGCGGGTTTTGAGCAACCCCGCGTCGCTCAGCCTCTTAAGGTGGTGACTGAGCGTGGATGCGGGGAGATTGACATGATTCTGTATCTCACCTGCCGAGGCGCCGCTTTCCCCTGACTGCACGACAAACCGTAGGATGCTCAGGCGAACGGGATGCCCCAGCGCGCTGAGTTGCTCGGCATGACGTTCCAACTTCGAGGGCACGAGGTTACTTCTAACGAATTCGAAGGATAGGGCAAGGCCTATTGCGACAATTCTCGAACCAGCTGGCCGCGCAAGATCCCGGCAGATCGCGGCGCTGCGAGCTCATAGACCCGTTGTACCGATACGATGCTTGGGATTGGCAGGATCGAGGGCTGCCTTGTGGTCGCGCTCGCGGCGCTCGCTGTAACGGTCGGTGAGCCAGGGCGCTAAATCGCGGGTAAGGATGGTGAACTTGAACAGCTCCTCCATCACGTCCACGACGCGATCCCGGTAAGCCGAGTCCTTCATGGTGCCGTCCTGATTGAACTCATCGAAGGCTTTGGCGACCGAGCTCTGATTCGGGATCGTGATCATGCGCATCCAGCGACCGAGCAGTCGCAGCGTGTTCACGGCGTTGAACGATTGCGAGCCGCCAGACACTTGCATGACGGCCAGCGTGCGGCCCTGCGTGGGCCGAACCGCGCCTAGGGAGAGTGGTATCCAGTCGATCTGGTTCTTCATCACGCCGGTGACGGCGCCGTGTTGCTCCGGCGTCGACCACACCTGGCCCTCGGACCACTCGGATAGCTGCCGCAGCTCTTGCACCTTCGGGTGAGTAGCCGGAACACCGCCGAAGACCGGCAGCTCACGCGGATCGAAAAAACGCACTTCGGCGCCCAAACCCGCCATGATTCGCCCGGCCTCCTCCGCCAACAGCCGGCTGTACGAACGTTCGCGCAGGGAGCCGTAGAGAAACAAGATGCGCGGCGGATGAGCGGAGCGAGCGACGGCGGGTTCCGGGGTGAGCTCGAGCGGGTACGGGGTGGAGTATTGGGACATCAAGGCTTTCAAACTGAGCGTGGCCCCCGTTCAGTCGTCGCTCCGGGAGCACGAGCAGCGGTTTCTTTCCCGCGGCTCGCAAGCGATGACGCCGCCCCGTACATCCAGCGCGATGTTGCAGTCCACCTCGAGCAACTCACGTAGTTGATCGCGCCCCCGCTGCACGCGCGACTTCATTCCGGATGTGGAGAGACCCAGCCGCTTCGCCGCAGCACGCTGGGTGACACCTTGAAGCTCTGTGAGCGTCAGGGCTTCCTTGTAAGGAGAGGGCAAGCGCGTGATGGCGGCCGCGGCGAACTCGGCGAGGCCAGTCTTCAAGGCCACGGAAACTTCTGGTTCGACCACCGCTGGCTCGGCGCCTTCACCCCTCGCTAACGGATGACGCGCGCGTTGGCGAGCGCTCTCCTGCACCGCGCTGCGTGCCACCTTGTATAGCCACGGCAACAGTCGCTCTTCGTCCCGAAGGGCAGGGAGGCCGCGCTGCACCCTAACGAAGACATCCTGGAGGACGTCATCGACCTCGCTCGCGGGCACGCGCCGGGCAACGAACGGCCGAAGCTTTCGTTCGAAGTCGGGGTGGCGAGAGGGGTCCAGCGTCGTCATGTACGATGATTCTAATATTTTCGAAGTAGCTCGGCAAGTGAATGACAGCGCTCAGCAGCAGCTCTTTTTCCCGGGGACGCAGCAGCCGCCGGCATCGCCTTGCTGGTCGCTGTTGCAGACGCCCGTCTCCGGTAGCTCGAGCTCCACCCGCGCTGCGGCTTCATGATCGCCGGCGATCATCGCGGCCACGGAGCGTGCCTGCTCGTAGCCGGTTGCGAGCAGAAATGTTGGCGCTCTGCCGTAGCTCTTGCCGCCGATGATGTAAAAGTTGGGCTCTGGGTGAGCCAGCTCGCGAGCACCGTGCGGCCGGACCGTCCCGCAGCTGTGCTCGTTAGGATCGATCAACGGGCCCAGAGCTTGGGCGGATTCCAGAGCCGGGTCGAGAGCGAGGCGTAGCTCGCGCGTGATGGCCAAATCCGGCCGCTGCCCGGTAGAGGCGACGATTGAGTCGATCCCCGAAAGCACGAAAGCCCTGCCGTCGCGTGTACCGGCAACGTCCAGCTTCCCCGTTCCCTCACGCAGCGTCTCGATTCGGAAGTTTTGAACCATCGTGAGGCTGCCGTTCTCCGTCAAGGCCCGTAGCTCGGCGCCCAGCTTGCCTCGGGCGGGTAGGCCGTCCCCATCTCCGCCACCAAAGACTCGCGTCAAATTCGCGCTCCGCGTCGCCCAAATGATCGATGTGGTCGCGGTCGTTCGGGCGAGCTCGGCCAGCCCCAAGATGCTGTTTGCCGCGGAGTGGCCGGCCCCCACGACCAGCGTAGCTTTCGAGGCGTACCGGCTGCGATCCCGCTTCAGCACGTCAGGTATTCCGTAGTGGATACGATCCTTGAGCTCCGCTTCGCCAGCGGCCGGGATTCCGGCGGCGCCGAGGGGATTGGGGCTCCACCATGTTCCGGTCGCGTCGATCACGGCCCGCGCCAGGAACTCCTCGATGAGTCCGGTCGCGCTGACTGCCCTAACCACGAACGGAACGTCTGCGCGCCGCGACGTGCGGACTTTGTCGAGCCCCTGTCGGGTGATAGCCACGACGCGGCGATCGAGGTGGAGACGCTCCCGAATGTTCTCCAGTGCGGCGAGCGGTCGCAGGTAGCTGCCGTACAGCTCGTTGCCAGTGGGCAGGTCGTTAGCCGGCGGTGCCGTCCATCCCGTGCGCTCGAGCAGCTGGACCGCAACTTTGTCGAGGTTGTAACGCCACGGCGAGAACAAGCGAACATGACCCCAGTCGCGCGGGCTCGCGGCCACGTCCGCCGCCGCCTCTAAAATCAACGGTTTTAGTCCGCGCTCCAGAAGCCGGACCGCGGCCGTGAGGCCCACAGGTCCCGCCCCGATGACCACCACGGGTAAGGTCTCGAGCGCCATGATCAGCAGCACCCTCCCTTCTTGTTCACCGCACGGGGCGCGCAGCCGCAGCCCGAACCGCCCGTCGACTTGATACTGGCGTCGAGCGCGCAGCAGGCATCGGCTCCTTGCGGTGCCGCGCCGCCGCAACAGCCGGATGGGGCCTCCTTGCCATGCGAGGCTTCGGGTGCCGTGGTCTGGGTCTCGCCATTCGCCATGTCGTTGGTCATCGTGGTGCTTGCTCTTTCTCGGCGGAATTCGCCTGCACCTACGAAGACGGGACCCCCTGCCGAAGGACGCAAACATTCTCGTCAGCACACTTTAGAAAGCTCGAGTCGCCCCCGCGTGGCCCCAGCCTGCCGGTCAGAGCGGGCTCGCCGCCAGCACCATCGTAGGAACTCGGTCGAGCGAGGTGTCGATGCGTTGCAGCCGCCTGCCACGACCCACTTTTTATGACCGTCACTCACCGAGTAGTCCTCGAAGGTAAGGAGTGAGAAAGACACCGTCCGGGTCCACGCGCCGGCGCTGCGCACGGAACTGTTCCCAGCCTGGGTAAAGCGTCGCCAGGTCCGCCGCCAGTAGGCTGTGCTTCTTGCCCCAATGCGGGCGCCCGCCGAATGCGCGAAAGATGGGCTCGATGTCCTGGAAGTAGGCGTCGTAGGCAGGCCCGCGTTGTGATGGAGCGAGATGCAGACGGTGTCGCGACCCGAAGCCGGGCTCAGGTGAGCGTCGTCGGCGGCAATCGTACGTACGAGGACGCGTCGCGACAGTGGTCGCGCCGTGGATGTGAAGGTTCGTCCCCGCTCGCTATCCGATGGTGGCGTGGACCCGCCCCGAAGCGTCCAGCGCCGTTCCCACCGCGAAGGTAAAGCGCTCGGAGCCGAGCTCGACTGCCACGGTCTCGCCCGCGAACCAGCGCGCCTGGACCAACGCGTAAGCCTCCGCCCTCGCCACCTCGCGCCTCGGGACCGAGTCCGGCGCCTCGACCGCGATGCTGGTTCCGACCTTTTCGGGAAGCCAGCCGAGCTCGAATACGATAGGCGCTTCGGCGCGACGCAAGAAGGCGCGCACGGCGCGCGCGACTCCCGCTCTTTCTTCATCGCGAACGCCTTGCGAGACCACCACGACCGGCGTGCCGACCCAGACTAGGAGCACGCTCGTCGCGCTGCCCGGCTCCGGCGTGCCCTGACCCGCGGAGCCTTCTTGCCAAACACGGCCCGCGGTGGCGTCCACCCACAGCATAGGCCCATAAATCCCTTCGAAATGGGGAGCGCGGAGGTCGTGCGCCAAGTCGATCGTGTGCGGTTCCATCGAAGTAGCTTTAGCACCCGGTGGTCGCTGCCGGCAGACCCACTCTGCAACGACTCCTGCGCCGCGACTTTCGCTCTCGTCTCTCCGCGCGCGGAGGGTGACACATCGGAAGAGGTCGCGGAGGCGGGATGAGCGTCGCCGCTCAGCCGAGCGGCCGTCGATGCGAGACTGTCACAGTATGGGGGTGAGACTGGCTCCACTCCGCGCCGCTCTGCTGCGCGCCGGTTGGTAGGTGCGGGGGCATAGGGGGCTTGCGGGCGAACGAGCTCTCGGCGAGCGGGCGCTGGCACAGGTTGTCTGCACCGCCGCCTATGCTATGGCTGCGTCCTATCGCAGGCGCAGCCCGTTGCGGCTGCCGAGGGAGATTGATTATGGTTAGGGAAGTGCAGCAGGTGGCGTGGGGGTTGGGAATTTTGTTGCTCGTGAGCTGTTCCGCCGAAGGCCCGTTAGAGAGCGAGGGTGAGCTGCAACAGGCCGCCACCGTACAAACGGCTTGCGAGGGGATGACCGTTCCGCCGCCCGCGCCGGGGCGCTACAAAATCTTGCAGGTGACGGCCGGCACGGATACGACGATTCGCGAGGCCCAGCCGAGCAAGAATTTTCGCAGCGAAAACTTCTGCTACACGCAATTCGAGGCGGACGCCGCGCAGGCGTGTTTGATCAGGTTCCCAATCGAACTGCCGGCGACGGCGCAGATTCACTACGCGCAGCTCGGATTGCAGCTGACGGCAGCTTCGCCGACTCGCGTTTTAGCCTACAGCATGGATAAACGCTGGACAGAAGCGGGCGCCACCTGGAACAGGTACAACAGCCGCACCCCCTGGTCCACGCCGGGCGCGCAATCAGACAAGCGGTGGAGCTTCTGCGCGCTGACCGCCAGTACGGGGCACGTCACGTACAACTTGGGTGGGGCCGCGGTTGCTCAAATTCAAGATTGGGTGAGCGGCCGCGCAGAGAACTCCGGAATTGGCATCTTCGCAGATGCTACTAGCGGCGGGCGGGAAGTTTCCGTCGTCGCACACGATGCGTCGGTCGACGCTCCGGTGCTCACCCTTTGGTACACGGACGATCCC
>JAQSWN010000318.1 GCA_029266615.1 Polyangiaceae bacterium
CAGCATGCCGTCGACCATGGAATGCTCGGCGGAGTTCGCGTCGGTCGAGCTCATGTTGGCGAGGAGCAGCGTCGTGCAGCCGGTGCTGTCGCTCAGCAGCTGCAGATCCGCGATGAACTCGCGTGCGGCCGCGTCGCCGTCTCGCATGGACGCGGTAACGCCATCAATCACGAGCAGGGTGGGCTGCTCGTCGGACAACACCTTGCGGATTAGCTGGAAGAGGCCAGCCAAGCGCCGCTCGCGGAGGACGAGGTAGCCGCCCACGTAGGCGATCGACCCGCCGATAGCGCTCGGGTCGAAGAACGCCATGCCCTGCAGGTTGGCGAGCATGCGCGACTGCGATTCGGTGAGGAGCGAAAGGTAGACGGCCTTCTGCCCGCGCGCCGCCAGCGAGAAGCAACATTGGTTGCCGAGGGTAGTCTTACCGGCGCCGGGCGTGCCCATGACGAGGTACACGCCGCCGATAACGAAGCCGCCATCCAGCAGTTGATCGAGGCCAGCGATGCCGCTCGGCAGCCGGCCGTCCTTGGGATGATGCGTACCTGCGATCATGAGGGAGTCTTTCGGTAGCTCCACGCCGACAGCTTCGCGATGCGCGTCACGAGGCTCGCGAGGGCTTGCGTCTCCGGCAGGTGCGCCTGAAAACCCGCCAAAATGGCCTGCCGGACGTCTTCCGGATGGCCCGCGCGGGTGAGCGCAACGGCGGGGGTCGTGCGGTGCCCATTGAGGAGCCGGAGCTCTCGGAGGAGGGAGGCGCCGCCTCGATCTTCCAAGATCAAGCTGCACACGAGCACGTCCGGATCTTGCGCGTCCAGCTGGCGTAGCGCATCGTCCGCAGAGTGAGCCACGCTCACCAGGGCGCCCGCGTTCGCCAGCGTTCGCACGACCTCGGCTCGCTCGCTGCTTTCGCGGCTGACGACGAGCACGCGCAAGTCGGAGAGCGGCAGCGCGGCCGCCGGCACGCGCGCAGCCCGGGGAGGAGGAGCGGTCGGGGTCATGCGCTCCCCGTCTGGCGTCCCTCGTAGGCGATGGGAAAGGTTCATGATCAGGGCCATGAGCTCGGCCGGATCGACGGGCTTCGGCAAGTACATGTCGAAGCCGGCCAGGAACGCCCGCGAGCGGTCTTCGCTTCGCGCGAAAGCGGTGAGCGCAACCGCAGGAGTTCGTCCGCCCTGCGCGGCCGGCAACTGCCGCAGCTTCTGCAAGAGCTCGTAGCCGTCCATGTTCGGCATTCCGATGTCCGACAGCAAAATGTCCGGTAAAATTCGGGGCAAAAGCATGAGAGCTTCCCCACCCGAGCCAGCCGCCGTCACCTCCACACCGTTGCCCTCCAAAAGCGTCGTCACCAGCTCTCGCGCATCGGGCTCGTCGTCCACGACGAGCATGCGAAGGCCGGCCAGCTCTGGCCGCAGCTCCAAGATGGGCGGGGCCGCGTTCGGGCCGCCGCGTGACGCCGACGACGAGTCCTTCCGCTCCAGTGCGGGCGGGCGTAGCGAGGCGATCGGTAGCCGCACCGTGAATGTCGCACCCTTGCTTTCGCCCTCGCTGCTAACGGTGACCTGTCCTCCGTGCAGCTCGACCAAGTGCTTCACGATCGAGAGCCCGAGCCCGAGCCCCTTGTGACTGCGCGTGATCGCGCCATTGGACTGGCGAAAACGGTCGAACACGTGGGGTAGAAAATCGGCGCGTATGCCGGCGCCCGAGTCGGCGACCACGAGCTCCACGGAGGACTCGACGCGTTGCAAACGCACCTGGATTCGACCGTCACGTGGCGTGAACTTCACCGCGTTGGTCAGCAGGTTCCAAAGCACTTGCTGCAAACGGCTCGGGTCGCCCATTACCGGACCGGCGTTGGGATCCAAAATGGGCTGAATTCGAATGCCCTTGGCGGCTGCGGCCGGCTGCACCGTGGCCAGCGCAGCCTCCACCACCTCCAGCGGATCCACCGGCTGCACGTCGAGCCGCATCTTGCCGCTGATGATGCGCGAGACGTCCAGCAAGTCTTCGACCAGCTGCGCCTGCACGCGCGCGTTGCGCGTTACCGTTTCCATGGCCTGCGCCCGCTTGCTCACCGGAAGCTCTCCTGACTCCAGCAGGCTCAGCCATCCGAGCATGGCGTTCAGTGGCGTGCGCAGCTCGTGCGAGACCGTCGCGAGGAACTCGTCCTTCGCGAAGTTGGACGCTCTCAGCTCGTCGTTCAGCTTCGCGAGCTCGCCCGCGCGCTGCTCGATGCCACCGAGGATGCCCTGGCGCAACTGCTGCGCCACCTCTAGGTCGTGCGCAGACCAAGGCGCGGAGTGCCCTTTCACGGTCTCCTTCCACAGGGCAAAGGACCCGCGCGGACTGAGCCGTGGCACACCGTCCCGCACCTGCACCGTCTTCTCGGGGTTGCCGCCCCAGTTGATGGTGCGCGTAGCCTCCGGCCGGAACCACATCACGAAGTGCTTCTGCTCGGCCGAGATCGGCACGACTAGGACGCCGGCCACGCCGAGCTCGGGAGCGGCCGGGTAGTCCAGCTTCAAGGACTCGCTGACGAACGGCTGGTCCACGTCCATGGTCACCGTGGATAGCCAGTCCACGAACGCGCGCAGCTCGCGCTCGGGAGGGACGGAGCCCGTGGTCGCTAGCTTTCCCCCGCAATGGACGGCCGCCGACTCCGCCGAGACCAGCGAGGGCAGGGGCGAGTCCGGGCCGGCCAAGTCCAACGTGGGGTGCGCGGACGCAGACATCCGCTCCACCAACTTGGCGAGCACGCGCTGCGAAGCGGCCTTGTGCTCGAAGCCGTCCGCGCGGTCCCGCGCCGCGATTTGCCAAGACAGCGCTTCGCCTAGAAACTCGCTCGCCGCGCGTGCTTCGTAGGGCACGAAGTACGGCGAATAGTGATGACACGCGACCAAGCCCCAGAGCTTCTCGTCCACCACGAGCGAGATTGACATCGAAGCGCGAACTCCCATGTTGGTGAGATACTCGACGTGGATCGGCGAGACGCTTCGCAGCACCGAATGAGATAGATCCAGCGGCTCGTCATTCAGCGGGTTCAGCGTCGGCGCAATCGGCACGGGGCGATAGCCGAGATCCGCAATCAGGCGTAGCCAGTTGATCGTATAGAGACGCCGCGCCTGGGCGGGAATGTCCGAAGCTGGGTAATGCAGCCCGAGGTAGCTCTCCAAGTCCTCTCGCTTGGACTCGGCGATGACCTCTCCGCTGGCGTCTTGCGCGAAGCGATAGACCATCACCCGGTCGAAGCCGGTCAGGTGCCGCACTTCTTCCGCCGCGAGCTCGGCGAGTCCCAGCACGCGCTGCGTCTCGCGGAGACGCGCCACGGACCGCCGAACCCGCCGGTAAAACTGGCCGAAAGAGAGGTCGTCGTTGGTGGTCGCTGGCTCCAGCTCCACGACGAGCAAGCCGGAGGTGCGGTGCAGGATCCCATCGAAGACCTGGCCGCCCTTGGCTCCGACGAGCTTGAGTGGATTGTGGTCGCGAAGAGTCGTGCGTTTGCAGACGTCGGCCACGAGGGCCGCGCTCTCCACGGTGAGCACCGCGTCGAGTGTCGTTCCGAGCAAGTCCGCGTGCGGAACTCCAAGCCGCTCCGCGGTATTGGTGCTCGCCATCTGGATGCGCAAGGCAGGCTCGTCCAGCGCCAAGAGCACGCCGTGCGTCTGAATCGACCCCGGGATGTGGATCGGCTCCTGGTCGCAATTGGCCAGTGTGACGGGCGTGGGCGTCCCTCGTTCGCTCACGCGGCACGGCTCACTTCCGCAGCGCCGCAGCGCACGAACCAGTCGTCCAGGCGTTCGAAGGTCTGAAGCGCAGCGCTCACGAGCTCTGCGTCTCGGTCCGGGTGCTGCTGCGAGTAGTTGGAGAGCACGGCCCGCATCTTCTGCCACATCGCGCCGAGCTCCTCACCGTAGCTCGACAGGTAGGCGCTGCAGTCGTCGATGCCCAGAGGCGCGAGATGACGAAGCAGCCAGCGCGCGCCTAAAGTCGACCCCTCCAAAACATAAAGCGCGCCGAGGGCCCGCGGCACCGTACCTTGCGAAGGCAACGCGTCGCACCGTGGCGCGTTGCCGAGTGCGTGACCAAGCCGAGGCGAGAGCGCCTCCAGATCACGGAGGATGAGCCCCGCCTTGCAACGACGTGACAGCGACAGGTCCGCGCAGAGCTCGTCCGGCAGCTGACGGAAACCCGCTTCCAGGGGCGCGATGAAGCCGTACATCGCTCGCAAATAGCTCGAGTAGCTCTCGAGCGCGGGCGCGCCTTGGACGAGGACTAGCCGACGCTCGAGGGACGCATGCACGGCGGCCGTCCCAGACTTGAGCTGGTCGAGAATCACTCCCTCGAGGTATCACGTATGTCACACTGACTTCGCAGGAAAACGCGACTTTGCCCGAGACAATGTAGCGCGTGGCGTTCCGCAACAGCATGGGAGGCCCGCCCCGCCGTCTGCCCTCAACCGCACGTGGAACATGACTCAACGAGAAGCCAGAGACCCCCCCACCTCTCCCGTCCTCGTTGTATTGGTTCCGGGCTTTTTTGGCTTCGGGCGGCTCGGGGATATTAGCTACTTCGCCGGCGTCAAAGCGCTCCTTCAAAAACGTCTGGCGGAGGCGGGGATGGAAGCGCGGGTCGTGGAAGTGGTCACTCCGCCCACCGCGTCGATTCGGCGCCGCGCCGCGAGTGTGGTGGAGGCCATTGCCGCGGCGGAGGAGGGAACGGGAGACATTCACGTCATCGGCCACTCGACGGGCGGTCTGGATGCTCGCCTCGCCGTAGCGCAGACAGCGGCGCTCCCGACCCGCGCGCGCATACCGGACTACGATCGCCTTCGCTCGCTCGTCTCCGTTTCTTGCCCTCACTTCGGCACCAACGTCTCCACGTATTTTACGCGGCCGCTGGGGCGCGCCGTGTTTCGACTCGGCGCGCGCTACTTGGCGTTCTTGCTCGAGCGCCGCCGCTTTCCACTCAAGCTCTTGCTTCGGCTCGGCTACTTCGCGGTGCGGCTGCGCGACCCGTGGCGAAAGCATCGTGGTACCTTCGACCAGCTCTACGAGCGATTACTGAAGGACCTGTCGGAGGAGCGGCGCCTGGAGCTCGCGCAGTTTCTGAGGCAGATAAGCCAAGAGCAAGCGCTGCTATTTCAACTAACCCCCGCGGGGTGCGATCTGCTCAACGCTTGTACCGCGGATCCCCCGCTCGCCTACGCGTCGGTCATCAGCTACTCGCGCGCGCCTCGGTTTCGCACCCTCCTGCGCTCTCTGCTCAACCTGTACACGCAGCTCATGTACCCCGCGTACTGGCTCTTGCATCGGCTCGCGCGCGAGCCCAACGATGCGCTGCGCGACCAGCTCGCCGAGGCGCAGCTCGCGGCTCTGGATGAAGGCTTGGGCCGACGCGCCACCGGGGCGGACACGGACGGCGTGGTTCCCGTGCTTTCACAAGTTTGGGGGCGCGTGCTGCACGTCGCACTCGGCGATCACTTGGACGTGGTCGGGCAGTATGGCGCGCCCGGTAGTGAACAAGACCCGAACGACCCGAGCTGGGGTGGGGATTGGCTGCCGAGTAACTCGGGCTTCGATCGCGCGGCCTTCGAAACACTGTGGACAAAAGTGGCAGACTTCATCGTCGAGTCGTCGAAACACCGTCTGCTGGTGCCTAAACCAGATACCGAGTCCATCGAGCAGCAGGAGTCGGACGCAGTGAGCGAGCGTCGATCTATCGATCTTTTTTCTTGACGATCTTTGCGCGTTCGTACATAACCCTTTCACGGGTCGCGGAGTGGCGTCCTGTATTCGAGGTTCCTTTCAATGTCGTTCCATCGCTATCAACCAAGCCCCGAGCAGAAGAGCAGCAGCATGCTGTTGTGCATGCCCGCGTGCTCCGTTGCTGCCCTGGAAAACGTCGGAAACTTCGAAGGTTTCTCGGGTTTTAGTGCCTCCAGGCCGGCGCGTCACATCGGCGATCGGGAAGGCAACACCTAGGCGGTACGAGTCGTTCTTCATCAGAGCGCTCGCAAGGCCGCCTAGGGAAACCAGGCGGCCTTCGTCGTTTGTGCTTCAGGGTTCTCGTCAACGACGAGGAGAGCTCGTTGGAAGTATCGAGATGCAAACAACCGTCATCTTCAAGAGTGGATATCAGAGTCGTGCCGTGAATAGCGGACGCTCAATGCCTAGCAGTGTGTCTGCTAGGCATTGGTCCACCCTAGACTCGTATCATTGAAGTAAGCACTTCCTCGTCCGCGCCCCTATGAAGGCCGCCCGAGCAAGTTGCTCGCGCGGCCCTCGCGGCATTTTGAGGAGAAAGTCATGCAATACATCAAGCTGTGCCTTTGAGGCACGGGCTCGGATTCGCGCGCGAATCGCAGAGCCAAGCGCGTTCGTTGCGTAACAGCAGCGCACTCGGTTCTTAACCGATGAGGCAGAGGTGCAATCCCTCTCGAACGCACCGCAGAGCTTCGGTTCGAAGCTCGATCATCATTACTCCGGGATCGTTCATTCGGGAGGACGCTGGGGCCTCAACCCAGCGAGCTAGTGGAGCGCATGTGACCTGCGGTCAACAATCGCTGCGCGATTGTCCGCTGCGCGGCATGCGCCGCCCTAGTGTCT
>JAQSWN010000081.1 GCA_029266615.1 Polyangiaceae bacterium
GCCTCGGCGTCCAGCTCGACGCTGAACGAAGACGCAACGCACGAGAAGCGGCTGTCCCAGCTGAAGCCCCCCTTGATCCAAGCCTTCTTGAACCGCCCGCACATTTCGAACAGGGCTGCCGAGGAGGAGCCTCCGCGTACTTCCATGGGCGAACCATAGCCGGTTTCGGGGGCGATGACAGGTTTGTGCCAAGATATCCGGCGTGTAGCCCCGCTGGCCGGCATTTCTCCGGCCCGCTTTGAACGTTCGGACATCGTCCGGGCACCGACCGCGCGGCTTGCAATCTGGCCCTGTTTCCTCGCCCTGGCCTCGTTGCGCCTTGTTGCGAGGGCCAAATTCCTCTACTAAGCCGCCCGGCCAGTCTATGAGCAGAAATACCGTTGGTGATTTTGTGGTCTTCGAGGACGCGACCCTCGGTCGTAAATGGTCGGGCAAAAAGGTCCCGATCTCCGACGTCTACGAGGCGTACATCGAGGGCAAGCTCGATATTCCCGCCGACAAGTGGGAAGAATTCTTCAAGACCCGCCACGAAACGATGTCGTTTCGGCTGACCGACTCCCACATCAAGTGGGCGTTCACGAACTTCCTGCCGGAGGTGGCGATCCACTCCAAGGCGCAGGACAGCCGCATCGTCAGCGAGCACTACAACCGCGGCAACGACTTCTTCGAGTGGTGCCTGGGAGAGGCCATGGTCTACACGGCCGCCTCGTTCGAGACGCCGGACATGCCGCTCGAGCAGGCGCAGTACCGCAAGATCGACCGCGCCTGCCAGAAGCTGCAGCTCAAGCCGGGCGAGACGCTGCTGGACATCGGCTGCGGCTGGGGCACTTTCGTCGCCCGCTCCGCCAAAGAGTTCGGCTCCAAGAGCCACGGCGTCACCCTCGCCCAGGAGCAAGTGAACTTCGGTACGGACCGCATCGCCAAGTACGGCGTGAGCGACCGCGCCAAGGTGGAGGTGTGCGACTACCGCAACGTCACCGGCAAGTTCGACAAGATCGTCAGCCTGGAGATGGTCGAGCACGTCGGCATCAAGAACCTGGTGCAGTACTACCAGAAGGTGCACGAGCTGCTGGCGGACGACGGCTTGTTCGTCTTGCAGTGGACCGGTATCCGCAACCTCTACAACCCGCAGAACCCCCTGTCGGCGCTGACCATGCGCCCCGAGGACCTGATCTGGGGCTTGTTCATGAGCCGCTACATCTTCCCGGGTGCCGACGCGAGCCTCACCCTCTCCGGCATGATCCGCGCTGCGGAAGACGGCGGGTTCGAGGTGACGGACGTCGAGAACATGAGCCCGCACTACGTGCTCACGCTGCGCGCCTGGCGCGATATTTGGCTCAGCAATCGCGAGCACGTGATCAAGGCCTACGGCGAGAAGTGGTTCCGCCTCTGGTACTTCTTCCTTCACTGGTCCGCGCTCATCGGCGAGCAAGGTTCGGCGTTCACGTATCAGATCTTGATGCACAAGAATTCCGACAGCTTCGACCGTCGCAAGCTACAGTTCGGTAGCGGTAAATACTTCCGCTGAGGTAGCGCCACGCGCGGGGGTGACACCACCCGCACAAAAAGGCGGTGAGTCTGGACTCATCGCCTTTTTTCATTTCCCGGACCTGGAACCGTTTCCAGAAGGCGTCCCGTTTGCTAAGGTCAGACCCCTAGAACATGGCCAAATTCCCGCAAAATTTCGTATGGGGCGCCGCAGCCGCATCGTACCAAATCGAAGGCGCCGCCTATCAAGACGGCCGGGGCCAGAGCGTGTGGGACATGTACTGCCGCAAGCCGGGCATGGTCTGGAACGGCCATACGGGGGACGTGGCGTGCGACCACTACAACCGCTACGCGGAGGACGTCGGGCTGATGAAGCAGCTCGGCCTTCAGGCGTACCGTCTCAGCGTTGCTTGGCCCCGCATTCAGCCTTCGGGCGTGGGCGCGCCCCATGAAAAGGGCTTGGACTTCTACGACCGCCTCGTGGACGCGCTCTTGGCCGCCGGCATCACGCCGTGGGTTACCCTCTTCCACTGGGACTTCCCGCTAGATTTGTACCACCGCGGCGGCTGGCTCAACCGGGACAGCGCCGATTGGTTCGCGGACTACACGACCCACGTCGTCTCGCGCCTGTCGGATCGGGTCAAGAATTGGATGACCTTGAACGAGCCGCAGGTCTACATCGGCGCCGGCCACCACGAAGGCCGACACGCGCCCGGGGACATGCTCGCCTTCAAGGAAGTGCTCCTCGCCGGGCACCACACGTTGCTCGCCCACGGCAAGAGCGTGCAGGCGATCCGCGCCGCCTCGAAGCAGCCGTGCCGTATCGGCTACGCCCCCGTCGCGCTGTCCAAGATGCCGCTGGACCCGAGCTCTCCCGCGGACATCGCGGCCGCCCGCGCGAAGATGTTCTCGGTCGCGTCGCAAACCGCGTGGACCAACACCTGGTGGATGGACCCGGTTTTCCTCGGCAGCTACCCCGAGGACGGCCTGAGCTTTTTCGGGAAGGACGCGCCAGACGTGAAAGCGGGCGACCTGGAAACGATGAGCCAGCCGCTGGATTTTTGCGGCGTCAACATTTACCAAGGGCAATATGTCCGTGCCGGCAAGGACGGCACGCCGGAAGAGGTGCCGATGCCGGTGGGCGCTCGCCTTACCGCCTTCGATTGGTACGTCACGCCGGACGCCATGTATTGGGGCCCCAAGTACCTGCACGAGCGCTACGGCAAGCCCATCGTCATCACGGAGAACGGCATCTCCTCGCGGGATTGGGTCGCGTTAGACGGCAAGGTCCACGACGAGCAGCGCATCGACTTCACGCAGCGGCACCTGCAAGAAGCCGCGCGCGCCATCGCGGACGGCGTGCCCCTGGAGGCGTACTTCCACTGGTCGTTCATCGACAACTTCGAGTGGGCGCACGGCTACAAGCACCGCTTCGGAATGATCTTCTGCGATTACGAGAACGGCGGTACCCGGACCATCAAAGAGTCGGGCCACTGGTACGGCAAGGTGATCGCCAGTAACGGCGAGTCGGTCGGCTGAGCTTTTGTCCGCTGGTGAGGCCGGCCCGGAGCGTGGCGCAAGGTCCACGTGACGGCCGGCCTGCTAGCTGCGCTAACGTTTGGCACGGCGCGCGAGCTCGCGGAGCAGCGTCTTGCGCGCCTTGTGGACTCGCGCCCACACCGTGTTGACTGCGACTTGCTGCAGCCTCGCGATCTCTTCGCCTTTTTGCCCCTCTATCTCGAACAGCACGAACGCCACGCGCTGGTCCGGCGTTAAAGCCGCCAGCAGTCGCTCCAGCAGCCGCTGGCCCTCGATGCGCTCCAGCTCCTCTAGCGGCCCGACCGCGGTCTGCAGCAATTCTTCTGAAGGCGCGAGCGACTGCACGCCGAAGAACGACCGGACCCACACCAATTGCCGGTAATCTCGGACACGCCTCCTCGTGATTCGGTACAGCCAACCGCCCAGGTTTTGCCCGTCGAAGGTGGCTAAGCGCCGGTGCACGATGATGAAGACGTCCTGCACCAGGTCTTCGACGTCCGCACTTCGCACCCCGAGCGCACGTACCCAGCGGGCAACGTGTGCGTACCATTCGTCGTAGATTCGCTCGAACGCGGCCGCCGATGCGGCCGAGGTTTCCGGGGGCCGTGTGGCGCCCTCCTCCCCATGGTCGCTAACCCTTCGGGGTTGCAATGACCTGCAGCTCGCCCGTGTCCAAGCTCAGCGCACGGAGATATCGGGCTTCGGCGGCGATTTCATGCCCGCTCCGATATGAAAGCTCGTGTGGGGCGGCTGATTGTAAGAAGCATTCTGCGCGGTGACGTTCATTCGATACTGCGGATCGTGCATCAGCGTGTGAATCCGACGCTTCGTCGGCGCGGTGGTCGTGTAGACGCGCAGGTTGCCACCACACAGAAACACGATCTCCTCGCGCCAGTCCCCGAATAGGTCCGCGCTCAGGCTCGGCACCGACTTGGTACCGTTGATCGACGTGCAGCCGGTCGCCGTGAAGCCCTCGCCCTCGTCGTCGTACTGAGTCACGGAGTTGCCATTCAGGAGCTCTCGGCTTTCGTCTCCGTCCCACCACGCGAGGAAGTTGGCCGCGCCCGGTGCCGCACCGACCCGAGCTCCGGTCGTCGCGCTGTTCAGACCGAATCCGCTGCCCCAAATCTCGGCGCCGGGGCTGTCCGGCGAGATGTCCGCCGCGACTCCTCGCCCGGGCCCCTCGTCGCCTCCGGTGCTGGGCCCCTCTACGATGATCTCGCAGGTGAGCAGATCCCTCACGTAGTAAGACGGCACGTTCTCGGCCTCCATGATTTGGAACACCTCCAAGCCGGGCCGGTCCGGTACCAAGTCCCCGACGTGAATCGCATCGCCGTGGGCGTAAAAGTCGACGGCGCATACCCCCTTCCCGTCCGGGCCAATCGTGGCACCGCCCGGGATGATCTCTTGCCGCCCGTCCCCGTCCCCGTCGGCCACCATCACGCTGTGCACGCCCTTGCCGGCGTAGTCGCGGTGGGCCGCGTCTTGCGAGTCGAACTTCCACACGAGCTCCAGCTTGCCGTCGCGGTAGTTGTACGCGCCGAAAGTCGTGCGGGCGTAGTAGCCACGCTGCATGACCGCGCTAGGCCTACCCGTCGCATCCAGAAACGCAACCGACGCGTTGTAGCGGTCGGAGCGGTTGCCTCCGTTGTCTCCGAAGCTGCCGCTCGAATATGGCGCGTGGTAGGCGATCGTCGCCAGCTCGGCGCCGTCTTTACCGGAGAAGACGCTCAGGTACTCGGGGCCGCGCAAGATCTTGCCCGCAGCGTTGCGGTAGTCGGCCGTGTCGTCGTCGTTCGCCGCGGGGCCCGTGTGCAGGAGCTCACCCTTGCCGTCCTTGGTGCCCGGCGCCGTCTTCACCACCAGCTCGGCGCTGCCGTCTCCGTCCAAGTCGTAGACGAGGAAAGGGGTGATGTGCTCGCTCTCCCGGATGTTGATCCCGAGATCGACGCGCCACAGAAAGGTGCCGTCCAGCTCGTAGGCCGCGAACTTCGGCTGACCCGTCACGCCGTCGTTCGAGGAATCCTGCGGCGAGCGCTCCTCCTTGACCACGAGCTCGTACTCGCCGTCCCCATCCAGATCTCCAGGGGAAATGTCGCCCGCCCGGTACATCGCCGTCGTTTTGAGAGGGATCTGCAGGTAGGGCTGCGCCCAGGTCGCGGTCGCGCTGGCCGCGCCGCGCGAATTGGCAGAGTCGCTTCCTTCCAAGCCGCCCACCACGGCCCGCACTGTGTACTTCGCGGTCGCGGCCGCGCCCGCGTCCACGTAGCTCGTAGAGTCCACGATCGGGGCCATGTTCACCTTCGCGCCGTCCCGATACACGTTGAAGCCGGTGTCCTGCGCCTCATAGCCGAGTAGGCGCCAGCTCACGAAGTTGCCGTCGCCACTGCGCACGGCCACGACGCCACGGCACAGGTTCTCCATCTGTATCTTCCCGGTCCCAAGAGCCGGGTTCACTCCGCACGCGGAGGTCGGCGGCGCGCCTGCGCTGCCTGCGCTGCCTGCGCTGGCGCCCGCGCTCGCCCCGCTCCCCGCGTCACCCCCGTTCGACGCGCCTCCGGCCGTAGCTCCGCCGTTGCCGACGCCACCGGCCGTGTTCGTCGTCCCTGCTGCACCACTACTCGTGGTGCCGGCCACGCCCGCGCCCGCGCCCGCCGAGCTCACCCCGCCCGCGCCCGCGCCACCTGCAGCGGCCCCTGGCTCTGCACCCGAAGAGCTGCACGCTCCGATAGCGACGAGCAGCATAGCGCTCGAAACACTGGTCAATCCTGAGATACAAACGTTCTGTTTCGACATGACAACACTCGTGTTCGGGACACACTTCCGCACGACCGAGCGCAGACGACGCGTCGAGATGAACGGTCGGCTCGGCTCTCGAATAGAGGAAGGGGCGCTCGGGCAGGGAGCTCACCGCAAATCTGCGTCCGCCTGCATTTAGTCGTCATTTTCGCTTCCTGCCGATGCGCGCGACGAGGCGCGCCCGCGCTGCAGTTGGTGAAGACCCTTCCCCGTCTCGCTCCCAGGTTGAGCAACCGATCCTTACGACCCCGCGCGAAGCGGACAGGCGCCGGAGCTCGTCGGCTCCGTCGTCGTGACCGTGCTCGTCGAGCGATTCGCACGGCGCGAGTCGGCCATGCCCGCGCGCTCCGCGAAACGATTTGATGACCGCGAACGCCGCGCGACGGCGGCGCGCAGAAAGCCGCAACGAAGACGACGCATCTTCCACAAGCGATCATCGTCACATTAAATCTGATGTTGACCATCCGAGTCGCGAACACTACGTAATGCGGCGCCGCACACGAGCATCTGCCTCGTGGGTTATCGGCATTCACAACATACGAGGGACTCGAACATGAAATGGCATGGATTTGCCGCGGGAATGGGGATTGCTTTGTCGTGCGTGGGCTGCTCTGGCAGCGTCGAAAACGATGAAGCCTGGGGCACTGCGCAAGAAGCGCTCACCACCACGTACCAAGCCGAAAGCGCGGTCGACATCGACGAAGGCGTGATCGAAACGGTACATACCGGTTACCGAGGCGCCGGTTACTTGAACATCGACAACTTCAACAACACCTTCGCCTGGTACATCATCAACCGCCCCGTCGCCGGTACGGTCGCGGTGACGGTTCGCTACGCCAACGGCGGCACGACGAACCGGCCGATTCGCGTGAGCGCGGGCAGCAGCTCTGCTCAGATTACGGGCGCGCCAACCGGCTCGTGGACGACTTGGGTCACCGCCACCGTGAACGTGACGTTCGCGGCTGGTAACAACGACTTCTACCTCTCCAGCGTGTCGAACGAAGGCATGCCCAACGTGGACGAGTTCTCGCTCGCGCAAACCTTCACCCGCACCTACCAAGCCGAGAGCGCGTTCGACATCGACGAAGGCGTCGTCGAGACCATCCACGCCGGCTACACCGGAAGCGGCTACCTCAACATCGACAACTTCAACAACACCTTCGCCTGGTACATCGTCAATTCCCCCGCCGCGGTCACGGTGCCGGTCACCGTGCGCTACGCGAACGGCACGACCGGCAACCGCCCGATCGCGGTCAGCGCCAACGGCGGCACGCCCGTGCAAATCACCGCCCCCCCGACCGGCTCGTGGACGACGTGGGCAACCGCTACCGTCAACATTCCCCTCGCCGCAGGAGACAACGACTTCTTCCTCAGAAGCGTCGTGAGCGGCGGCATGCCCAACATCGACAAGTTCGACATCACCTGGTGAAAACCGTGGCCGCCCGCGGCACTACGTAACGGGCGAACGCGTCACTAGCGGCGGAGCTGCACGTCACCGGGCGTGCAGCTCGTCGCGCTGACTCGCCCTCGACCTGCTACTTCCGGCCCAAGATCGCCATCAGCACGATGGCGCCAATGATGCTGCCAATCCAGCCCGCGCTGTGCACGCGCAGGGCGTTGCCAGCGATGATGTTACCGATCAGCCCGCCGATGAACGAGCCCGCGACGCCAATCAGCGTCGTCCGCACGATGCCCATCTTCTGCGCGCCCGGCATGAGCGCGCGCGCAATGAGCCCAACGATGAAGCCGAACAACAGGAAGATGAGGAGACTCATGGGGGCGTGCCGCAAGGTAGCAGAAGCCGCCCGGGTGAGCCCAACCGTCACCGTTCGCGCCCGTTTCTCGGCCTCCTAGCGCTTTACATTTCGTACAATCTCGCGGCATCGCCTGCTTCAGAACGGGTGGTGCAGACACCGTCCTGGCGTTCATCAATCGCTCAGCCCCGCGGTCCGACGCGACGTCGCCTTAGCCGACGGTCAGCCGCTCACCGTGCTGTCGCGGCTCGCCGCGCGAGCACGGCGAGAACCGAAGAGGCTTCTCCGGCCTTCTCGCGCTCTCCTTGCGAACGGCCAACCAAGCTGCCGTCCGGCCCCTCGGCAGCCTCTAGATAGACGACGCCCCGATCTGCCAGCCGATCAGGACGCGGCGAGCGACGCGTTGGCGAGCCGATTGCAGGGAACGCCCGCATCGCCGAACGACAAAAAAGAAAAAGCCGAGAACCTTGCGATTCTCGGCTTTTTCAGCGGGGCGGACGGGACTCGAACCCGCGGCCTCCGGCGTGACAGGCCGGCGTTATAACCAACTTAACTACCGCCCCGTGAGCGGCGGGGCGGTTCATACCACAGCGATCGTTCTTCACAACGAAAAAGTGCGTTCGGTTTCGCATTCGTGCCGAGCTCGCGGCGAGACCGCGTTTTCGACGGCAATTTCGCAGCGTGAAAGGTGCGCGCTCAGCTGTGCCGGGCGCGCGTGGCGTCGCTTGTGGTGGCGGACGAGGAGCCGGCGGACCAGAACCAAACAGAGGCCATTGAGCCAAAGCATTTCTGCACCGTCGAGCCCGGTCGCGGCGCCGCCTGAGCGACCGTCCGTTCGGGCGAGGCACGCACATCAGAAGGACGCCTGGTGGGGGGCCCTGTGCGTGATCGGCTCTGCGGTCGCGTTCTCGGCGAAGGCGGTCATCGCGAAGGTCGGCTACCGGCATGGCGCGGATCCGTCCACCTTACTCGCGCTGCGCATGGGCTTCGCGCTGCCGTTCTTCCTCGCGGCCGCGCTCCTCACGTCACGCGGACGTGCTCCCCTGCCCCGTGCGGAGCTGGGAAAGATCGTCGGGCTTGGCGTGCTCGGGTATTACCTGGCGAGCGTCTTCGACTTCTACGGCCTCGTGTACATCTCCGCGGGGTTAGAGCGGCTGATCCTCTTCGTTTACCCGACGCTCGTGGTGTTGATGTCGGCGTGGCTGTTCAAAACGCCCATCACCCGCCGCACTCTGTGGGCCCTCGGTCTCACGTACAGCGGCGTGCTCCTTGCGGTGAAGACAGAGACCGCGAGCGCGTCGGGCCCGCAGCTCTGGGCCGGCGTTTCGCTCATCTTCGCCTGCGCGCTCAGCTACACGGCGTATTTGGTCGGCAGCGGGCGTCTCATTCCCCGCGTGGGCTCGCTCCGCTTCACGGCGCTGGCCATGATCGTCTCCACCGCCGCTATGCTCGTGCACTTCCTGGTCGTCGGCGGTCATTTCGACGGCCACCCCACTCCCGTGTACGTGGTCGGCGCGCTCCTGGCGATCGTCTGCACGGTGCTGCCCGTCTTTCTGCTCGCCGAGGGCATTCGCCGCGTCGGCGCGGGCTCGGCCGCGATCATCGGTGCGGTCGGGCCGGTTTCGACCATCGCCCTCGCCCACTGGGTGCTGGGCGAGCCGGTGCACCTCGTTCAAGCCCTGGGTACGCTGCTCGTGCTCGTGGGTGCGACGGTCACCGCGCGCGGCCGCTAGACCGGCTACGCTTGGCCTGACCCCATTTTCCGGCGCGGTGCGCAACGGGCCTTCACCCAGGCGCCGCGCCCGTGCTACGTACTCGGCACCGCAGGCGGGTAGCTCAGCGGTAGAGCTCTGGTTTTACACACCGGCTGTCGCAGGTTCAATCCCTGTCCCGCCTACCAATAGATGCTTGAAGTCACGCACGGTGGGCTGCCTCAACCGCAGCCCACCTCGCAGACGCTCGCATGTCGAAGCTGGCGGCCGTGCTCAGAGCGCGGCTTCGCGCGGCGCGGGGGGCTCGGAGCGCAGCCAACCGAAGCGGAAGCCCTCGGCTTTGAGAGCGAGCTGCAGGCTCCGCAGTAGCGCGAGTGGCAGGACGAAGACGACGCACGGGACCACGATCGCCGCCAGCAAGCAGATGAGGACGAGCGGCCGCGGCCACACCTCGCTCCCCGCGAATGCAATGAGGGGGAACGCCGATACGACCGCCGGCGTCACCCACACCGTCAACAGCAACGCGATCGGCACCCCCAAGGCGTTGAGCACGAACAACGGAATGGCAGCGAGGTACGCTGCCCACGCCAGGAGGAGCGCTTGATGAAGGCGCGCGAGCCGGAAGCCGCGCTGCCGGGGATTCGTCGCGGCCTCCGGATACGTCGCGTGGAAGACGGCGCCGGTCGCGAGCTCGAAGAGCGCCACGCCGACGAGCATCGGCCACAGGTAGGCGCACAAGCTGGCCAAGAATAGGAGAATGCTGCTGCGCTCGCTGCTACCGATCGCCCGCATGATCCGCACCGGTCCTCCCCGCTCCGACTGGTCATCGGCGAGAGTGGCGCGAGCGGTGAACGCTTGCCAGGTGCTTTTGACGACCAGACCGGGCGTCACGACCGCGCGCCTTAGGACCTCCGCGGCGCCGAGCGCGTGATTGAAAGATTGAGCGGTGACGCCGATTCGGCCCTGCCGCGGCGTGACGTTGAGGATGCGCCGCTCGCCGCCGCGCTCGACCTCGACCTCGACTGGTCCCGTCTGCTGCCCCACGACCGCGCGCAGCTCGTCCCAAGTGCTCACGGGGCGATCGCCGATGCGGACGACGCGATCGCCGTCGACCATGCCCGCGTCTTGCGCGGGTCCGGGCATCACCGTCACGTACCCGCCAACGCGCGGCGCTGTCTCGCCGTGAAAGGCGTACTGAGCGCCGAACAGGGCTGCACTCAAGCACCAGGGCGCGGCCGCCGCGGCGACGCGAATCGCCGCCAGCCGCCACCACTCCGCGGCGTGCCTCTGTGCGCTGAACCATCGGAAGCCCGGCACGCCCACGAGTCGCCCGACTCCCCGCGCCGCGAGCGTCATTGACCCCACGAGCAATAGGAACAGACCCACGTATCCGAGCACGCCAGCCGCCACCGCCATTCGAAGGAACGTAGTCGACTTGACGAGTGGCGAACCGAAGAAAGCATGAATGCCGTGTTTGTCTGGAGCGAGCTAATCCTCGCGAATCCCCAGGTTTCTTGTCGCCCTATTGACAATAGAACGACCGTTCGTATTATTCACGAACCTTGAGCAAGGGCGAAGAGACGCGCGACCGCATCGTGGACCGAGCTTGGCGCTTGGCCAGTCGCGACGGTTTGTCCGGCCTCAGCATCGGCAAGCTGGCGAGCGAGCTGGGGCTCTCCAAGAGCGGGCTGTTCGCGCACTTCGGCTCCAAAGAGGAGCTGGAGCTGGAGGTGTTGAAGGCGGGGGCAGAGCGCTTCACCGAGCAGGTGCTGCGGCCCGCTTTCGCCGCGCCGCGCGGCGTGCCGCGCTTGCGCAAGCTGTTCAAGAACTGGGTCGCGTGGGTCACGGATCCTGCGCAACCCGGCGGCTGCGTGCTCTTTGCCGCCGCCGCGGAGTTGGACGACAGCGAGGGTCCGCAGCGCGACTTCTTGGCCAGCTCGCAAGCCGCGCTCATGGCCGTGCTCGCGAAGGCCGCGCGCATGGCCGTGGAGTCCGGAGAGCTACGAACCGATCTCGACGGCGATCAGTTCGCCTTCGAGCTCCAGGGCATTCTCATGGCGTACCACCACGCCCGTCGCCTGCTACGCGACCCGAAGGCCGAAGCGCGCGCCAAAGCCGCTTTCGAGCGTCTGCTGGAAACGAACGCAGTGAACTGAGAGGCACCCTATGTCGCGAATCGATTTGTCCAGAAATAGCACGACCGTTCGCTCTATCTTCTCTCACCTCCAGGCGCTTTCGCCTAGTTTGGCGGCGGAGCTGGCGGCACTGGCGATGTTCCGCACGACTCGCCGGCGCCCCGCGGATCTCGAGCTCGAGCTCGGAGCGCGCGGCGAGGGGCTCAGGGTCGAGAGCCCGCACGGCGAGCTTGCGGCGCTGCGTTGGGGTCAAGGTCCGCTCGTCGTCCTCGTACACGGTTGGGACGGACGCGGCACGCAGCTGGGCGCGTTCGTGGAGCCGCTCGTCGCCGCCGGCTACCAAGTCGTTGCCTTCGACGCTCCCGGTCACGGCGGCTCCGCGGGGAGCTCGTCGTCCCTGGTGCGCTTCGCGGACGCGTTCGACGCCGTGGTCGGCGCGACCAAGCCGTTCTTTCAACCGCTCAGCGCCGTCATCGCGCACTCCATGGGCGGGGCCGCGGTCACGTACGCGTTGAGCCGCGCGCGCGGGCGCGACGCGCAGGGGGTCGAGCCGGGCGTCGGCTCACCTCGCCTCGTCTTCATCGCTCCGCCGACCGACGTGCGCGACTTCGTGACGACGGTCTCGGGCGAGCTGGGCCTCTCCGCCAGAACGCGTGGAGCCCTAGAAAATGCCCTAGAACGGCGGGTGGGCCAGCGCATCGAAGACTTACACGCCACGCGGCTCGCCAAGACCATGACCTCGCCGCTGCTCGTGGTCCACGACGCGCAGGATCGCGCAGTGCCCGTCCAGTGCGGAGAACAATTGGCCAAGGCGTGGCCAGGCGCCGCCTTCAAAAGGACGAACGGGCTGGGCCACAACAGGATTCTGCGTGACCCAGCCACTGTCGCGGCCGTCGTCGATTACGTCAAGGGCGCTACTTCAGGTTGATGACCTGCGTGCCCCAGTAGCCGCTCGCGAGCAGCACCTGGTCGCCTTGGCGCGCCAGCGAAGACGTCCACCAGCCGCGGGTGCGCACGAACTGATCGTAAACAGGAGCCTTGCCCGGCGCGAGCTTGAAGATGTCCACGCCTTGGTTCGCCCATCCCGACGTCACGAAAGCGCGGTCGCCTTCTACGCCGAGGAGCCATCCCCAGCCTTCCGTCTCTTTGGAGGGGAGCACGGTGGGATTTTGCGGATCACTCAGGTCCACTTGGTACAGCTGAACACTCGAGGTGCGGCGCTCGTCGTCCCAAGTCTGCGCGCTGAAGTAGGCGGTTTTTCCGCGGACGAATACGTTCCCGCTGTTGCCCGGAATCGCGACGTGCCCTTTCAGGTACGCGCGGTCGCCATTGAGCTCGAGCACGGCGAGGTCGTTGGTGATGGCAGAGCCGTCCCAGTGGTAGTCCATGGTGTACACGACGTTCGGATTTTCCTCCGAGCCACCCACCAGGAAACCGGGGACGTTGATTTTGCGGCCGATGCGCGGCTGGCTCGCGTCGCTCAGATCCACCTGGTCGAGGTAGTAGCGCACGCGCCCAGGTTGATAGTTGCCAGTGTCGTAGCGTGGTTCCTCTTCCCACTCGTAGTGCGAGGCGTAGAGCTGGTCACCGACGGCGCGCAGGTTGCCCCACCAGCCATTCTGTTCGGACGTCACGACCACGGACGCGAGGCTGGGCGCATCGGGGTTCGCGGCGTCCACCACGAAGAGCGATTGCCGCGCGTCGACGTAACCCCCCGCGGCGTCGTACTGCGGCTCCCACCGCCGAAACGCGAGCTTGTTTCCGTCGACCTGCACCACGTCCGACCCGTAGTACCAGTCGTACATGCCGCAGCCGTACCAGCCCCAGCCGCCGTAATAGCTGTTTCCGCGGTTGGGCAGGGCGATCTTGCCGCGCAGCTCCGCGCTGCCGCCGGCCGTGTCCACCACCTGCACTTCTTGGGTCCAGGAGTAGCACTTGAGGTTCACGTCCTTGCCTGGGTAACCCGGTTCCGGAGCGCTCGAGCCGCCCTCGCACGCGACCTCGCGGCGCACGTTGCTGACCACGAAGCTCAAGTCGCCGTCGTGGAAGACGGTCGGGTTCGTCCCGTCGATGGTCGCGGACGCGAGTGTCGCGTCGGCAACGTTCTCTTCCGCTTCCGCGAGCGGCAACACGCGCAGCTCCGAGTGGTTCGTGTCGTTGTCCCAGAAATCGCTGGACACCTCCGCCACGTTCTTACCCCCAATCGGCTTCACGTTGACGACGTTGCGCGCGAGCGTGAGCTCCGCGACCACGGTGGGCTCTGCGTGCGACCCGTAGTCCACGACGGAAAGAGCCAAGTTGCTGAGCGAGACCAGCCGATTCTTGACGAAAATCCCGCGTTCGACCCAGCCCGTCGTCTTGGCGGTGCCGCTCGTCTTGATAGCGTCGGCCGTGAACTCGATGAGCTGAAGGCCATTGTTGTACTGGTAGCCACTCGGATCCCAGCCGCTGAACGGCAGCACGACGAGGCCCTCGGCGTCGTTCTTCGTAAACGCCTTGAACGTGCCGGCGGCGGGCGTCCACGCCCAACCGGTGCCGAACTCGGCGCTGCCGAGCGACTTCGGCTGAGTCGGGTCCGTCATGTCGAAGTACGCCAGTGAGATCGGACTCTTGTAGCCTCCCACGCAGTCGTACACGTTGCCGAGCGCGAACAAACGGTCGCCGTTCGGAATCATCAACGATATTTGGCCGTCGATGGCGCCAGTGCCGAGCTTCTTCGGCATCGCCATGTCCGACAGGTCGTAAACGTCCAGCGGCGTGCGCAGGGTGCCGGTGGCGTTGCCGCTGTTGTCGTAGTTGCAGCCCCAGCTGTTCGGCGAAAGATACAGCCGCGATCCGTCGAAGCGCGCGGTCGCATCCCAACCGGGCATCGGCTGCTGCAAGCTACCGGTCACCACCGGCGCGTCCGGATTCGAGAAGTCGGCGGTGCTGATGCTGAGGCCGTTGTTCGGCGTGCTGCTGTTGTAGTCGTAGCTGCGGCCCACGACGTGCGCGGTCTTGCCGTCTGCAAAATCCAGGTTCCAGCGCCCGCCGTCTGCGCCCCAGCTCTGCACCGAACCGTCCACGACCACCGAGCCACGCTCGACGATCTCGCCACCCGCATCGCTGATGTCCAGGTAGCGCAACGTGCTCTGACCCGTTGGCGCGGCGTAGCCGTACTGATCGGGTTGCCCGAGCACGTCGGAAGCGAGCAAAATCGAGCTCGAGGTGACGTTGAAGATGCCGCCCCAACCCGGCACGTCGTAGTTGTCCACCGCCTCCACAGCGCCGCCCGCGAAGCTGACGCTCGCCACGCTGACGTTCGGCCCGTTGTTCCCGCTCACCCCGACTGCGCCGCCGTCCGAGGCATAGCCCCACCAGCCGTAGTCCCAGGAATACTTCTCCGTTACGGCGTACAGCACGTCCCCCACGACTCGGGTGTCGCGCACCCAGCCGCCCAAGAGCGCCTCGCCCGTCACCTTCATGTTCGCCGGATCCCGCGCGTCGATGCCACGCACGATCGAGCCGTGGAAGGGCGTGCCGTCGTTCATCGTGCCGTACCAGTCCGCGACGACGACGCTGGCGATGCCGTCGCGCACGACCATTTCTACGGGGGAGCCGTAAATGGGCGAGCGACCAAGCATCTGCGGGTGATCCACATCACTCACGTCGAACACCATCAGCCCGCGATACTGATTGAGGTAGTAGAGCCGATCGCCGTCGAGCCGGTAGAGATCCGTCTCTTCGACCTCGCGCTTCACGCCGCCCGCGTCCGACTTCGGTGGTTGCGCGCCGGGCCCCGACGCCGTCCCTCCGCCCCCCGACGCGGCCCCGTCTTCGGCTCCGAGGACGGGGCCGTTACGACCTTGGCTGCTCGGCGGCGCGGAGCTGAATTCGCTCTGCCCCTTCGCGAGCGCCTTCGTTTTGCCATCGTCGTCGCTGCTGCAAGCGACAGACGACGTCCCCAAAGCCACGACGAGCCCCAGTGCGCTGAGCGCGCGACCACGATGCCTAACGGAAGTCATGCGATTCTCCTCGTGCGGCACACTGCAGCCACCGTGCCAACCACGACCGTGGCACGCGCGAACAAATATTCGAGCGTATTCGGTAGGTTAGGCCAACATTCGAGTCACTGTGCCACGAGAGACTGGCACAGTTGCGACGCCGACGCCGCCAGTGGCCCAAGCGACGACCGAGACCCATGTCCCAGCAGCCGCTGGGGACTCTCGTCGCCGCGTAGCCTTGGCTCTCAGTAAGCCTTCGCGAAAATCACGCGTTGCTTACTGGGCTGGCCGGTGAAGATGCAGGTCCCGGGCTCCGAATCCAACTCGCGCGGGATACAGCGAACGGTGACCTTGAGCTCGTTTTTGAGCTTCTCCTCGACCTCGGGCGAGCCGTTGAAGTGAGCGAGCGCGAAGCCGCCGTGCACCTCGGGCTTGTTCGCGTTCTTCGGCGTGAAGAAGGCATAGAACTCCTTTTCGGAGTCGATCTTCACGGTGTTCTGGTCGCGTAGCGCGAGCGCCTTTTGGTACAGGTTGTCCTGAATCTCTTGGAGCAGCGTCGGGAGGTTTTGCACCGCGTCCGCCATGGCGGGGAAGGTCTTCTCTTTCACGCCCTGGTCACGTCGGTACACGGCGACGGTGCCCTTCTCGAGATCGCGCGGGCCGAGCTCGATGCGCACCGGGACGCCCTTCTTGATCCACTCCCAGCTCTTCTGCCCACCGGGCAGGTCGCGCTCGTCGACCTCGACCTCGACGTCGGCGCGACCGAAGCGCAGCTCACGGAGCTGATTGGCGAGCTCTCGCGCCGCCTTGAGCACGGCTTCCCGAGTGTCCGGCTTGGGGGTGATCGGAAGGATTACCACGTGAGTGGGAGCGAGCTTGGGGGGAATGATCATGCCGTCGTCGTCGGCGTGGACCATGATCAGCGCGCCGATCAGCCGCGTGCTCACGCCCCAGCTCGAGGTCCAGGCGAGCTCTTCCTTGTTGTCGCGCGAGAGGAAGCGAATGCCGCTGCTCTTGGCGAAGTTTTGACCGAGAAAATGCGACGTTCCGGCCTGGAGCGCCTTGCGGTCCTGCATCATCGCTTCGATGCAGAGGGTCTGCACCGCGCCGGGGAAGCGCTCGCCTTCCGTCTTTTCGCCCATGAACACCGGAACGGCCATGAACTCCTTGGCGAACTCGGCGTAGACCTTGAGCATCTTCTCGGTCTCTTCGCGAGCCTCCGCCTCGGTTTCGTGCGCGGTGTGGCCCTCCTGCCAGAGGAACTCCGCGGTGCGCAAGAACACGCGCGTGCGCATCTCCCAGCGCACGACGTTGGCCCACTGATTAATGAGAATGGGTAGGTCGCGGTACGACTTGACCCACTTCGCGAAGGACGCGCCAATGATGGTCTCGGACGTGGGGCGCACCACGAGCGGCTCCGTGAGCTGTGCGCTCGGCGCCGGGCGGAGGCCGCCGCCGGGCGCCGCTTCCAGCCGGTGGTGCGTCACGACCGCGCATTCTTTGGCGAAGCCCTCGACGTGCTCAGCCTCTTTCGCCAGGTAGGACAGCGGGATGAAGAGCGGGAAGTACGCGTTCTTGTGCCCGGTGGCCTTGAACATACGGTCCAGCGCGCGCTGGATGTTTTCCCAGATGCCGTAGCCCCACGGCTTGATGACCATGCAGCCGCGGACGTCCGAGTTTTCGGCCAAGTCCGCCTCGCGCACCACCTCTTGGTACCAGTTGGGGTAGTCCTGATCGCGCCGGGGTGAGATCGCCGTCTTTACGTCACTCATCGAGAGCGCCAGATTGCCGAGCCGCCCGGCGCCGTCAACCCGTAACGGCCAGCAGCGCTTACCTGCGCTAAACGAGGCCTGGGAGCGGGCCCGTGCAGAAGGCGGCGTTGCCGATGGTCGTGTCCGCGACGCCCATCGCGTTGAGGAGCGAGACGAGCAGGTCGGCGTGCGAGTTGCCCTGGTATTTCAGGTAGCGGCCCGTTCGGAACGCCCACGTGCCGCCAGCGACCACGAACGGCATGTTGTCGTGGGTGTGAGTCGTCCCCATCGACACCTCGTTGCCCCAGAAGAGCAGGGTGTTGTCGAGGACGGTGCCCTCACCCTCCGTGACGGTGCCAAGGCGGTCGAACAAGCGCGTGATGAGGCCGGCGTGCCACGCCTGACGGGCGATGAGCTGGGTCTTGGCGTTCATGTCGCTCGCGCCGCTGTGCGAAAGCGTATGGCCCTCCCCCATGCTCGAGAGCCACGGATAGCGGATTCGGTTCAGCGCCGTAGAAATCTCGAAGCTAGCGACGCGGGTGCGGTCACACGCGAAAGCCAGCGACAGCAGATCCAGCGAGAGCTCCGCGATGGCCGGCATATCGACCTCGCTCACCGGGTCCAGCGTCGCGGGGACGTCCGGCTTCTGGCACTCCGCGATTCCCAGCGACAGGCGCCGCTCCACGTCCCGCACCAACGTGAGGTGTTGGTCCAGCGTTTGCCGGTCTTGCGCGCCGAGCTGCGGGCTCAGCGCGCCGAACTCTTTGGCGACCGCGTCCAGCACGCTCTTACGCTGGGCCAGGAGCGCCTTGGCGGCGTCCCCGCCCGGTGAAGAAGGCGGCGGCAGGAACTTGTCGAACACCTGCGTGTACACGTCCAGCGGCGTGCTCAGCGGAGGGAGCGGAGAACCCGGGCCCGCGTACGAGATGCGCCCTTGGACGTCGTTTTCGGTCGCGCGAACGCCGAGCTGCAGGCTGGCGACGGGGCTGTCCACCCCGATGACGTTGGCGATGCGCTGGTCCACGCTGACGCCGGTCGCCCAGCCTGCGGTCCTGCCGCAGCCGTCCACGAACACTCCTTCGCCGAGCTGCGTGTTGGTGAAGAGCGCGCCGATGCCGCGTTGATGGGGGCCGCCCGGGCCCTCCGCCGCGACCTTCATCTCCAGCCCGCCCAGCACGAGCAGGCGGTCTTTGTACGCTTTGAGCGGCGCGTGGCTTTCGCTCAGCTCGAAGCTCGACTCGCTCGCGACCGCCGTCGGCCACCAGCCTTCGTGGATGACGCCGTTCGGGGTGTACATCGTCACGAAGCGCTTGGGCGAGGCGGCGGCTTGGGCGCGCGCGGTGCGGCTCAGCAAGGACGGCAGGAACGGCAGCGCCATAGCGGCGCCGCTGGCCGCGCGCAGGACGTTGCGGCGAGAGAGCCGCGGGCTCATGGGGCCTCCATGGCGGGTCGGTACAAGAACGAATCCGTTTGGGTGAGCGCCACGAGCAGCTCCTTCAAGTCCCCGCCCGACTCCGCGAAACGAGTCCGAACTTGCGCGAGGCTACAACTGTCCGCCGCTTGCTCTTGCCGGCCGTAGCTGTAGCGGTACCAGTTGGTGGCCAGGCAATCGCGCGCCCGCGCGCTCTGCGCTAGACGCGCCGAAAGCTCCACCAAGCCGTTGTACGGGCCGTCCAGCCCCGCCTCGCCGGTCGCGACGAGCTCGCCGGAGTCGTCCACCGGGAAGCCGTTCTCCTCCGCGCGGTAACGCCCGAGCTGATCGTAACGCTCGAAGCCGAAACCCACGCCGTCGATCAGCTTGTGGCAGCCCGCGCACGACTCTTGCTCCGTGTGCTGGCGGAAGCGCTCACGCGTGGTCGCGTTCGGATCCGGATCGGGCGGCACGGTGTTCAAGTCCGCAGGCGGCGGCGGCACGGTCGAGCACAAGAAGCGCTCGCGCACGAACACGCCGCGAATCACGGGCGCGGTCTGATTGGAGTGCGACAGCAGCGTGAGCAGAGCCGGCTGCGTGAGCAACCCCGCGCGCGGGTCGGGCAAGACTTGTGCGACGAAGCCCGACTCCGGAGCTTGCCCGCCGTAGAGCGGCGCTAGCGCCGCGTTGAGCCACACGTCTTGGCCCGTGAACAGCTTTGCGAAGCTGCCCTGCTGCGAAAAGTACGCATCGTCCAGATAGCGCGCGAGTGATTCGCGCAGCGAGTCGTTCAGCACGTTGACGTCCAGGTTCGTGCCGTCCCGCGCCAAGCCGTCCAGCCGCGAGAGGTTGAGCCACTGCTCGCCGAAGTCCCTCACGATTTGGCGGGAGCGTGGGTCCTGCAGCAGCCGTCGCGCTTCGCGCTCCACGTCCGCCGCGGTCGCGAGCTGGCCGTTCGCTGCCGCCGTGAGGAGCTCCTGATCCGGCACCGAGCCCCAGAGCGTGAACGAAAGCCGCCCCGCGAGCTCGTAGCTGCCGAGCGGGATCGCTCCCGTGGCCTCGGTCGGCGCACGCAGCGCGTCTACCCGGTAGAGAAACTGGGGCGACTGCAACATCGCCTGAATCAAGAGCTCGATGCCGCGCGCGTAGCTCTGCGCGTTGCCGGAGGCGAACAGCCCGAGGAGCGGCTGCCTCTCCCCCTCCGTCAGGGGGCGCCGGAAGGCACGCGCACCGAAGCCGTCCAAGAATTGCTCCGCGCACGCCATCGCGTCCGCGCCCTCTGCGCACGGTGCGATGTCCGCGAGCCGCGTGGCCGCCGCGCGCGCCGACACCGATTCCGCGACCGTGAGGTAACTCTCCACGAGCAACGGGTTCGCTTGATTGGCGGCCGCGTACGTTCGGTAGCCGTCCACCTCGTTCTCGGGTGGGAAAGCGCGAGCGGGGGCGCTGGTGTCACCGAGCAGGTCCCGCACGATGTTGTCGTATTGAAAGCGCGTCAGCGGGCGCAGCGGCGCGACACCCGGAACCGGACCCAGGTCACAGCTCTGCGGCTCGGTCACGGAGCCGCCGCTCCCGGCCGTGCCCATCGGAGCTTCCGGGGCGCTGGCTCTCTCAGCCTCACAGCCGAGCGCACTCAGGCTGAGCAGCGCGACCGAAATACCCCAAGTCCTGAGCAGCATGAGCGGACGGCTTAGCGTGCCCGCGGCGAGCCCTCCGGTCAATGGAGGCCGCCCAATTCTCCGGACTTTCACGAGGTGATGCACCCGACGTTGGCGACACGCGCCGCCATTCTAGGTACATGGCAACGTTCCGCGGTTCGCGCAGGATTGGCTACCGCCGCAGCAGAGGCCGCAACCCTGCCCCGAGGGTTACGGCGCTGCGCCTCGATGGGACGGCGTTCAGTAGAGGCCGGGCTGCTCGGGGACCGAGGTGCCGGGCGGCACGTTGACGGCGGTGTCGTCGCCTTCGATCTTCTCTTCGAAGTATTCGCCGGCGCGGTACTCCATGCGGGTGCGACGGCGGCCAAAGAGCGAGTCCGAGTCGGCGAAGTTCATCGCTTCGCGCAAGACGTCGTCCATGTGGTCCACGAGGACGATGCGTAGCCCGCGCAGCACGCGACGCGGCACTTCCTTCAGGTCCTTGCGGTTCTCGCGAGGGACGATGACGACTTTGATGCCGTTGCGGTGCGCGGCGAGGAGCTTCTCTTTCAAGCCGCCAATCGGCATCACCCGGCCGCGCAGCGTGATCTCCCCGGTCATGGCCACGTCCGTCTTCACGGAGACGCGCGTGAGCGCGCTGGCGATGCTGGTCGCCATCGTCACGCCCGCGCTGGGCCCGTCCTTGCGGACGAACTCCGGGAAGTGCACGTGCAGGTCGATCTTTTGGTAAAAATCCGGCTCCAGCTTGAGCACGTTGGAGCGCGAGCGGATGTACGTCATCGCGGCTTGGGCGCTCTCCTCCATGCCCTTCTCTAGTCGGCCGGTGATGACGAGCTTGCCCTTGCCGGAGACGACGCTCACCTCGCAGTCGAGGATGTCGCCGCCGTGGTCCGAAACCGAGAGGCCATGGGTGAGACCGATGGAGTCGGTCTCTTCCTTCTTACCGAGACGGAACTGCGGCACTCCCAGGAAGCCGGGGACGTCCGTGCCCTTGATCTCGATCTTTTGGTCTTTGCCCTCACGCACCACCCTGAGCGCGGCCTTGCGGCAAACGCTGGCGATCTCACGCTCCAAATTGCGGACGCCGGCTTCGCGCGTGTAATGGTGAATGATGGTGCGGATGGCGTTCTCGCTGAAGGCGAGGTCGACGTTCTCCAGCCCGCACTCCTTCTTTTGCCGCGGAATCAGGTACTTTTCGCAGATATTCAGCTTCTCGAACTCGGTGTAGCTCGTGAGCTGAATGATCTCCATGCGGTCCTGGAGCGGCACCGGGATACCGGACAACGTGTTGGCGGTCGTGATGAACATCACGTCGCTCAGGTCGTAGTCCAGATCCAGGTAATGGTCGTTGAAGGTGCTGTTCTGCTCCGGATCCAAGACCTCGAGCAGCGCGGCGGCGGGGTCACCGCGGAAGTCCGTGCTCATCTTGTCGATCTCGTCCAAGAGGAACAACGGGTTGTTGGACCCGACCTTCTTCAGGCTCTGGACGATCTTGCCCGGGAGCGCGCCGATATACGTGCGGCGGTGGCCGCGAATCTCCGCTTCGTCCCGCACGCCGCCCAATGAGAGGCGTGTGAACTTACGACCCGTCGCGCGGGCGATGCTGCGCGCGATGCTCGTCTTGCCGACGCCGGGCGGGCCAACGAAGCAGAGGATCGGCCCCTTGAGCTTCTTGGTCAGCGCCTGGACCGCCAGGTACTCGATGATGCGCTCTTTGGGCTTCTTCAAACCGTAGTGATCCTCGTCCAGGATCTTCTCGGCTTCCTTGATGTCGAAGCGCTCTTCGGTCTTGTCCTGCCAGGGCAGGCTCAAGATCCAATCCACGTAGTTGCGGACGACGGTCGCTTCCGCGCTCGTCGGGTGCATCATCTTGAGCTTCTTCAGCTCCTTCTTGACCTTCCCGAGCGCCTCTTCGGAGAGCTTCTTGCTCTTGAGCTTCTCCTCGATTTCCGCGATCTCGTTCTTGAACTCGTCGCGCTCGCCACCACCCAGTTCCTTCTGGATGGCCTGCATCTGCTCGTTGAGGTAGTACTCCTTCTGCGTCTTCTCCATCTGCTTCTTGACGCGGGAGCGGATCTTCTTCTCCACCTGGAGAATCTCGATCTCGGCCTGCATCAACTCGTACAGGCGCTCGAGACGCTTCTTGGCGTCTTCCATTTCGAGCAGGGCCTGACGGTCACTGAGCTTGATGGTGGGCAGATTGGCGGCGATGGTGTCGCTGAGCTTCCCGGCATCGTCGATGCTCTGGACGCTCATCAGCACTTCAGGCTGAACCTTCTTGTTGAGCTTGACGTAAACCTCGAAGGTGCTCTGCACGCTTCGAATCAGCGCTTCCACCTCGACGTCAGTCGGGATGGCTTCGATGATTTCCTCCAGCTCGACCTGAAAGAAGTCGGCCGACTCCAAATAGCGCCGCACGCGGGCGCGCTGCCGCCCTTCGACCAACACCTTGACCGTGCCGTCCGCCAAGCGGAGCAGCTGGACGATGGTGCCGAGCGTACCGACGGCATAGATGTCGTCCGGCGTGGGATCGTTGGTTTTGGCGCTGCGCTGGGCGGCGAGGAAGATCTCCTTGCTCTGCGCCATCGCTTCGTCCAACGCGGCGATGCTGCGCTCGCGCCCCACGAAAAGCTGCGACACCATGTGGGGGAACACGATGATGTCGCGCAGCGGTAGCGCCGGAACGACCTTCTTTGCCCCCTGACCGTTACCGTCGTTTTTGAAGAACATGGCTCAGCTTCTGTGGCGCGTTGGCCTTCAGCCGGCGGCTTCGTGCTGAGCGGCGGGGCGCTAACCCCAGCTCAGCCGACGCCGGCTTCCTTATGATAAACGATGAGAGGGGCGTCGCCCTTGTTGACGGCGTCCTCGTTGACGACGACTTCCTTGATGCCCTGCTTGGAGGGCACGTCGTACATGACGTCCAGCATGGACTCTTCCATGATGGCGCGGAGGCCGCGGGCGCCGCTCTCGCGAGTGATCGCCTCGCGAGCGATGGCTTGCAGCGCGCCCTTCGTGAACTTCAGCTTCACGCCGTCCATCTCGAAGAGCTTCTGGAACTGCTTCACCAAGCTGTTCTTCGGCTTGGTCAAGATGTCGATGAGGGCGTCCTCGCTCAGCTCGTGCAAGGTGGCGATGAGCGGCAAGCGACCGATGAACTCCGGGATGAGCCCGAACTTCAGCAAGTCCTCAGGCTGCACCTCGTTCAGGAGCTCACCGAGCTTCATGTCGGTCTTGCTCTTCACCTCGACGCCGAAGCCCATGCGGGACTGGCCGAGACGGCGCTGGATGATCTGATCCAAGCCCACGAAGGCGCCGCCGCAGATGAACAGGATGTTGCTCGTGTCCACCTGCAGGAAGTCCTGCTGGGGGTGCTTGCGGCCGCCCTTGGGCGGCACGTTGGCGACCGTGCCTTCGATGATCTTGAGCAGCGCCTGCTGCACGCCTTCACCGGACACGTCCCTCGTGATGGAGGGGTTGTCGCTTTTGCGGCTAATCTTGTCGATTTCGTCGATGTAGACGATGCCGCGCTGCGCCCGCTCCACGTCGTGGTCTGCGTTCTGCAGCAGCTGGACGATGATGTTCTCGACGTCCTCACCGACGTAGCCCGCTTCCGTCAGCGTGGTCGCGTCTGCGATCGCGAAGGGCACCTTGAGGATCTTGGCGAGCGTCTGCGCGAGGAGCGTCTTGCCCGAGCCGGTTGGACCGAGCAGCAAGATGTTGCTCTTGCCGAGCTCGACGTCTTCCGTCGCGACCTTCGTGTCGATGCGCTTGTAATGGTTGTAGACGGCGACGGAGAGGACCTTCTTCGCGCGGTCTTGGCCCACTACGTAGTCGTCCAAGATCGCCTTGATCTCGGACGGCTTGGGCATCGGATCCGAGCCGCCGGTCGGCTCGTCCTTCTCCACCTCTTCTGCGATGATGTCATTGCACAGCGCGATGCACTCGTCGCAGATGTAGACGGTGGGGCCCGCGATGAGCTTTTTGACTTCCTTCTGCGACTTTCCGCAGAAGGAGCAACACAGGTTCCCGTTGGATTCGTCTCGCCTTCTCTCCACGTTTGCTCTCTCGCAGGTACCCGATGTGGGGATTATCGTTTCAGAATTCGTGAAATTGTAAGGCTCTCCGCCGCGCATCGCAAGGCAATGCTCGCCTCAAGCCTACTAGCGGCAGGAAGAGCGTGCAGCCTAAGTGCGGCGAAAGATCCAGGCCCCGCGGGGGCACGGCCCGATGCCCTTTGCCGCCGAGAACCCTGCAATTTCGGGGTGATAAGAGCAGAACCCTCGAACGAGGCTCAGGGCTTCTCGCCCTTCTTCTTGTGCTCGAAGACCTCGTCGATGATGCCGTACTCTTTGGCCTGCTGCGCGCCCATGTAGAAGTCGCGCTCCATGTCCCTGGCCAGCTCGTCGCGGTCTCTGCCGGTGCTCTTCACCAGGATGTCGGTCAGGACGTCCTTCATGTGGCGAATTTCGCGAGCCTGAATCTCGATGTCCGTGGCCTGACCGCGCGCGCCGCCGAGCGGCTGGTGGATCATGATGCGGGCGTGGGGCAGCACGTAGCGCCGGCCCTTCAAGCCGGCGCCGAGCAGCACCGCGCCCATGCTGGCAGCCTGACCGACGCAGATCGTGCTCACGTTCGAGCGCACGTGCTGCATGGTGTCGTAGATGGCGAGGCCGGCCGTGACCACGCCGCCCGGGGAGTTGATGTAGAGCTGGATGTCCTTGTCCGGATCCTCGCTCTCCAAGAAGAGGAACTGCGCGATGATGATGTTCGCGACGTCGTCATCCACCTGGCTGCCGAGGAACACGATGCGGTCCTTCAGCAGGCGGGAGAAGATGTCCCAGGTGCGCTCGCCGCGGTGGGTCGTCTCCACCACGTGCGGGTAAATGATGTTCGCCTCCGGGCGGTTGTTGACCCGCTCCAGAATGTCCATGGCCTGCGCACGAGTTTCAGGTCGCTTCATCTTGGTTCCTCTCCACACTTTCTCGTGCCCTACGTCCGAAAATCAAGCCGCCTGAATGGGCAGGCCCACAAAGGCAGCGGCCCAGTCAGCCGGTTGGGGTCCGCACGGCGGAAGTGCCCAACCGTCACGGTCCGTTTCGGTCTCGGCGGCTGAAATCCCGATCCAGCCGCCGGGTCGTGTGTGCTGTCGTCGTCGGCGCCGGGCTCGCGCCCGGCCGTCGAATGGTTGGGTTACTGACCCAACCGCGGCTGATGCTCAGCCTTCCTCAATCTTGGCCTTCGCCTCGATGATGTCCAGGACCTTGTTCTCGAGGATCATGCCGATGAGCATCTCTCGCTTCTGCTGATCCTTGTACTGGACGCGAAGCTTGGCAAGGTTCTGGCCCGTCTGCTCGGCCAGCTCCTTGAGGCCGCTCTCGATCTCCTCGTTGCCGATCTGAATGCCCTCTTTCTTGGCAATCTCCGCCATGAGGAGGCCGGCTCGAACCTTGATTTCGCTGTCTTCTACCAGCTTGCCGCGGAGCTCCTCGCCGAGGCCCGTGACGCGCTGACCCTGGCTGCGGGCGCGGTTCAAGATCTCCTGCTCCGTGATGCGCATTTGGCGCTCCACGAGCGAAGGGGGCACCGGTACCGGGTTCGCCTTCACGAGCTCGAGCACGAGCTGCTCGGCGAGCTGGTTGTCGCTCTGCTCCTTGGCCTGAGCCTCGAGCTTCTTCTTGATGTCGCCCTTGAGGCCGTCCAGGTTCTCGAACTCGCCGACGTCCTTGGCGAACTCGTCGTCCAGATTCGGAAGAACGCGTTCCTTCACCTCACCGAGGGTGATGGCAAACTTGGCCGTCTTGCCCTTCAGCTTGGGGTGCGGGTGTTGCGCCGGCATCGGCACCTCCGCGCTGGCGGTGTCGCCCGTGCTCTTGCCGAGCACCGCTTCTTCGATTTGCGGGAGCAGCGTCCCGGCGCCGAGCTCGACCTGAAAGTCGGTCGCGCCCGCGTCCGCGATCGTCTCGTCTTCCACGGAGACCACGAAGTCGATGCTCACGGTGTCCCCGTTTTGGCTGGGGCGCGGCGACTTGAGCGCCTCGAGCGTCGAGTGCGCCTTGCGCAGCGTCTCGAGCTCTTTCTCGATGGCTTCCTCCGCCACGTCCACCTTGGCGCGCTTGGCCTCGAGGCCCTCGTAGCTCACGCCGGCGATCTCCGGCAGCACTTCCACGCGAGCCTTGTACGAGAACGGGGCCACGTCCGCGGCGATGCGCGCACCATAGAGGTGCGAGAGCACCTTGCGCGGCGCCTTGCCGGGCCGGAAGCCGCGCACTTTCGCGGTACGGGCGACTTGGCTGTACGCCTTCTCGAGCTCGCTCGTGACTTGAGCGACGCCCACTTCGACGTCGAACTCCACCAGAACCGGGCTCAGCCTCTGAACGTTGACTTGCATCTCGACCATGACAGCGGCGGCAGACCTTACATGCCGCGCCCGCAACGTCAACGCTCGTCGCGAGAAAATCCGGCGGTAGCGCAAGCACAAAAAAAGCGAGCCCCGTTCGGAGGCAGCCGAACGGGGCTCAAAAGTCCCGGGAGAGGGACTCCAAAGGTATCGGTCTCGGTCTTTAGGCCGCGCTCACTCGTCCTGCTCGGCCGCCCAGAGCTTCGCCTCGAACGGGTCGAGATCGAAGTCGAGCTCCTGCGAGCCGCTGCTCTCGATTTCATCGGATGAGGACCAGCCGATGCGCATGTCGGGCCGCAGGGTGTCGCGCTCGAAGTCGGCAAAAGTTGAGTAGTTCTTGGGCGAAGCCATGGTCGTCGGAGTCTCCTTGATCGGGCGTCAGGGGCGCCGGGGCGGGTTAGCGGGAGCGGAGGCGTGGAGTGGAAAGCTCGATGACTCGGGCAGGAACCGGCGTCCGCGGAGGCTCGAAGAACCCACGCTCGAGGATCCGGTCTTCGGCAGCGCTCACACCGGGAGCCGCCTGCGAGAGGAGCGCCTGAGCGAGACGGTTACGGAGATCGAGAAGCTGAGCTGAGTTGCGTCGTTCCAAGGAGGCCTACTTGCACCTACATCTGCTCACACAGTACGACAGAGACCCACGTCATCCAAAAAATCCGTGGCCCTTCGGCTCAGTTCGATAAGGGACGCGTAGTTGCTCGCGCTCGCTAGCCGCGGTTAGGGTCCAGCCAACGCATGAGCTCCCGCCCTCTGACTATCGCCATTGCCAACCAGAAAGGCGGCGTCGGCAAGACCACCACGGCGGTGAACCTGGCTTCCAGTCTGGCCGCAGCCGAGCGCCGGGTGCTCCTCGTGGACATGGACCCGCAAGGCAACGCGTCGAGCGGAGTCGGCGTCCGCCCGGGAACGACCGAGCGCACCATCTACGACGCGCTGATCGGCAACTCCACGCTCGCGGAGGTGTTGCAAAAAACCCCGCAAGAGACGCTTTTTCTGGCCCCTGCGACGCAAGATCTCACCGCGGTAGAGTACGAGCTCTTCGACGACAATCGCGGCACGCACCTTCGCTCCGTCCTCAAGCAAGCGCAGAACGACTACGACTTCGTGATCATCGACTCCCCTCCCTCGCTCGGCGTGCTCACGCTGAACGTGCTGGTGGCGGCCGAGCGGGTCGTCGTCCCGCTCCAGCCCGAGTATTATGCGCTGGAAGGCATCACGTACTTGATGGCGACGATCGATCGCATCAAAAACTCGCTCAATCCCGGGCTCAGCGTAGAAGGCATCGTGCTCACGATGTGGGATCCCCGCAATCGCTTAGCGCACCAAGTCGCCGACGAAGTGCGCAAGCACTTCCGCGTCTTCGACTCGATCATCCCGCGCAACGTGCGACTTTCGGAAGCGCCCTCGCACGGCCTGCCCGCTCTGCTTTACGACGTCGGGAGTAAGGGCGCGCAAGGGTACCTCAGCCTCGCGCACGAGCTGCTCGGAGCGCCCGCGTGAACGATCCGAAGAAGCCTCCGCTGCGCGGCCTGGGACGCGGGCTGGACGCACTTTTGCCGGCGCGCATGCCGGCGCAGCCCGAGCGCGCGCCGGCCCCCGGCGGCGGGTCGACCCCGAGCTACGGGGAAGGCAACGTGTTCTCGTGCCCGATCGACAAGATCGTGCCGCAACGCGGGCAGCCGCGTCAGCACTTCGATTCGGATCGATTGGACGAGCTCGCGTCGTCGCTCCGCGAGCACGGCTTGCTCGAGCCGCTCGTGGTGCGACGGCGTCCCGGTCAGGACGACTTCGAGCTCATCGCCGGCGAGCGGCGTTGGCGCGCGGCACAGCGCGCGGACTTGAAGCAGGTGCTCGTCGTCGTCCGCGACGTGTCGGCGAAGGACGCGTTCGAGCTCGCGCTCATCGAGAACATCCAGCGTGAGGATCTGGATCCTATCGAGTTTGCGGAAGCGATGGACCGGCTCGTGAAGGAGCACGGCTACACGCAAGACACCCTCGCCCAGCGCGTCGGTAAGGATCGCTCCACCATCGCAAACGCGCTTCGCCTGCTCCGCTTGCCGGCGACCGTGCGCGAAAAGGTCGTGGTGGGCGAGCTCAGCGAAGGTCACGCCCGCGCTCTTCTCGGCGCGCCCGACGACAAGCAGCTGTCCGATCTCGCCGAAAAAGTCGTGCGGGGGCGCCTGAGCGTGCGTCAGACGGAGGCGCTCGTGCGCACCGCGAAGGACGGCAAGGCCGGCGTCGGCAAGAGCGGCGCGGGTAAAGACAGCAAGCCCGCCAACGTCCGCGACCTCGAGGCGCGCCTCACCAAGCGCCTCGGCACCAAGGTCGAAGTGCGCGAGAAAGACGGCAAGGGCGAAATCATCGTCAAGTACGCGAATTGGGACGAGCTGGATCGCCTGCTCGACGTGATGCTCTAGGCCCCCGTCACGATGACGAAGCTTGCGAGAGATCGCGAGTCGGCAGGTGCTTTTCTTCACGCCTTTCCGACCAGGCGATTTTTGGTACGAAGCCCCCTGCGCCGGTCACTAACAGGGTGTGATTGCGGACGGGAGCTAGGTCATGGGAAAGAACTTTTGGCGTGCGGGGGCTTGGGCGTTTCTACTTTTGGCGTCAGCTGCGGCCTGCAGCGGCAGCAGCTCTAAAAAGGACGGGCCGAACGAGAGCTCGGACAGCACGTGCACGGCCGGTGCGGCGCGATGCGACGGTCTGAACGTGAAAGTGTGCAACGAGGACGGCACCGCCGAAGCCATTCAGGCAACGTGCCTCCCCTCGCAAGCCTGCTCGGACGGCGCTTGCCGAGAGACCGCTTGCGTTGCCAACACCCGCTTCTGTAAAGACGGCTCGGTCTGGAAGTGTGACAGCACGGGCGGCGGCAGCCTGCTCGCGCAGTCCTGCAACGGCGGCGACTTCTGCCGAGAATCCGAAGGAGAGGCCACGTGCAGCGACCAGGCCTGCAGCGCTGGCGAGCCGCTGTGTGAGGGCAATGTCGCTACCACCTGCCAGGCGAACGGCTCCGGGCCACGTCCGGGTGGGACGGATTGCGCCGAGACCGGGCAGGCTTGCTACCTGGGTCAATGTCGCGACGTGAGCTGCAAGGCAGGCATGAAGGTCTGTCAGCACGACGACGTGTACCTCTGCGCTCAAAACGGGACGGACGTTTCGCTCTTGGCGGACTGCCGAGAGGACGAAGTGTGCGACGGCGTGATGGGCGCGTGCCGCGCCAAGGTTTGCGAGCCGGGCAAACCCTCTTGCGACGGCTCGCGCGTCACCAACTGCAACGAATACGGCAGCGCGTGGAGCACGACGGGCACGGACTGCAGCGCGACCAGCAGCGTGTGCGTGGACGGCACCTGCAAAAAACAAATCTGCACCCCCGGCCGCTCCTTTTGCCAGGACGGCGCCGTTTACGCGTGCGACTCGACTGGCGCGGTCAGCACGCTTTCGGAGTCTTGCAACCCGCAGTGGTACCACTGCTTGGAGTACTCTTTCTACGCTTACTGCGCGACCAACCAGTGCGTTGCCGGAGACGTCGTGTGTGACGGCAACGTGGTCAAGACCTGCACTGCCGATGGTGCCCTCCCCGCCAACGGGACCGTCTGCAAGTCCGACGAGTACTGCGAGGCGGCGACGTGCAAGCCGCGCGGTTGCACGGTCGGGCAGAGCTTCTGCA
>JAQSWN010000319.1 GCA_029266615.1 Polyangiaceae bacterium
TACGGGCGCGCCCGGACGTGCAGAGGTTTGTGCCTGAGGCGCTCTCGGGCGGGCGGGTCCGTCTGATTTTTGGCTGGAAATGTCGCTTCGATCCAAATCTCGCCCGAAAACCAAGGGCAAAACGAGCTCCAAGGCCCAACCTGCCAAGCGAAAGGCGCAGGCGAAGCCGCAGAAGCCGCCGAGCAAGGGGAAACCCAAAGCTACTCGCCCGGCGGCCAAGAGCAAAGCGGCTGCCAAGCCGAAGGCTGATCCGAAGGCCAAAGCCGTAGAAGCCGCCAAGCTCAAAAAGCAGCAGGCCGCTGAAAAGGCCAAGGTCCAAAAGCAGCAAGCCGCCGAAAAGGCCAAGCTCCAAAAGCAGCAAGCCGCCGAAAAGGCCAAGCTCCAGGCCGAAAAGGCCAAGCTCCAAAAGGAGCGAGAAGCGGCTGAAAAGGCCAAGCTCCAAAAGGAGCGAGAAGCCGAGCGGAAAGCGGCCGAAAAGGCCAAAGAGACCGCCAGGCGCGAAAAAGAGCGGGAAGCCGCCGCCAAGGCCAAGGAAAAAGAGCGGGAAGCCGCTGTCGCCGCTAAAGAAAAAGAGCGCCTCAAGAAGGAGAGGGAGAAAGAAGCCCTCGCCGCCGCCAAAGAAAAAGAGCGGATCCAGAAGGAGAAGGAGCGCGAAGCCGCCCGCATCCTAAAGGAGAAAGAGGCCGAGAAGGCGCGCCAGGCGAAGGAGCGCGAAGCCGCCCGCGTCGCCAAGGAAAAAGAGCGCATTGCCGAGCGTGAGCGCGTGAAGCGCGAGCGCGAGGAAGAGCGCGAGCGGATCCGCGTGGCCAAGGAGGCCGAGCGCGAGACCGCCCGCAAGCTCAAGGAAGAGGAGCGCGCCAAGCGCGAGGCCGAGCGCGAGGCTTACCGCCGCGCCAAAGAGGCCGAACGCGAGAGGATCCGCGCGGAGAAAGAGGCCGCCCGTCGCGCCCTCGAAGGCAAGGTCGCGCGCGCCTCCAAGCGTGCTGCCCGCGACCAAAGTCGCGGAGCCGGTGCCCGCGTGTATCGCCCCGACGCCATCCCCAATCAGTCCGGCACGACCCGCCGGTTGGACACGCCCAGCGGCCAGCAAAAGTTGGTTGGCGTGCGCTCGTTGGAGCCCGGGCAGATCCCGCCCGAGCCGGAGCCCGCGCGACCAGCGGTGCCTCCCCCGCCCCCCGTCGCTCCGTCACTACCCATCGAGGAGCGTTGGGCGAAGATCCAAGCGCGCCTCTCCACGGTAGACCCGGAGTTCCGGCGCGAATATCGGGAGAGCTTCGATATGTCGTGGGTCTATCACGACAGCGCGCTGGAAGGCGTCGTGTACACCTACCAGGAGCTGAAGACTGCGACGGATCCGTCCGTCGGCAGCATCCCGGACGGCATGCAGCCCGTGTGCGACGAAATCCGTCGTCACCGTCAAGCCATCGAGTACGTGCGGGAGCTGGCGGAACGCAAGCGCATCCCGATCACGGTCGACACGATCAAGAAGCTGTACGTCATCCTCCGCCCCGACGAAGGCGACGTGAAGTCGGTCAAGTACCGCAAGGACATCCCCCAGCACCGCCTCTACTTCCACGAGTACGCGGCGCCGGACAAGATCGCCTATCGCGTACGCCAGGTGATCGACTGGCTCAACGGGCCGGAGCCGAAGAAGCTCAAGAGCCCGATTCGTATCGCCTCTCGCGTTCACTACGACCTCGTGCGCGTCTTCCCCTTCCCGAACGACAGCGGCAAGGTCTCACGTCTGTTGATGAACGCGCTGTTGATGCGCGCGGGCTATCCGCCGGCGATCATTCACTCCACCGAGCGCCAGCGCTATTACGAGGCGCTCAAGGGCCAGCTGCCGATCATCCTGCAGATGGCGAACGACTCGATCATCAACGCCTTACTCAGCATCGAAAAGAAGTTCGACGAGTACGACGCAGCACGCCCCAGCAGCGCCCCTGCCGCAGACACGGCCGCGATGCCGCCCCCCACTCCGACCGCTCTCGTTGCTCGCGCCAACCACGACTTGGACGACTTGAGTGACCTCGGGGAGGACCCTTCGGGCTCGGACGACGACGACGATTCGGACTCCGACGACGCTGCTTCCGGCGACGAATAGCCGTCCCCCTCTCGCCCATAACCCAACGAACGGCGTCGAAGAGGCGCCGTTTTTGGCTCGAGATTTTCTTACAAGAAGGGCGCCAACTCGCACCGACGATCGCGTCGCGCTTCAAGAGACGTTCAGATTGGGGGCACTCGCCAGCAGCGCACCGGCGGCAGCGCGGACCCCAAAAACGTCTCGCTCCTGCCCGCCTCCCCTCTTTGTAAGATCCTCACTCGCCACCGCCCAACCCGCAGCGAAAGAAGACTCTCTCCCGGACTGAGCAATCCGTCCGAAAGCCGGTCAGCGGATGGCGGCCGACGATGCGTCCCAGCCGGTAGCGAGGGCCAGCTTGCCGACCGCGACGTTGTAGTCGAACGTCGCCGACATGACCGCGAAGCGCTTGAGCGCCCACTCTTTGGCGGGGTCCACGATATCTTCTTCGTCGTTGGTGCCGACGTCGATGCCTTGCTGCACCAAAATTAGCCACTTCTTGGCGTAGGCGGCCGCCTCCGAGTAGGCGTCCAGCCGACGGCCGGCGTCTTCGGCTTCACGGTAGGCGGTCTCCACTTCGACCGCGACGCCGCCGAGGGCGTAGCGTTCCGTGGCGCGCAGCTCTTCCAGCTGGGCCTGAGCCTGCCCGACACGCGCGGAGGTCGGCATGAAATCCAGCTTGTAGCGGAGCACGAGCGCGGCCCCGTAAGCGAGCACGTTGATTTGCTCGCGCACGAACGGGTTCTGTTGATCGGTGATGCCGGGCGCCTTCGCCCAGCGCGCGGAGAGCCCGAGCCCAATATCCGGGAAGTAGCGCGCGCGTTCTAGGTCCACCTGCGCTTGTCGCGCGGTGAGGCCGGCGCGCGCCATGTTGATCTCCGGGCGGTGGAGGCGCGCGGCGCTGAGGTAGGTCGCAAGTGGGCTCAGGGCCCCCCGGACGCGTGTGAGCGGCTCGTCCGGCAACGGCAGATCACCTTGGACGCCGGTCAGGAACTTGAGGCTGGCGAGCGCGATGGCTTCTTTTTGAGTGGCCTCGCTGTGCCGCGCGGTGAGATCCGCCCGGTTCATCTTCAGCTTGTAGAAGGCGACTTCGTCCGCGTCCCCCTCTTTTACCTTCTTTTCGAGCGACGCCAGGTACTTGTCGATGCGCGTCTCCGCCTCGCGCATGAGCGCGATCGCGTCCCGAGAGAGGAGCACGCCGTAGTACGCGCGGCGCACGTCCTGCTTGACGCTGTTCTTCTCTTTCTCGATCTCCTGCTCGGAGACTTTGACCTGCCCGGCCGCGGCGTCCCACAAATTGCTGATCTTACCGAAGGTGTAGATCGGCACGACGCCTTCCAAGCCGATGCTCCAGCCGACACCCATACTGCTGCTGAGCGCGACGTCGGTGTTCGGGCTGTAGATGGCGGTTCCGCGCACCTCCGGCGCGAGGGCCAGGCCGCCCGTCACGTTGAACTCGCTGTACGGCTGCGTCCACGCCTGCACTTGTTGCTGGCGGCTCTTGCGAAAGCGGGCGCGCGCTTCCTGAATCTTCGGCCAGTTCCGGAGCGTGAGCGCGATGCAGCGGTCCAGCGTGAAGTACGAGCTACCGACCGAGCGCAGCGGAGTTAGCGGCGTCAGTGCGGGGGCCGCGGCGTCGTCTGCGGCCTCGACGGTAGGCGCCGCGGGCGCGGCGTCGTTCGTCTGCGCCGCGGTGGTGGCAGAGACGAGCAGGCAGAACAGCGCGCTCACCCAGGGGCGGCGATTGAAGAGCACGGAGCGGGACATCGGGTCAGTCGTCGTCTCGGGTTTTTAACCCCGCCCGCTTCACTGCGCGCCTAAAATTCGATCGGTCCAAACCGGCCTTGCGGGCTGCCTCGGAGACGTTACCGCCCGTTTGCTGCAGGATGGCCGAAAAATAGTGGTGCTCGAACACGGAGAGGGCCTGCTCTTTCGCCTCCCGGTAGGGCAAATCCATGCCCTCCAGGGTGAGCACGGGGGAGTTGCCGCCCTCGTGGTAGCCCCCGTTCCGACCTCGCGCGAATGGGAGGTCCCCCGGCTGCAGCGTGTCGTCCTTGCAGAAGACGATGGCGTGCTCGATGGCGTTCTCCAGCTCACGCACGTTGCCCTTCCAGTTTTGCGCCTGGAGGAGCCGCATCGCGTCGCTCGAGATTTTCGTCACGTTGCTGTTGCTGCGCGCGGCGTACTTCTTCAGAAAGTGAATCGCGAGGAGCGGAATGTCCTCGCGACGCTCGCGGAGCGCCGGCAAGTTGATGGGCACGACGTTGAGGCGGTAGTACAGGTCTTCGCGGAACTTGCCGGCGGTGATGCGGCTGGTCAGGTCCACGTTCGTAGCCGCGACCACGCGCACGTCGACCGTCTTGGTGTCGTTGGAGCCGACGCGCTTCACCTCGCCCTCTTGTAGCGCCCGCAGCAGCTTGACCTGCGCCAAGGGCGGCAGATCGCCCACTTCGTCCAGGAACAGCGTGCCGCGGTCGGCGGTCTCGAACAAGCCCGCGCGCGTCGCGGTTGCGCCCGTGAATGCGCCGCGCACGTGACCGAACAGCTCGCTTTCCACGAGATCCACCGGGATGGCAGAGCAGTTCACGGCCACGAACGGCTGCGCCATGCGCGGAGAATGCTGATGAATCGCCCGCGCCGTCAGCTCCTTGCCGGTGCCGGACTCGCCCAGAATCAGCACCGTGGAGGACGTCGGCGCGACCCCTACCGCCAGCCGATACACCTCTTGCATGCTCGGCGAGTTGCCGATGAGCTCTCCGAACTTCTCGATTTGGAGCAGCCGCTCTTCGAGCGCGGCCGCACGATCCACCAGGCGCCGGCGTTCGGCCGCCTTGGTGACGGTGAGCACGACCTCGTCGTTGGACCGGAACGGCTTGGTGAGGAAGTGGTAGGCGCCCGCACGCACGGCTTTCACCGCGGTCTCCACGTCGCCGAAGGCGGTCATCATCACGACTTCCACGCCGTCGTGCTTCTCGCGCACGTGCTCGAGCAGCTCGAGGCCGCCCACCTTGGGCATCATCAGGTCCACGAGCGCGACGTCGATGTGCTCGCGCTCCAGGATCCCCATCGCTTGCTCGCCGTCGTCCGCGGTGAGCACCTGGCAGCCTCGACTCTGTAAAAGCCGTGACAAGCTGCGGCGCAGCGTGGGCTCGTCGTCCACCACCAAAACCTTGGGCGGTCCCGCTTCCACTCGCACCGCCGTGAGCTCCCCCGAGCGCGACGCGGACAAGCTCATGGATTGCCTCGACGCGGGGGACGGTCCGAGCCGCGCCCCGGCGACGAGCGCTCCTCCGCCGGCAGCGGGCGATCCGAGCGCGTCCGGCTCGGGCGGTTGGACGACGGGCGACTGTCGCTGGTGACGGGCGTGTACATCTGGTTTTGCTGTTGAAAGACGCAGATGCGTCCCCCTCCCTCTCGCTTCGCGGTGGACAGCGCGCTGTCCGCGGCCCGCAACAAAGCGTCCTTGGTGCGGACGTCGCGGGAAGGATAGAGCGCAACGCCCATCGACAACGACACGCGCGTGCTCCGCCCCGACTCGAGCGGAAACGGCCGCTCCACGACGTCTCGGAAGATGCGCTCGGCGACGGTTACGGAGCCCGCGAAATGGGTGCTGGGCAAGACGACCAAAAACTCGTCCCCGCCAAAGCGCGCCACGACGTCTACCTCACGCACGCTGCGACGGATCGCGTCTGCCACGAGCTTCAGGATCGAATCCCCGAGCGTGCGGCCCTGCGCTTCGTTGTGAGACTGCAGCCGATCTACGTCGATGACCATGCAGGCCAAGGGGTCGTGGTAACGCTCGGCGCGCTTGAACTCTTCGGTCAGCCGCGTGTGCAAGTAGCGATAGTTGTAGAGGGACGTCAGCGGGTCGTGGACGCTCAGTTGCTCGAGCTTGGCCCTCGCCTGCACGACGTGATCGTGCAGGCGCTTGATGCGTAGCATCGCCTCAACACGCGCGGTCAGCTCACGCTCGTCGAACGGCTTGGAGACGTAGTCGTCCGCGCCGATTTTGAGACCTTCCACCCGACTGGCGGTGTCCGTCTTCACCGTCACCAGGACCACGGGCAAGAAAGTATCCTGCGTCATGCCCTTCAGCAGCCGGCACGCTTCCAGGCCCGACAGCCGCGGCATCATTACGTCCAGCAGCACCAGGTCCACCCCGCCGCGGGCCACCCGCTCCACAGCGGCTTGACCATCTGCGACGGCCTCCACCGTGAAGCCGTGCGCACGCAGGGTCTCCGCCAAGAGCTCGCGCGTGATGCGGTCGTCGTCGGCGACCACGATGGTAGAGCCCTTGAGCTTCTGCGAGCCCATCGGCTGTGAGCGCGGAGGATCGCTGTCCGGCACGGTCTGCCAGGGTAACAGCGCCTCGCCGACGCTCGCAACCAAGGCGCGCCGTTTTGGCGCACCTCCTCCGCATTCGTCCCCGGCTCGGCACCGTTCGCGGGCGCTAGCGTTTCGCCCTCGCCCTGTCTTTAGGGCATGAGGTC
>JAQSWN010000320.1 GCA_029266615.1 Polyangiaceae bacterium
AGGGCGACGTCATCGACGGGTTGGCGGACGCGGCCAAGGTGCCAGGCGTAACCGTCATTCACGCCGGCACGGCGCGGGACGAGTTCGGCAACGTGGTTACCGCTGGCGGACGGGTGCTCGGCGTCACGGGTCGCGGCGCCACGCTGAAGCAAGCTCACACTCGTGCCTACCAGGCCGTACACAGGATCGGTTTTGCTGGCATGCAGTACCGCCGCGACATCGCGGGGCGCGCCGGGCTGACCCTGCTCTCGGAGTGACGTTTCGAGGCGGCCGCTCGGCTCGTTTCGACCTCGCTTGACGCTACGCAGCACGGGCGCTACGCCCCCGGTCCGTAACGGGGTCGGGCCGACGCCCGAACCCAGCGGCAAAAAGCCCGCAATCGTTTTGGAGGAACATGGCTCGCACAATCAATTTCAACGCTGGTCCGGCTGCGCTCCCGCTCGGAGCTCTCGAACGCGCTCAAAAGGAGCTGCTCGACATCGGCGGCACGGGCATGAGCGTGATGGAGCACAGCCATCGCGGTAAGGCCTACGAGGCCGTGCACAACGAGGCGATCTCGCTCACGAAAGAGCTGCTGGCCGTCCCCGACAACTACGACATCTTGTTGCTCCAGGGCGGCGCCAGCCAGCAGTTCGCGGTCGTGCCGATGAACCTGCTCTCGCAGGGCAAGAGCGCCGACTACATCCTGACCGGCTCGTGGTCGCAGAAGGCGTACAAGGAAGCGAAGACGGTCGGCACCGCGCGCGTCGCCGTGAGCACGGAAAAGGACAAGAAGTTCACGCGCATCCCTGCGCAGAACGAGCTGGATTTGGACGCGAACGCCGCGTACGTCCACATCACGAGCAACAACACGATCTTCGGCACGCAGTGGGCCGAGTTCCCCAACGTCGGCAACGTGCCGCTCATCGCGGACATGTCGAGCGACATCGCCTGGCGTCCGATCGACGTCTCGAAGTTCGGGCTGATTTACGCGGGTGCGCAGAAGAACCTCGGCCCGAGCGGCGTGACCGTCGTCATCGTGCGCAAGGACCTCGTCGAGGCCGGTCGCAAGGACATCCCGGTCATCTTCCAGTACCGCACGCACAGCGAGAACAACTCGCTCTACAACACGCCCCCCACGTTCGGCGTTTACCTGCTCCGCAACGTCCTCGCGGAGCTGAAGCAGAGCGGCGGCCTCACCGCGATCGAGAAGATCAACCGCGAAAAGGCGAAGCTCCTGTACGACGCGCTCGAGTCGCGCTCGGACATCTTCAGCGTGCCGGTAGAGAAGGGCTCGCGCTCGGTCATGAACGTGGTGTGGACCGCGTCCACGCCGGAGCTCGAGGCGGAGTTCCTGGCCGAAGCGAAGAAGCGCGGCATGGAAGGCCTGAAGGGCCATCGCTCGGTGGGCGGCTTCCGCGCATCGATCTACAACGCGGCGTCGCGCGAGTGGGTGGCGGCTCTGGCCGACCTCGTCACCGGCTTCAAGAAGTAAGCCGCAGCGGGCGAGCGCAAAACGCCTCGCACACGCTTGGCAGGGCCTGGCCGCTACCTTCTGGTAGCGCCAGGCCTTTCGCTTTTTCGCGCCGGAACGGCTAGAACGTAGCGCCGGGCGCGGCTGCGAGCGCGATCATCGAGCCCTTGGCGTTCTTCACGCTGGTGGTGCCGATGAGCAGGAGAGGGAGCGAAACGGCGATGCTGGCGCCGCCGAGAGCGAGGCCGGCGATGCCGCCGCCTTCGAGCCCCGGCTTGTCGTGGACGCGTCCGAGCGCGAACATCGCCATGCCCGCGAGCGCGACGGGGATGCCGACGGCGAGGGTGATGATTCCCGCGCGGCGCGCGCTCGCGGAACCGCCGTCGACGCGGACCCCAGCGACGCCCACGCCCGCGTCGAAGCGGAAGACGTTCGAGGGAGTCATTCCGGGCGCGACCACCCGCGCTTCGCGGCCCTCCACGCGCAGGTTGACGTCGCAGGGTGCGGCGCAGGTGCGCTCGAACGCGCCGCCGTCGACGTAACTGCGTGTCTCGAGCCAAGCGTCACGGTGGCTGACCGCGATATGAACGATGGCTTCGCCGGGGGACAGCACGACGCGCGCCGGTGAGGGCGCGGCGACGGGAGCGGATGGCGCCGGCGCGGCCACCGGCGGCGGAGCGGCCGGCGCCGCGGGAGCGGAGGCGGGCGGCGCCGCGGGAGGGGCCTCAGAAGGCAGAACGGAGGGGGCCGCAGCGGGCGGGACGGGCGGCGCGACCGAGGGGCCGGGCGTGCCCGCGCTCGGCGGGGCGGCCGGCGCGACCGCGGTCGCAGGAGCGGGAGTCGGAGTGACGGCCGGCTCGGCTCGCGCCGGCGAAGCGACGCCCAAAGCCGCAACTACGGCCGCGATTGGCGCCGTGAGGAGGAGCGAACGACCGAGACGTAACGAGCGGTCCTGCGGGGGAGCGGCGCGGTAGCAGGGCGAGGACGACGTCGAGGGCGAGGGAAAAGACCGAGGCACGGGCCCCGGGCGTCGCACGCCTCCGCGCACGCGGCAAGATTTACGCGGGAAATCCGGCCTAAGCTTTGACGCGTCCCGTTCGGCAAGGCTATGTTTGTAGCTCGATTTCCCGACCCGACGGACGCTCGACCTTGACCCGGTTCCGCCTGCGCTTCCTCCTCCAGGAGATCGACCTTCCTCAAGGGGACACCCTCATCGGACGCAGCGCGAACTGTCAGGTGACGCTCGACGATCCCCTGGTGTCGCGCGAGCACGCGCGCATCCGCATTCAAGGGTCGACGGCCGTGGTGGACGACTTGGGGTCCCGCAACGGCGTGCAGGTCGGCGGACAGCCGGTCCTTCGTTCCTCCGCCCTCGACAACGGGGACCGCATCCGGATCGGGACCCAGGAGCTGGTCTTCCTGGAGCTACCCGTCAGCGCCGAACGCCCGGCTCGCGGCGTGACGCGGTCGACCGGCTTCATGTGCCATTGCGCTAACTGCGCGCGCGCGTACCCCGCAGAGCTTTTGGCCTGCCCGTCGTGCGGCCGCAAAGAGCGCCTGGAAGAGGACACGCTGACCGGCAGCAGTCAAAAGGATTGGGGACTCGAGCTGGCGGCTGAGGCGATCCAACGAGCGCGCTCCGGCGCAGCCAAAGACGTGCTGGAGAGGGTGCTCGCGACGGGCCGGCTGGGTTTGGAGCAGCGGCTCGCGGAAGGCCGAAGCGTGGACCGGGCCGTGGTCGACGGCTTGAGCCTCGCGGCGGGGGAGGTCGCGGCGGCGCGCGGAGAAGCCGCTTGGGGGCGCTGGGCGCTGTCCATTTACGCGTCTCTCGGTTGGCTCCCGCCCGCCCCGCTTTCGCTGGGACTTTCGACACTGCCGGACGCCGAGCGGCGGCTGTTGGCTCCCGCCGCGCAGCGGGTGTTGGACAGCGCGACGGCGCGAAAGGACGCGGCCGACGCCGACGCCCAGGCCGCTCTGCTTTCGCTGCTCGGGAGCGCGAAGCTTTGAAGCACGTGCTCCGCTACAAGCATCACGACATCGAGCTGTCGGAGGGCAAGTTCGTCATCGGCCGCGCCGCGAGCTGCCAGCTATCGCTCGACGATCCGCTCGTGTCCCGCCACCACGCGCAGCTCACGGTCGAAGGCGAGCTCGTCACGGTGGAAGATTTGGGCTCGCGCAATGGCGTGAAGGTCAACGGAGAGCTCATCAGTGGCCGCTACTCCGTGCAGGACAAAGACCAGCTCGTGATCGGCGGGCAGGAGCTCAAGTACCTCACGCGTCGCGACAACATGGGCGACACGCTGATTCAACCGGCGACGCAGCGTGTGCCCACCTTCGGTTTGCTCGGCATCTTGGCGGACAAAGCCTTCGCGCTCGGGCGCGCCGATGAAGCGGAGCGGCTGCTCACGGAGCTGCTCGATCAGGTGCTCGGCGACCTGGAGGCGGAGCGCGAGGTGAAGAGCGAGCTGTTCGACCGCTCCGCGGAGTACGCGATGAAGCTCGCCAGTGCCACCGGCAGCGCCCGCTGGGTCGAGTACCTGTTTCGCGCGTTCGCAGCCGTCAGGCGACCCTGCCCGGCTGGGATCGTGGATGAGCTGTACTCGCTCGTCCGGCGCGTGGATCGCGTCAGCCTCAGTGCGCTTCGCACCTACATTGAGGTGTTGCGCGAGAACTCCGGAACCTTGGGTCCCGCCGAGCGTTTCTTGGTCAGCCGTATCGAGGGGCTCGAGCGGCTGGTTGCGGCCAAGTAGCCGGGGTCGTTATTTTCGAGGAGTTCATTTCCGAAATTCGACACGCTTCCCCGCCGCCAGTTAGGCTTGCCACGTGAGCTCGAGCCGGGACGGCGGCGATAAGGTCGACACTCAGAACGACGGCGGCAAGACGGTCGTACGATTCTGGCTGGAGTACCAGGGCAATACGCTCGAGCTGCGCAGCGGCGCGGTGGTGGTGGGCCGAAGCTCGAATTGTCACATCGTGCTCGACGACGGACTCGTGTCGAGGCGCCACGCGCAATTCCTGGTGAACGCCAAGATCGCCTCTGTCGAGGACTTTGGCAGCGTGAACGGTGTTTACGTCAACGGCGAGCGTATCGCCGGCCAGCGCGCGCTGCGCGACGGGGATCGCGTGCAGATCGGCAAGCAAGACTTCACGCTCCGCAGCGCGACGAAGGTCGTGAAGCTAGAGACGGCGCCGGAGCGATTTTCCGCGGAGACGTTGCACGGCAAGACGCTGCCGCGCGAAGTGTTCGAAGCTGAAAAGGTGCGTGAGGAGCTGACGCGCCGCACCGACGCGCTCGACCTTTTGTGCGGCGTCGCGGACAAGGTGCTGGCGCTCGGGCGCGGGGACGAAGCCGAAAAGCTGCTCGGGACCGCGCTCGGCAACATGCTGAAGCAGGTGCAGAGCGGCTCGGCGCTGGCTCCCGCGTCGGCCGCACGGGCGGCGAGCTACGCGGTGCGCATCGCGGACGCGACCGGACGGGCTCGCTGGGTGGATTACTGCTTCGAGCTGTACGCCGCGCAGTCGCGCCCACTGCCGAGCGAGGTCGTCGACCAGCTGTACGTCGTCTTGCGGAAAGTCAGCGGCGTCGGGCTCGCGGGTTTTCGGGCGTACCTGGAGAAGCTGCGGATCGCGTCGCCGAGCTTTTCGCCGACGGATCGGTTCGTGCTGCAGCGGATCGAGGGGCTCGAGCGGTTGCTTTTGCGCTGAGCTTTGCTTCGCGACCCAGCCAGAGCTCGGCTGCGTCGGCGATGACCTGTCGCAGCTCCGGATCTTCCACCGACTCGACGCGTGCGCGGAGGTCACGCGGTAGCGGCACGCGCGCAGCCGGGCGCCGCTTGGGTAGTGATTGCGCGCCCTGGATCTGCTGGCGGACCCGGAACTTGACCGAGCTTATCCGGAGCCCGAGCGGGGCGAGCCGCTGCAAGAGCTCCGTCGTCAGCAGCGAAAGCTCCTGCGCCCACGGCGCCGACGCGACGTAGATGACGAGCACGCCGCCGCTGAGCGGACCGGGCTCGGTTCGCTTGGCGATGCGATCGCCCAGCAGACGACGCCAAGTGTCCCGGTCGATGGCGACGCGAGCGTGCTCCGCCGAGACGACGCGAGCTCCGTCCAGTAGCTCGCCCACTCTTTGGGGGCGTGAGCGCGGCTTCACCGAAGCGAGGGGACCGCTTCGCATGCGCTGCGTCAACGGTTGTTTGTGGGGCCGCGCTGACGGCGCCCGCATGGCCGTGCTACTGCGGAAAACCGTGAAGCTTTCCGTCAAGCTGGTGTCGTTCGGAGCCTGCTGTGGGCTCGCTCTGGGAAGCTGCCGTCCCCGGCCGAGCACGGTCCCGCTCGGTGGCGAACGCGACCGCGTGGCGGAAACGCGGCCCAAGCCGGCTCCGTCTTCGTTACCCGCCGTTGCCGCCGTTGCCGCCGCTCCTGCTTCGGCTGCGGAAGAAGGGGACGACGCCCAAGCCGAAGTGGTGGAGGTCAGCGCCGCGTCGGGTTCCGCCAAGGCCGACGACGGCAAGGCGGCGGCGCCGAGCGCCTTTCAGGTCAAGCCCTACATCGCGCGTCAGAGCTGGACGCGCGTCGTGGATATCGACGTGGCGTTGAAGGTCGGCCCGGGTGGCAACGTCGACATGAAGATGACGACGCACCAGGAGGCGCGCTTCGAGGTGGTGAGCGTCGGTCCGAGCGGCATCGAAAAGCTGGCCGTCGAATACCCCATCTACACGAGCAAGCTGTCCTTCATGGGCAACACTCAAGACTCACCGGAGGAGCTCGCCGGCAAGCGCTTCGTCGTGACTTGGAGCCAAGGCAAGCCGGAGGTGCGCGATGCTTCCGGAGGGACGCCGCCCAAGAAGCAGGTCGACTCGGTGAAGGACGACGCACGCGAGCCGCTGGAGACCGAAAAGGCGCTCAAAGAGCTGACCGCGCTCACCGCCAAGGGGCGGGGAGATTTCAGCGTGACCGGCGCGGTCGCCCTCGCCGGCGGTGAGGACGAAGACACGAAAGTGACCGGCGCGCGCGGCACCTTACAGCGTCTGCTCACGGCTCCCAGCGGCGATAAGACCGCCGTCATCGACCTCGCCTACACGCTCGTCAGTCAGCTCGACGAGC
>JAQSWN010000082.1 GCA_029266615.1 Polyangiaceae bacterium
CTCGCCAAGAAGCGGGTCGGGCGCGAGCGCCTCGAGGTCACGGCGTCCCTGGACTACGGAAAGCTCACGCCGAAGGACGGCGTCGTCATCCTGCACCCGGAGTCCGCGCTGGACTACGCTGAGCTCAGCGCCTTTCTACGCGCGGGCGGTCGGGTCGCGGTGTTGGACGACCACGGCACCGGCGACAAGTTCCTCGCGCGCTTTCAGATTTATCGGGTGCGTGCGCCGCTCTCGCCCGCCCGCACCCTGCGTGACAACCCGAGCTTGCCGATCGCCGAGCCCGCGGTGCAAATCGTGGCGGGGCAGGAGCAAAATCGCCACCCCATCACCCAGAACGTCGAGGGGGTGGTCACGAATCACCCGACCGCGCTCACCCACCCGAATCTCACGCCGGTGCTCACGATAGGCGCGCGCGGCGAGCCGGACGCGACCTTGGCCGTCACCGGGATCATCGTCAATCGGGGGCGGCTATTTGCGATGGGCGACCCCTCCGCGTTCATCAACCTCATGTTGCGCTACCCCGGCAACCGCAAGTTCGCGGAGGGGCTGCTCTCGTACCTCGTGGAGCCGGACAGCTGGGGCGAGCGCGGCGGCAAGCTGTACTTCGTCAGTAACCGCTTCGCGCAACGCGGCGAGTTCGGTGAGCGCGGCGGCATGCTGTCCGGGCTCGGCCAAGACCTGAGCGATGCGCTTACCGACTTGCACGAGCACGGCCTCCCCGAGCCGATACCGCTCGCGCTCGCCGCCTTCGGCTGCCTTTCGGTCATGGCGTGGGCGCTCCTTTACGCCGCGCGACCGCGGCCGCGTAGCGCGCCCCGTTACACGGCGCCCGAGCCGCTCATCGCGCAGGGCGGCGTGTCCGGGCGCGTCGCGGTGCTCTCCGCGCCCAGCACGGACCCGGCGCTCGGCTTGTCGGAGCTGCGCGCCGCCGCCTTGGACTTGCTCGGGGAGCGCTTGAGTCTGGGTCGAGGCCCCTCGGCCAAGCTGGTGCTAGCCGAGATAGAGCGCCGCAATCTCCTTTCCGAGCCGGCGCTTTCGGACCTTTCGAGCGCGCTGACCGAGCTCCGCTTCATCGACGAGCGCATCGTGAAGAAGCAGCGCCGCCTCATCCCCGCCGCAAGGCAGGACTTCCTTCGAAAAAAGGTGATGGCGGCCGTCCTTGAAATCGAGCAGCGTGTCGGGGTCGGCTGATGCACGCACTTCAAGTGACCGAAATCGAGGCCGCGCGCGAGCGCCTTTCGGAGCTCAAGCGCCAGGTTTCTCGCGTTTACATCGGGGACACGGCGGCGGTGGACTTGCTCACGGTCGCGCTACTTTCGCGTGGGCACGTGCTGCTCGAGGGCGTGCCCGGCATCGCCAAGACAACGCTCGTCAAATCCTTCGCGCTCGCCCTCGGCAGCTCGATTCGCCGCGTGCAGTTCACGCCGGATCTGCTCCCCGCGGACATCACCGGCACGTACGTGCTGACTCCGCGCGAAGGCACGTTCACGCTGCGCGCGGGGCCCATTTTCGCCAACGTGCTGCTCGCGGACGAGATCAACCGCGCCCCCGCGAAGACTCAGTCCGCCTTGCTGGAAGCGATGCAGGAGCGGCAAGTCACGATCGAAGGCGATCGCTTCGAGCTGCCGGATCCGTTCTTCGTCTTGGCGACGCAGAACCCGGTGGATTTGGAGGGCACGTACCCTCTGCCCGAAGCGCAGATCGACCGCTTCCTCATCCGCGTGTCGATGGGCTACCCCACCGCGCGGGACGAAGTAGCGATGCTCCGTACTCACGGCATCGCGCCGCCGCCGGTCGGAGTCGTCCTCAACCCGACCGACGTGCTGCAGCTGCAATCCATCGCCGCGCGCATCCACGTGGAGGATGACTTGTTCGAGTACGCGGTCGGGCTCACCGGCTTCACGCGCGCCCATCCCCGGGTGGTCCTCGGCGCCTCCCCTCGCGCCACGCTCGGCTTGTTGCGCGCGGCCAAGTCGGTCGCCGTCCTCGCGGGTCGTCCCTTCGTCACCCCGGACGACCTGCGGTTCTTGGCCGGCCCCGTGCTCGCTCACCGTCTCATCCTCGTGCCCGAGCTGGAGAGCGACCCCAAAGCCCGCGCCGCCATCATCGAAGAAGCGACCGCAAAGGTCCCGTACCGCCGCGCGGCCCGCTAAGGCGGCCCGACATTCTTCGCTCCTCAAGGGTGGGGCCAACGAACCCGGTCTCTCGCCGGCACGAACGCCGTCCCGGCTCCGGTTCCCACCACCCGACTCGAAGCGCGACCGGATAGACCCGACGAAGCTCGAGATTCACAGGGAGATCGAGAGCTCGGGAGTGCTGCGAGCAGCCACGAGAATTTCGGGATTCGCGCTGCCGCCCTCGACCGGCGTGTCCTTGGGGGCAATCGCGATCCATCAGGTCGACGCTACGAGGCCGCGAGATTTCGCGATTCCTCGTGCCCGCCGCAGGCGGGGCGAACCATCAACCGCCGCAGTGCTCCCGCGCTTCCGACCTCCCTGTGAATCTCGGATCGCCCAAGGCGAAGGTGCCGAGCACAGCTCAGGACCTAAGCGGCGTCAGCGATGACGGTGGCTTTAGCGGCGCGGCGGTAGGCGCCGGGAGCGCTGCCGACGGCGCGCTTGAAGGCCTTGGAGAAAGCGGCCTCCGAGTCGTAACCCACGCGCTCGGCGATCTCCGCCAAGGTGGCGCTGCTCTGGCGCAGCAAACCGGCGGCCTTCTGCATCCGCCAGCGCGTCACGTACGCGAGGGGCGGCTCCCCTACGAGGCGCGCGAAGCGCGACGCAAACGCCGAGCGCGACATGGCTACTTTGGCGGCGAGAGACTGGACCGTCCAATCCAGCTCGGGGCTTTGATGGATGAGGCCCAGCGCTTGGCCGATCTGCGCGTCCCCCAGTGCGCCGAGCCAGCCGCTGGCTCCGGGCGGGAGCGACGCGAGGTAGCCGCGCACGATCTGGATGAAGAGCACGTCCGCCAACCGGCTCACCACGGTTTGGGCGCCGGGGCGACCGGACGCGGCTTCACAGGCGATGAACTTCAACGTCGGCTCGAGCCAGTGCACGTTGCGGCTCATTTCCCCCGGCAGGACGATGACGGGCGGCAGCACGGAGAGGAGCGGGTTGTTCCGGCGGTCTTCGAAATGGAAGGAGCCGGTAACGAGGGTCACGGCCGCGCCGTCCCCGCCCGTGCTGATGGACGCCTGACACTTGCACGGGCCGTCCGTGATGAGCTCGCTCAGCGGGCGGATTGGCGACGTTGGCACGTCGCGCAGCGCGTGCGCGTGACCATGCGGCAGCGCGACGAGATCGCCGCCCTGCAGGTGGATGGGATCCTGACCGGCCACGTCCAGCCAGCATTCGCCGGCGAGGATGACGTGGAACTTGGCGTCCTCTTCGTCCGCCTCCACGCCGATTCCCCAGGGGGCGGCGGCCTCGACGCGCCCGTAACAGGCAGCGCCCACCCGAACCGTCTCCAGCACGTCCGTAAGCACGTCTGTCGTTGCCATCGTACGTCTAAACAGAAAAGTGGGGAGATTAACCGCTGACCGTCCAGTCAGCGTGCTTCAAGAGGTAGCAGCTCAGATTCTGACCGTCCAGTCAGAAAACCTCCGCCACCCAACAATGCGATGTTCATTTCATGGATGTTGCTCAACCAGCGAGCAGGCCCTGAAGGTCTTCGCGTTCCTAGCGCTGCGCCACGCGAACCGTCAGGGGGGGCGCGGGACGAAATCCGAAGTCTTGCTCCAGCGCCGAGCGATCCACGAGGGTTTCGATTTGCTCCGGCGGTAGACGCCGCGGGATGTGGGGAAAGAACTCAGACAGTACGCGCCCCGCCGTGTAACCCTCTAGGTTTATCGCCTGAGCGGGAAAGTACTGGTGGTAGCCGGGCCCCTGCCGGTCGAGCACCAGGCCCACGAGGCGCGCCGCGTCGCTGAAATCCAAGTACGTGAGTGCCTCCGAGAAGTTCAACGCGCTCGTGGGCAGCGGCAGCGCCGCGCGCTCGTAGAACCACGCGCCGACCAGCAGCGGGAACCGAAGAGCGGTACAAACCAACTCTGGGAAGCGCTCGCTCAGCACGCGCAACGTTCGTTCACCGAACTCCTTCGATAACCCGTAGAAGTTATTACCAGGGTCAGCGGGCGCTTCGCCGTCGAGAGGAAAGTACGGAATACGCGGCGGCGTGTCCGCACTGCGGCCCTCCTCCAAGCGAATCATCGCTTGGATGGAGCTTGCGAAGACGATGCGGCGAACGCCCAGATCCACCGCGGCGCGGAACACGTTCGTGTTCATCGCGGCGTTGCGGCTGAGCACGACTTGGGGGGACGGCCCAAGGCTCAGGTTGGGAATGTTACCGAGGTGCACCACCGCTTCGCAGCCTTCCAGCAGGGGATAGACAGCGTGCGCGTCGCACAAATCCGCTAGTCGCTGGGGGACGCTCAGCCCGGCCAAGAACCGCTGATCCGTCGCGAGTACATCGTGGCCGATACGTAAGAGCTCTTTACAGACAACCGACCCGAGACGCCCGGCACCGCCAGTCACCAGCACTTTCATGACCGGTCAGGCCTTAGTGCAGCGCGGGTGAGATGGCATCAACTTTGAAGCGACGCTGCAGGAGGTGCCTGCGTTGTCTGGAACGAAGCCTCCGCGAACCGGACATGGGGCGCACGGGGACGGAGCGCGAGGCGACGTGTTCGCCGAAGGTCATCGGCGCGGTGCCCGCAGCGGGCTTTCAGCGCGCTGCCACTCGGCGGAGGTACGCGAGGCCCGACGCGATCGGTTGACGGTAGTCATAGTGCACCTCGAGCTCCTCCAGCTCTCGCCGTAGCTCTTCGTCGAGGCTGCTTCCGGCGCCGAGCTTCTGCAGGCTCTCCAGCAGATTCCAGCGCAAGAGCCAGTCGTGCGGGTAGCTTTGCCCAAGCTCGCGGTGCACCCTCTCGAAGACCGGTACGACCTCGGAGCCGAGCGCCGAGCGCAGCGCCGTGAGTGCCCGCTCGTAGAGGGCGAGCAGCCCCTGCTCGCGCGGAGGCACGGTGTGGGCCTTGGGGACCTGGGTGCGCGGCAACTCGGTCTCGGGGAAGAAATCCGATGGCGCGCCGGCGTGCGCGCCCAGGGCGCCGTCCGAAAGGACGACGATGTCCCCGTCGGCGAGCTCCGTGGAGAGCTCCGCGCCGGCACTGAGCGTGCCGCGCCTCATCACCAAGATGCCGGCGCCCTGCGCGGCCGCGGCGGCCTCCGCGAGCTCCCCGGTGAGCGAAGCGCCGTGTGCGAGTAAAAGCGAGACCCGCCCCGGCCGGAGGTGGGCAAGCGCGGCCCGAGAGTCCCCGAGCAGCGCGAAAACGCGTGGCCCACGGGCGCGGAAGGCGGCACTTTGCGCTCGACCATCGGCGATGACCAGCAACGTCGTCCGACCGGCAGCGACGCGACGCGACTCGACCACGCCGTGAAGCTCTACTCCACCCTGGAGAGTGATTGTAGCCACTTCGCCCGCGGCGACCGCCTCCGCCAGCGCCGCCTCCCCGCTCCGCGCCGAGGGCAGCTCCCGCACGACTTGGTCCAGCACTTGGTGCAAGTCCTCGAAGCTCGGCGTAACGAAGAGCTGCGGCTGCGGCCGCGTCACGTCGTAGTCCACGTCCGCGCACAGCGCGCTCAGGACCAGCTTTCCGACCTTGGGGTCGTGGCAGGCGTTGCTCTCCCAAAGGGAAGAGAGGAGGCCTGCGCCGTACAGCTTGTAACTGCGCGGCGTGCCGACGAGGCCGTACTCAGCCGTCCACCAATAAAGGCGGGAGAGGCGCGCGGCCTCGCTCACGCGCCTCAAGCCGCTCCGCGCCTCCAAGAGGACCTGCTCGGCGCGTGCGACCTGCTCGGGAGTCGCCGACGGCTGCTCTTTGATCTCCGAGAGCGCGTAGATGGCGCGGTCGATGGCGGTGTCTTCCGGCAACGTGAACGCGCGCGCTCCCGCCGCCCCGACGCGCCTCAAGTATGCCGCGTACACGGGGTCCGGTAGGATGGGCGCGTGACCCGCGGCTTCGTGGATGATGTCGGGAGCGGGCGTGTAAACGAGGTGCTCGGCCGTGCGCATGTCCGCCGCGATGGGCAAGATCGAAAGCGACTGCAGCTCCTGAAACGCGCGCGGCGGGATGAAGCCGTCCACGCATACCGCGCCCCATCCAAACGGCGCGAGGTGCGCGTCCATCTCCGCGATGCGCGGGATGTGCTCTGCCGAAATGCCGGTTTGGGCGAGGCCGTTGCCGTAGGCCGCGTGCGCCGCGCTCTTGAGCCGAGCATGCGCTTGCAGCAGCACGAAGCGCCACACGGCCTGGTCCACGGCCGTGTAACGCGCGTAGTCTTGCTGCACGATGAGGTGCCGCAGGTGTGGCGGCACGCGAGCCAGGGTGCTGCTATCGGCCACCCCGTAGTCTGAGCTACGGCGCGACCTCGAGCAAAGTCGTGTCCGATCCGAGAATGGTCGGGAGCCTCATGGTGGGGTTGTCGAAGGCCTGGCCGAAGGTGAAATACACGGCGCCGGGAAGCGGCTGGGCGCTCCGAAAGCCATCCGGCGCCGTGAGCGGCGCCGCCCAATCCACCCGAAAAGCCTGGCGGTTGAATTGGGGAAGCAGCACCCGGACCCCGAACCCGAGGGACTGCTTGAGGCGGATCTCCGGCACGCTCTCGTCGACGCCGCCGACGTCATAGAACGCGGCTACCCCGATCCGGGCGGAGAGCACGTTGATCGATTTCGTGCGGAGCTCGGCCGTCGCCGCGAAGGCGCTGCTGCCGCGCATCGAAGCGCTGCGGTAGCCGCGGGGGCGCGTGTCGCCGCCGAGCGCGAGCCGGCGGTTCAAGTAGTTTTCGTAAATGCTCGCGAGCACGCCGTCCACCACCACGCGCCCAAAGCCGAAACTGGGCGTGACGACCCGCAGCGCGCCTTGTGCGCTCGCTTGATGCTTGGCGTCGCCGGCGGCCTCGATGCTCGAGTTAGCGACGCCACGAACGAAGCCGTCTTGCCACGGCAGCGTGTACCCGACCCACGCGACCGCGCCGAGCAGATCGCGCGACGAGCCGACGCTGCGCAGAGCCGGGTACAGGCGCAGCGCCGCAACTTGCCGGAGACCGAACGACTCTTGAAGCGCGAGCGTCTCGACGTCGCGCGTCGCCAAGAAACGCGACGTCCGATGTTCAATCTGCACGAAAGGGCTGAGCCGGGTGTCGCTCACCGGCACGTCCCGCGCAAGGAACTGCGCGAAAGCTTGGTCCGAATCCTCGGGGCGCTGGGTCGCTTCGAAGCGGCGGCGATTGACCTCCACGCCCGTGGTCAGGTCAATCTTGAGCTCGCGGCCGAAGGAGCGTGTGACCTCGGCGCCGCCGCGCTGAATGCTCGTGTGGTACGCGAGGGGGACGCCCGAGCGGGTGATGAACGGCACGCGATCCGAGAACACGCGCGTCTGCTCCACGAGCCAACCGGCGCCCGCCAAGAAGGCCCACTCGTCCGAGAGCGCGATCAGGTTGCGATAGACCGCGAGCGTGGCGGTGGAGCCTTCCGCCTTGCCCGAGTCGAGATTGACGAACACCCGCCCCGCTCCCGACGCGTCCACCTTGCTGCCGGCGATGCGAGGGTGCAGCGCGTTCGCGCCGAGTGAGTAGCGGTCAGGCTGGAGGGTGAAGATGCCGCCGGCTTGAGTGCGGGTGCCGAGGAGGTTCGTCTCGACCGGATTGATCAAAAGGTAATTCACGCTCGGCTTCGGAACCGGTAGGTCCATACCGATGACGAGCGGAAGGCGTCCGTCTCGCTTCAGCGTGCCCTGAAAGTCGTAAGCCAGCCGCAAGCTCCACACGTCGCGCACGATCACGACGAGCTTCACCTGCTCCGGTGTCGAGCCCGGCAGCGCCGCGATCACGACCACGCCGAACTGCGGGAGGAGCTGCAGGTTGCGAATCGTCTCCTGCACCCGAGATGACGAGTAGACGTCGCCCGCTTTGAACAGCAGCTCGCGCCGGATCACCGGATCGCGGGTTTGGGCATGCAGCACGTTCACGAAGTCCGGAACCGGGTCGTCTTCGTCGAACACGGCCAGGCGCGCCACCTGCACGCTCTCGATGCGCTTGCCGGCCGGCGCCGGGTCCCGCTTCACGCCCTCCCCGAGGACGCGCGCCACCGCGCGCTCTTCTAGCTCCGAGTTTTCGAACCCCCATGCGCCGCCCGAGAGGCTGAGCGCGGCGAGACCCCACGCGCAGACCCGAGCCCGAAGCCGCCGTAAACGAAGCACCGTATAGACAACCCTAGCCGTTCCCAGGGCCGCTCACTCGGACTATCGTTAGCGCGTGCAGATCCACCCCACGCGCGAAAGCTCTGATCTGGCCATCGCCGGAATGGGCGTCGTGCTCGGAGGGCTGCTGCTGCAGTCGGGGCCAGTCGTCACCTGGGGAGGCGCGCTCGTGCTGGGGCTCGCGGTCGCGCGCGCGCTCACTCGCTTGGGTGTGAGCCGGGTACGGGCGGCCGGTCTGGAAATGCTGTGGCGCGGCGAGGTGCGGCGCGTCACCACCGCGCGCGGCCAAGAGCTGTTGCTTCAAGCGGAGCTGCGCAATCGCCACGCGGCGCCGGTACGCTTCCGCGGCTTGCGCGCCGTCGCCGCCCCCGAGCTCTCCGTTCAGGTAGCGCCAGAAGCCGACGAAGTGCCGGCCAACACGCGACTGTGCGTGAACGTCACCGTGAAGGGGCTCCGCGTGGGGCGTCACGGTATCCACGGGCTCTCCTTGGAGGTCGAGTCGGGTCCGAGCTTATTCGAGGTGCCGCTCACCTTCGCCAACCCGTTCGGGGTGGAGGTGCTGCCCACGCCGTACAACGTGCTCGTGCGGTCGGCGCGCGGCGGCCGCAGCCGTCAACAAGCCAACGAGGGTCGCCCCGGCCGGCTCCGTGGCGAAGGCGGGGAGCTGCGCGAGCTGCGCGAGCACCAAAATGGAGACCCTTTTCGGCGCATTGCCTGGCGCGCTTCGGCGCGACGCGGCGTGCTGCTCGTCCGCGAATACGAGCGTGACGAGCGTGACGTCGTGTGGCTGGTGCTGGACGCGTCCGTGGACCACTGGTCGGGGCCGGCCGGGGAATCCGCGCTGGACCGCGCGATCGACGAGCTCGCGGCGGTCGCAATCCGTCATGGTCGGGGTGGAGATCGCGTGGGGCTCGCCGTCGTCGGCACGCGCGCGCTTTGCTTCGAGAAGCCGGAGCGTGGCATCGCGCACGCGACGCGACTGATAGAGAAGCTCGTCCACGTCACCGGCTGCATGGACGCAGATCGGAGCGGGCTGGACGAGCAGGAGCTGGCGCTGCGGGTCATCGAGCACATGCGTCCGTTGGATCCGCAGCTGTCCGCGCACGTGCACGCCTCGGAGTTGGATCGCATCGCGCGGCGAGCAGAAAAGCTGCGGCAGCGCGCCCCGTTTCCGGAGGTGATTACGCAAGCGCCCACGCCGCGCGAACGCTCGCTGCGCCGCTACCTGGCCGCCTTTGGCGTGTCGTCCCCCGCGCGGGTGGACCCGGAGCGCGTGCGCGTGGACGTGGAGCTCATCCGCGCGTTCGAGCGCATGAAGCACCAACGAGCCCGACCGAGCCTCATCTACGTCTGGTCGGACGCGCCCGAGGAGACGACTCGCCCCGCGCTGGCGCGGACGCTTTCGGAGCGCAAGCGCCGCGGCGTCACCTGGAAGTGGCTGCTGATGAAGCCCTCCCTCGGCAACCCGCTGGACGAATCTCCTAAGGCCCTCGCGGCCAAGGACGCCTTCACGCTACGACAAAAGCTCGCCGCAGAGCGCGGGGAGCGGTGCCTGCAGCGCCTCGGCATTCGGCTGGAACGCCTCGCCGGTGGCTCCCGCGAGGTCGCGCTGAGCATCAGCGCGCCGAGCTCGGTCCCCGCGGCGGGAGCGGCTTCGGAGCCACCCTGGGCGGAGGAGTCCTCGCGATGACCGTGAAGTCGCGGTCGATCACGACGACGCCGTCGGCCACTACCTTCGCGTGCCAGACCCCGAGCGGGTCTTGCGGTCGAAACGAGAGCGGCACGTCGAGCGAAGCCTGACCAGGTCGAGCCGTCGTCTCCCCCACTTGAGCCGCGCGCGGCCCGCCGCGCTCCGGCGCCGGCAGCGACAGCTCCCAAGTCACCTTCACGTCGCGCGAGAGAGCGCGATCGAACACCAGCCGCACACCGTGCCGTTGCCGCGCCGGGTCGAGCTCCTTCTCTATTTCCTTCAGCTCCTGCACTTGGCCGCCGAAGAAGACGCCGAACTCGGCTTCTTTCACGACGCTCGGCGCGTCGCGACGGCAAGCGACGCCCAGCGCGAGGGTGAGCGCGAGCCGGAGCGCGTTCGCTTTCACGCCTGAAGCTCCACCGCCATGCGCGAAAACTCCGCGACCGACAACGTCTCCCCGCGCGCCGAAAGGTCGATGCCGGCGCGCGCGGCGGCGTCCTCCAGCGAGACCGAACGGGCGTGAAATACGCTCGACCAAGCGTTTCGGAGCTGTTTTCGACGCTGCGCGAACGCCGCGCGCACGAGCTGCTGGAACGCGGGCGTCTCCGGACCGCTACCGAGCGGAACGAGCGTAACGACGGCGGAGTCCACGTTGGGCTGCGGATAAAATGCGCCGCGCCGCACGACGAATGCGCGCTCCACTTTGAACGCACGCTGCGCGAACACGCTCAGCGCCCCATACGAATCGCTGCCGGGCGCCGCCGCCAACCGATCCGCCACCTCGAGCTGCACCAAAAACACCGCGCGCTCGATGCTGGGCGCGGCGTGCACCGCTTTCTCGAGCAGCGGCCCCGTGATTTGATACGGCAAGTTGCCGGCCACGACGTGCGGCTTCGGCTTACCGGCAAGCACCGTGACGAAATCGACCGTCTTCGCGTCGGTCTCCAAAATCTCGAGCCGCCCCGCTTCAACCTCACTCGCCAGCTCCTGGGCGAGCACCGGCACCATGTCTCGGTCGCGCTCCACCGCGAGCACGAAGCTCACGCCACTCGCGAGGAGCGGCCGCGTGAGCGCCCCCATCCCTGCCCCCAACTCGACCACGCTCCCGCCTTGCGCGGCGCAAGCCTCCGCGATGCGCGCCGACAACCGGTCGTCTGCCAAGAAGTTTTGCCCGAAGCTGTACTTCGGCCGCAGCCCGTAGCGCTCCAGCATGGCCTTGGGGCTCTTGGCGCCTTCCATCGTGGCCGGAGTTAACGTTGCGAAGTCGCCCCTGTCCAGCCTGGGCCAACGAACTTGTTCTCGCCCCGGCACGAACGCTGCCCGTCGCTGCTTCGCCTCCGCTTCGGCCCCGCGCTACCGCCCGCCCGCTGTCGTCGCCCTGGGTCGCTCGCTGAGCTCCGGGGTCATCCGCGCCCCTGATTTCACGGGAGCTCGGGAGATCGGGAGCTGTGCGAGACAAGGCTTTAGGGTTCGCGCTGCCGCCCCGCACGAGGTAGCGCGGCAGCTTGCGTGTAAGCCCCGCGCAGCGAACGCCCCAAGGCGCCGTAATCAACTGGCGCGAACCGCGCGAAGCCCAGAGTCTTGCTCATCTCGCTCCCGTCTCTCACCTCCTGTGATCCGCGACCCGCGGGGCGATGGATGTACGGTGGTGCGCAACGGCGCGAGGGGCGGGGTCGCCCCGCTGGGCGACCCAAACAGAAACACGGCCTCCCCCCCTCGAGAGCGAGAAGAGCAGGCCGTTCGGGGGCGCGTGAGGCGCCGGGTCAGTGCTTTTGAGCGGCGTCTTCCACGTGCGCGGCGGCTTCACCTTCGGTGTCGCCTTCGGCCCGAGCCGTCTTCGAGTAATCCTCGACCGTCGTGAGGCCGGTGACGCGGATGCGCGGCGGGGGCGGATCGCCGTGGAGCTCGAGCTGGGCTGCGGCCCAGGATTCTCGCTCGACGAGGGCCGCGTACTCCGCGCTCTCCGGATCGCCTTTGAAGTGGTCGAGCTGCTCGTCCGCTTCCTTCAGATCCAGACGCGCGCGCACCGGATCCAGCTCTGCCTTGGAGCAGAAGCGATCCGTCAGGAGCAGAGCCTTGTCGGCCGCGATCTCCACGAACCCGGGGCCGACCGCGACCGACTCGGTCTTGCCGTTTTGGATGTAGGTGACGATACCGGTCGCGAGCGCGGCGAGCATGGGCCGGTGCTGCGGCAGCACGCCGAACTCGCCTTCGACGCTGGGCGCCGTGAGCTCGTTCACCTGCTCCTTGAGCTTCAGCCCGTCGGGCGTGACGATCTCGAGCGCGATGGTGTCCGCCATATCAGGCCGCCTGCGACTTCAGCTTGGCCGCCGCCTGCTTGGCTTCCTCGATGTTGCCGACCATGTAGAAGGCCTGCTCGGGCAGGTCGTCCAGCGCGCCGGAGAGGATCTCCTTGAAGCCCGCGACCGACTCTTTCAGCGGCACGTATTTGCCGTCGCGGCCCGTGAACTGCTGGGCCACGAAGAACGGCTGAGACAGGAAACGCTCGATCTTACGGGCGCGCGCCACGATGGCGCGGTCGTCCTCGCTCAACTCGTCCATACCGAGGATGGCGATGATGTCCTGCAAGTCCTTGTACTTCTGCAGCGTTTGCTGGACCTGGCGAGCGACCGCGTAGTGCTCGTCGCCCACGACGTCCGGCGCGAGCATGGTGCTCGTGGAGTCCAGCGGATCCACCGCCGGGTAGATGCCCTTCTCCGAGATGGAGCGCGAGAGCACGGTCGTCGCGTCCAAGTGGGCGAAGGTGGTGGCCGGAGCCGGGTCGGTCAAGTCGTCCGCCGGCACGTAGATGGCTTGCACGCTGGTGATGGAGCCCTTGTTCGTGGACGTGATGCGCTCTTGAAGGGCGCCCATTTCCGTGGCGAGCGTGGGCTGGTAACCGACGGCGCTCGGAATACGACCGAGGAGCGCGGACACTTCCGAGCCGGCCTGAGTGAAGCGGAAGATGTTGTCGACGAACAGGAGCACGTCCTGGCCTTCCTCGTCGCGAAAGTACTCGGCGCAGGTGAGCGCGGAGAGCGCGACGCGCGCGCGGGCGCCCGGCGGCTCGTTCATCTGCCCGAAGATGAGGGCGGTCTTGCTGAGCACGGGCTCGCCCGTCTCCAGCTTGGACTCCTTCATTTCCAGGAACAAGTCGTTGCCTTCGCGGGTGCGCTCACCGACGCCAGCGAAGCAGCTCACGCCGCCGTGCGCCTTGGCGACGTTGTTGATGAGCTCCTGAATGAAGACGGTTTTACCCACGCCGGCGCCGCCGAACAGGCCGATTTTCCCGCCCTTGCGGTACGGGGCCAAGAGGTCGATGACCTTGATGCCCGTCTCGAAGATTTCCACCGTCGTGTTCTGATCGACGAACAGGGGCGCGGGCCGATGGATCGGCAGCGTCTTCTTGGAGTTGACCGGACCCGCTTCGTCCACCGGCTTGCCGACGACGTTGAGGATGCGGCCGAGGACCTCCGGGCCGACCGGCATCTGGATCGGGCTACCGGTGTCCGTGACTTCCACGCCGCGGACCAGACCCTCGGTCGCATCCATGGCGATGGTGCGCACCACGGACTCGCCCAAGTGCTGAGCGACCTCGAGCACCAGGTTCTCCTTCTCGTTCGAGATGCTCGCGTTGCTGACCGTGAGCGCGTTCAGGATCTTGGGCAGTTTGCCGGGGGGAAACTCCACGTCCACCACCGGACCGATCACCTGGATGACTTTGCCCTTGCCGCTGGCCGTGCTGCTCGTCGTCGTCATGTGCTGTGCGTGTCCTTAAAGCTCTAGAGGCGGCGTAGGCCGCCGGCGCGAGAAAGCCGCGCCCTGAGCGGACGCGCGGGCCGCGTCTACCACGCAGCCCACATACCGGCTAGGGGTTCCCGGTGTAGATGCGCCACAAGTCGTGAGCGCCGGCCCGTGCCTACGCTGCGACTGGAAACACCGACCCCCACCCCCGGAAATGCGTGCGGCCTCTCGGCCTGGGGAGTAAATCGACGTGCGCCGTGTCGAATTCCTACGTACGTATCGCCCGACGGTTCCGTGGCTTTAGGTGGAAAGACTTCCAGTAGCCGCGCTTCGGGTCGCGCGGGCGACTTCAGCCTGGCCGTGCTCTATGCCGCCCACTCAGCCGCCGCCCGGCGGCATCTGCAGCATTTCGGCGCGAGCACACAAGACTTGGACGACCTCGTGCAGGAGGTGTTCCTCGTCTTGCACGGTAAGCGCGACATCCTCGGCCACATCAAGCCGTTCGATCCGTGGCTGCGCGAAGTGTGCCGGCGCGTGGCCGCCGGTGAGCGGCGCCGCGCCCACCGGCGGCGAGAGGTCGCGAGCGGCGAACCGCCCGAAGCGCCGGACGAAACGCTCTCCAGCGAGAAGGCACTCGAGCAGGGCGAGCGAGCCGAGCGTTTGCACCGCGCCCTGTCGCAGCTGGACGAGCGCTCGCGCGACTTGGTGGCCCTGCACGAGCTCGGCAACCTGCCGCTCCAAGACATGGCCGAGCTGGTCGATGCGGACCGGAAGACGGTGCGCAAACGCCTGAGCTCGGCCATCAAGCGCTTGACGCGGCTGCTCGTCGCCGCTCCCCCCACCTTCACGCTCGAACGGAGCGACACGCCGAGTGAGCCGCCGACGAGCGGGGGCGAGCTCCAAGTGCTGGTGCGACACCCTGCGGTTACGGTGGGGCTGGTCGGCAGCGTCGTGATTTCGATTTGGCCATCCGTGACGACCGTGGAAGCGCTCGACGAGCTGGACGTCGCGTTCGCGCGAGCCATCCAGCAGTGTCAGGGCGGCTTCGCGTATTTCGCCGTCGTCGAGGCCCTGAGTCGCCCGCCGAACCTCGTGGCACGCCAGAAAATCGTGGCGCTGCTGGAAAAACATTCTGGACACATTCGTGTTTACGCCACCGCCATTCAGGGCGACTCAGCGTGGATCGTCCGACCGATCATGACCGGTTTGTCTTTTCTCGCGCGTCCTTCGTTCCCGATGCAGTACTTCAACGGCGTGCCGTTGGCGGCGCGCTGGCTAGCAGAAAAGCATCCTCGGCTGTCGAACGTGAACGCAACCACGCTCGTCGAAACTACGGAACGACTACGCTCGTACGCGTGAAACAGGGATCGGGAGAGCATGACAATACGTGAAGCAGTTGTGGCCGCCAGCATCGCCCTGGCCACCGTAGTGCTGGGCGCCTGCGGCAGCGACGACCCGGCGGAGACTACCGGCACCGCGTGCCCCGACGACTCGTCGCTCACTTACGACAACTTCGGGCAGGTGTTCTTTCAAGAGAACTGCCTCGCGTGCCATGGCGCGGGCGGCCCTCAGTCGCCCAAGTTCGTCACGGTGGAGCAGATTCGAGATAACGCGAGCCGCATCGACGCCGTGGCGGCGGCGGGGCCGATGGGCGTGAACACGTTCATGCCGCAAGGACGCACGGTACCCACGTCGGAGCGGGAAAAGCTGGGCCAGTGGCTGGCGTGCGGCGCGCCGGACTGAGCACGTCGCCACAACTCGGCCACATTTTCTCTCACGAATCGCCTTGGCAGCTCCGAACGAGTGCCAGACGACTACCTTAGCCTGGGCTTCATCGACGCCGAGCTGCTCGCTCATCTCGAACGAGCGCGGCGCGGAGGAGGCAACGTGAGCTACGAATCCCAGGTTTTCGAAGGTGGAGCGCTCGGGCTCGGGCTCGGCGAGCGCGAGCCGAGCGCTCTCAGCGAAGTCAGCGTTCGACGAGACTTGAACCGGCTGGCAACGGGGCTCGGACTGTCTGCGCTCTTCGGCTTGGCGCTTGGAGCCCGGGGCGGAGGGTTCGAGCTGCTGCGCCACGCGGCGGGCGCGCCGCTCGGGCTGCTCGTCGTCGCGGGCGTCGTCGCGCCTTCGCTCTTCGTGCGGCTATCCTTGCTCGACGCCCCCTTGCGCGCGACGCAGATGCTCAGCGCGGTCGCGCGTGCCACCCACGGCGCCGGGCTGGTGCTCGCCGGTCTCGCGCCGGCCATGGCCATGCTGGTCGTGAGCATCGAGTCGGCCGCCGCCGCCGCGTGGATGAGCGGCGCAGGGCTCGCGCTCGCGGGCAGTATCGGCATGTGGACGTTGCTTTCGGACCTGCACCAGTTGGTGGCCGGCGCGAAGCTCGTGCTCCGGACCCGCGTTTTCGGCTCGGTCGCGGTATTCATGGTGCTCGCTTGCGCCCTTTCGGCCCGCGCTTGGTACGCCTGGCTGCCGCTGCTCGGAGGGGACAAGTGACGACCTCCCTCCTTGCGATGCTCGACGAGCTCTTGCGCTCCCCGCAGAGCGTGGCCGCGCGCGTGCAGCGGCGCGAAGATCTGCGCCCGCTCGTGCTCGCCGCGCTCCTTTCGCTCATGCTCGGGGCGGGCGCGTTCGGAGCCGTGCTCGGCGCACCGCGCGGCGGCGTGCAGCTCGGCTACGCGGCCGCCAAGCTCCCGCTCGCGATGCTGGGCACGCTTTGCCTGTGCGCGCCCGCGTTCACGGCGATCGCTCGCGCGCTCGGTCGAGAGCTGGACTTCGCGGGCATGGTCGGCCTTTCCCTGTCGGCGGCAGCGCGCGCTTCATTGGTCCTGTTGGCGTTCGCGCCAGCGGTGTGGTTTGCCGTGGATCGCGGGCTCGGCTACCACGGCAGCGTGCTGCTCGCGGTCGGCTGCTATGGAGTCGCGGGCCTCTCCGCGTTGCGCGTCATGGCGAGCGGCCTCGGCAAGGACGCGCGCGGAGTGGGCGTTTTGCTGTGCTGCGCGGCGGTGCTGCTGCCAACGGGGGCACAGTCCGCTTGGATGCTGCGTCCGTTCATCGGCCGGCCGTCGCAACTGAGCGTGCCGCTCCTGCGCCATAAAGAGAGCAGCTTCGCGGACGCGGTGTACGTAAGCTCGCGGTCTTCCTTGGGAGTGTACGAGCGCGTCACCGCCAACGTGGAGCGGTCCGAATGACCCTGGGGGACTTGCTCGTGCTCTACGGCGCGGCCGGCGTCGCCAGCGCGACGGTCGTGTACCGCGGCTCGCCGGGGCGGGGTGTACGCGCCGTGCTCGGGGCGGCGCTATCCCTGCCGCTGTGGCCGCTATGGCTACCCATCGCGCTGCGGGCCCGGCGCGCGCCGACGCGCCCCGACACGAGCGACGCGACGCGCGCGGCGATTTGGGAGGCACACGAAGCCGTCGTCGGCAGCTCTCTGGAGCCGCTGTTGCCGCGTGAGGCCGCGCTGCGGATGCTGGCCGAGCTGGAGCGCGCCGCCGAGCGCCACCTGGAGCTGGCGCGGTTGCTCGCGCAGCCGCAGTTCAGCGCGAGCGCGGCCGAGCAGCGCATGGCCGAGCTCTCACGGGAGGGCGCAACGGAGCGCAGCCTCACCCCTGCCCGCCTGCACTTGGACAACGTCCGACAGCTCGAGCTTTTGCGACGACGCGACCAAGAAACCCTGCGGGAGCTGGGCGAGCTCGCCGCCGCTCTGCGCACGCAGCTGGTCCTTCTGCGCTTCAGCGGCGAGGGACAGGGCGGCACATCCAGCGGAGATGTGGGGGATATCGTGAGCGAAGTGTGGGCGCGCGTCGAGGTACTGGGCAGCGCGCTGCAAGCACCGCTAACCTCGGAGCCTTACCTGAGCCATGGCCCTGACCAAGCACATCCTGCTGGTTGACGACGAGAAGCGGATCCGCGAGGTCGTCGAGTACGCGCTCGTGAAGGCGGGCTACCGCGTAACCGCTCTGAGCGAAGGCGAGCCCGCGCTCGAGCTCTTGCGGGCCGATCCCGCGGACTTGGTCGTGCTCGACATTGGACTGCCCGGCATCGACGGCTTGGAGCTGTGCAAGCGCATCCGCGCGCAGAGCTCGACGCCGGTCTTGTTCCTTTCCGCGCGCGCCGACGAGGTCGATCGCATCGTGGGGCTGGAGCTGGGGGGCGACGACTACTTGGTCAAGCCCTTCTCGCCGCGCGAGCTCGTGGCCCGAGTGCGCGCGGTGCTGCGCCGGTTCGAGGCTGCGGAGGAGCAACGCACGCACGCGGGCGTGGGGGCCAAGACGACGCGCGTGCTGTGCGCGGGCAAGCTCGAGATCGATCCCGAGCGGTTCAGCGTGCGCTGGGACGGTAACCTGGTGCCGCTCACGGCCACGGAGCTCTTGGTGCTTTCAGCGCTCTACGACCGGCCCGGCGTGGTGCTGAGCCGCGCCCAGCTCCTGGAGCGCGCCTACAGCACGGACATCCACGTCACCGAGCGCACCCTGGACACCCACGTGCGCCGCATCCGCGCGAAGTTTCGCGAGCACGGGGGCGACCCGATCGCGACCGTACACGGCGTGGGCTACAAAGCGAGCGGCACCTGAGCTCTCCGCTCGGATTTCTAGGGCGGATTCGCTTTCGGCTCCTGGCCGTCAACCTCATCGTCGTGCTCGTGCCCCTGCTCGGCTTGGAGCTGGCACGCGTTTACGAACGGCAGCTCTTGGACGGGCTCGAGCGCGACATGGTCAACCAGGCGACGCTGGTCGGAAGCTTGCTGGAGAGCGAGCTTTCGCGCGACGAAGAGCCGTTCGGCGCGGTCACCGAGCAGCTGTTGGAGCGCGCTGCGCGCCGGACTCGCACGCGGATCCGCCTGATTTTGCCAGAAGTAGGGGTGGTCGCCGACTCTCACCGTCACGGCCCGCCCGAGGGGAAAGAAAGCGAGACTCCGCTCCTGGCCCGGGACCGCACGTTCAGCGCGAGCGACGTGGAGCTGCCGGTGCGGGCTGAGCCCGAGGCTCCGGTTGCAGAGCGCCGCGAGGTCGTGACCGCGCTCGGCGGCTCTCGGGCGACCGCAACCCGCTATGCGCGTCGGCCGCAGGCGGTGTACCTGTTCCTCGCCGAGCCAGTGCGGCACGAGGGGCAAGTCGTGGCCGCGGTCTACGTCACTCGCTCCACGCAGCCAGTATTGGTGGAGATGCACCGCGTCCGCACCGGGCTCATCGCGGTGTTCGCGCTCACGCTGGTGCTCACCGCCGCCGTCACGGTCACGCTGTCGCTCACCATTTCCCAGCCCCTGGAGCGGCTGGCCCGCGCCGCGCGGCGCATCAGCGCGGGCGACGCGGGCGTGGCCGTGCCGCTCGGGGGTGGCGGCGAAATAGGCGTGTTGGCGCGCGAGTTCGACCGCATGACGCGGCGATTGGAGGAGCGCCAGCGCTACATTTCGCAGTTCGCCGCGGACGTCGCCCACGAGTTCAAATCGCCGCTCACGTCGATCCGCGGCGCGGCCGAGCTGCTCGAAGAGGGCGCCGACGATGACCCCGAGGCCCGGCGGCGCTTTCTCGACAACATCAAGCTGGACGCGGGACGGCTCGCGCGACTCGTCTCACGGCTCCTCGAGCTGAGCCGCATCGACGCCTCCGAGCAGCCGCTTCAAGTGGTGGATCTGCGCGAGGTGGTGGCCCGCGCCGTAGCGCGATCGGAGGGGCCGACGACGCCGATCTTGGCCCGCTACGAAGCGACGAGCAGCTTCGTGCTGGCACGCGCCGCGGATCTGGAAACGGCGTTGCTCAACCTTTTGGACAACGCGCAGCGTTTTTCGCCCGAGGGCGAGCCGGTCCGGGTCGTGGTGAGCGGGCCGGAGCCGGACGACAACTTGGTGATTCGCGTCACGGATCGGGGGCCCGGCATCGCGCCGGAACACGCGCCGCGCGTCTTCGAACGCTTCTTCACCACGGATGCCGAGCGAGACGGCACCGGTCTGGGGCTGGCGATCGTGCACAGCGTCGCGTTGGCGCACCGCGGCAGCGTCGCGTTTCGAAACGAGGCCGAGGGCGGCACGTGCTTCGAGCTGCGGCTCCCCCGCGGCGTCGCGTCCGGTTAGGGGGGCAAAAGCTACCCGGCCCGCCGCCCGGCGCGCCGACGGAAGCGCGTAGCAACCCGAGGCTACCGCCGGGCGAGTCGCGGCCGAGCGGTGAGCCTTTCTTCAGGGCGACGAAAACGCGGCGAAAGACCCTAAAGGTCGGCTACTCTGCCCGGTTCGGAGCACGCAATCGGATGTCGGGAGACGCTGCCAAGAGCCTGGGGGGATCACTCCCTGCCGTGGGCGACGTGTTGGCGCAGAAGTACCGCGTCGAGAGGGTGGTCGGGCGCGGCGGCATGGGCGTGGTGGTGGCGGCGCGTCACGTACAGCTCGGGCAAGCGGTCGCGATCAAACTGCTCACGGTGCCGGCGGACGAAGATCGGCGTGACGAGGCGATCGCTCGCTTCTTGAACGAAGCGCAAGCCGCGGCGCGCCTGCAGAGCGACCATGTCGTGCGCATCTACGACGTGGGCCAGCTGGAGGGCGGCTTACCGTTCATGGTCATGGAGCTGCTGGTCGGCGTCGATCTCGGCACGCTGCAGGAGCAGCGCGGACAGTTGCCGGAAGCGGAGGCCGCCGACTACGTGCTGCAAGCCTGCGCGGGCGTGGCGGAGGCCCACGAGATGGGCATCGTCCACCGCGACCTCAAGCCTTCGAACTTGTTCGTTACGAGGCGCAGCGACGGCTTGCCGCTCCTCAAAGTGCTGGACTTCGGCATTTCCAAGCAGCTCACGGATCCGGGCTCCGGAGAGCGCCTGCCGACGTTCACCAATACTCGCACGCTGATGGGTTCGCCCAACTACATGTCGCCGGAGCAAATCCGCGACGCGAGGCGCGTCGACGGGCGCTCGGATGTCTGGGCGCTCGGCATCATTTTGCAGGAGCTGCTCACCAATGCGCCCGTCTTTCAGGGCGAGTCCTTCCCCGGCGTGTGCGCGGCGATCGTCGCGGATCCACCGTTGCCGGTGCGCACGCTCCGGCCGGACGTGAGCCCCGCGCTGGAAACCATCATCGAGCGGTGCCTGCAGAAGGACGTCGCCAAGCGCTATCAAAGCGTCGCCGAGCTCGCCGCGGCGCTGTCGCCGCTCGGCGTGCGCGCATCCGCGTCGGGCAGCGGCCCGCAGGCGTTGATCTACAGCTCGCAGGCGCGTCTCGCATCTGGCGCCAAGGTCAAAAGCCCAACCCCCGCCGTGCCGAACGACGACCGGACGGTGGAAATGCCGTCCGGTCCCGAGCCAACTCTACACGGCGCAGATGGCACGATGCAGTCGGCGCGGTTGCCGTCTCGGGTGAGCCTGGCGGCAGAGAACACGCACTCTGCGCTCTCCGCGTCGGACTCACGTATCGAGGTGCGTGAGCTACGCGCCGCGCGCAGCAAACTGTCGCGTTACCTCGCGCCGGCCGCGCTGCTCGGCTTGCTGTTGGCGGGAGCCGTTTGGTGGTCGGCGCAGCCGCGCGGAGCCCGCACCTCTGCCAGCGCCGAAGGGGAGGCGCCGAGCGCGCCGCTCACTCCCGCCGAGGCGCCCTTCGTGCTGTCGATCGACTCGGAGCCGCCCGGTGCCTCCGTGAGCGAAGGCAGCGCGCGGCTCGGCGCGACGCCGCTCGCGCTCGACCTCAGCCTCCCGGAGGGAGCGACGCCGCGCGTGTTCGTCGTGGAAAAGCCCGGCTACCAGCCGTACGTGGTCCGGCAGGGCGCCGCGCGCGGCGCCGTCCACGTCCTGGCGACGTTGTCGCCCGCGGCCGGACCGGCGGCGCCCACCGAGGAGGCGCCGAGCGCAGACGCCACGCCGAGCTCGAGCGCAGCGCCCGAACGGACGGCGACGCCGAAGCCGCGCCATGTCGCGCCGCCCCCGGCCAAGCATCCGCCGCCCGCCGAAAAGCCTCCCAGCGACATCCGCCTCGAGCGCTGAACCCGCGATGCGTCGGCTCCTCTGTCTGCTTTTCCTGGCTGCTGTCGGCGGTACGGCCGCGCCTGCGCGCGCCGACAATCTGGCGGACGAAGCCGACCTGCGCTTCCGACTGGGTGCGGAGGCGTACCAGCGCGGCGACTACAAGGGCGCGCTCGAGCAGTTTCTGACCTCGAATCGGCTCGTTCCCAACCGGAACGTCACGTACAACGTGGCGCGCTGCTACGAAGAGCTGAAGGCGTTCGCCGAGGCTTACCGCTACTTCACGCTCGCGCTCACGGAGGAGACGGAGACGGCCGCGCGCACTCGCATCGAGCGCGCTCTGGCTAGCCTGCGCCAGAACGTGGCCGTGCTCGAAGTGGAAAGCGAGCCGCCCGGTGCGACCGTGTTCGTCGACCGCCGCGATCTGGGCCCACGCGGGAACGCGCCGCTCGCTCTGGGTCTGAAGCCCGGCGCGTACGTCGTGCTCGTGGAGCTGTCCGGTTACCATCCCGCGCGCCGTGAGGTACCGGCGATCGGCGCCGGACAGAGTCGCCGCCTCACGGTCCGCCTCGAACCAATCCTGGGCCGCGTCCGCATCGCCGAAACCGCGCGCGGCGCCGCCGTGCGCGTCGACGACGCCGCCGCGCCCGTGAGCTGTACCGCGCCTTGCGAGCTGGCTTTGGCCGAAGGCCGCCACCGTTTGTATTTGGAGCGCCCTGGCTATGGCCCGAGCGAGCTCGAGGTGAGCGTGGACAGAAGCCGGGCCGTGCACCTGCGTCCCGAGCTCGCGCCGCTCACCGGCTCTCTCGTGGTCAGCACGGACGAGCCCGGCGCGCTCGTGGAGCTGGACGGACAGCCGCGCGGATTCACGCCTCTCGTGCTCAGCGCGCCGGTGGGCCCGCACCGACTGCAGGTCTCACTCGGTGGCTTCAAGAGCGTGGCGCGCGACGTGCTGGTCGCAGACGGTCGTCAAACCCGCGTCGACGTCGCGCTCACCCAAGCCGAGGAGGTGACGGCGGCGTCGCGCTCCACGGAGAACGTGGACGACGCGCCCAGCTCCGTCAGTATCATCTCCCGCCGCGAGCTCGCGGCGCTGCGCTATCCGACCATCAGCGAGGCGCTGCGCGGGGTCCCAGGCGTTTACGGGTGGAACGACCGCAGCTACCAGGCCCTCGGGTTTCGCGGCTTGGGGCGACTCGGCGGCTACGGAAATACGGTGCTGGTCCTGGTCGACGGCCACCCCATGAATGACAACTGGCTCGGCTCTTCCTACGTCGGCTACGACGCGCGGGTCGGGCTCGAAGACGTGGAGCGCATCGAGGTCGTGCGCGGCCCTGGCTCCGTGCTGTACGGAACGAACGCCTTTTCCGGCGTCATCAACCTCGTCACGCGCAAACCGACGCAGCGCGGCGGTGAGCTCGGCCTCTCTACGGTGGAGAGCGGCGTGGCCCGCGGACGCGTGCGCGCGAACGTGCCGCTCGGCCCAGACGCAAGCCTATGGACGAGCGCCGCGATCGCGCGGAGCAGCGGGCGCAACTTCTACTTCCCGGAGCTCGGGCAAAGCGCCCGCGACGCGGACGGCTTCGAGGCGGGAACCGTAGAAGGCCGTTACCAGCGACGCTGGCTCAGCGCTGCGTGGTTCTTGCAGACTCATCACAAGCGGCTCCCCACGGGCGAGTACGACTCGGTCGTCGGTGACCCACGCACCGCGCAAACCGACTCGCGCGGCTCATTCGAGCTGCGCGCCGAGCCGAGCTGGGGCGAAACCGTTCGCACGCTCACACGCCTGCACGCCAATCATTACCGCTTCGATGGCAGCTTCGGGCGTCTCCCCGAGGACGGCGGATTGGAGCGGGACACTTTCCGCGGCAACTGGGTCGGCTTGGAGCAGCGCGTCGAGCTCCAGCCATCTTCCGTCTTCAAGCTCACGGTTGGCGGCGAGGGCCAGGTGCACTTTCGTGTGCAGCAACGCGCACGCGACGAGAGCGGCAGCTTCCTCGACGACTCGCGGCCATTCCAGGTCGGCGCGGCCTACGCGCTCCTGGACGTTCGACCGAGCGACCGGGTGCATGTCTCGGCGGGCGCGCGGCTCGATGCGTATTCCACGTTCGGGCGCTCGCTCAACCCTCGCCTAGCCGTGGTGGGCAAGCCGTACGCCGCCGGCAACACCAAGCTGATGTTCGGCAAGGCCTTCCGCGCGCCCAGCGTGTACGAGCTCTACTACAACGACGGAGGCTTTACGCAGGTGCAAAGCCCAGACGTGGGTCCAGAGAGCATCTACTCGGTCGAAGCAGAGCACGCTCACCGCTTCTCCCCCACCATCTCCGGCAGCGCTTCCCTGTTCTGCAACTACGCCAAGGACCTCATCACCACCGCCGGCGAAGGCGTCGAGCGTAGCCCCCTCCGCTACGAAAACGCGGCCGTGCCGATCGCGACCGTGGGCGGCGAGCTGGGGGTGCGGCGCGACTTTCGGCAGGGCTACATGCTCGGTCTCAGCTACAGCTTCCAGCGCTCGCGCTTCCTGCAGAGCGAGGCGTGGGGCGCACTGTTCGGCTTCGAGCAAAGCTCGGAATTTCGCCGCGTCGCCAACTCGCCCGAGCACCTCGCGTCGTTCAAGGGCGCGCTGCCGCTGCTCGGTCGCGCGCTCACCTTGGCGACGCGCCTGAGCTTCGAGAGCGGCCGCTTCGATCGTAACGAGCGGGTCACGAGCGACACTCAGTCCCGCACCGACGCGTTCGCGATTTGGGACGTGGTGCTCACCGGTCGGGAAGAGCGCTACGGCTTCTCCTGGGCGGCGGGGCTCTACAACGCGTTCGACTGGCGCTACTCGCTACCGGTCAGCGCCGAGTTTCGACAGCGTACCATCATGCAGGATGGTCGAACCGTGCTGCTCTCTGGCGAGCTCGTGTTCTGAAGGCTCAGAAGAGGCGAAGCTGCCCGTGGGCGTCCGTCGGCCGGCGGAACGTGCTCGGGCGTTCGTGCCGGTGACCTTCGGCGCGATTCAGCCCGAGTCGCGCGCAGGTCTGCTGGAACAGCATTTCCACGGCTTGGAACATCTGCCCTTCGCCGCTCATGCGCGCCCCGAAGCGCGAGTCGTACAGCTTGCCGCCGCGCATTTCTCGAGTGCGGCGCAGCACCTTCTCCGCCGAAAGCGGGAAGCCCGCTTGCAGCCGCTCGGTGAATACGTCCTTCACGGCGCCGGGGAGCCGCAGCGGGATGAGGGAGGCGCCGCGCGCACCAGCCTCCGCCGCGGCTTCCAAGATTGACGGCACGTCGCGATCGGCGAGGCCCAAAATCAGCGGAGCAATGTTCACGGTCACCGGGATGCCGGCGGCGGCGAGGCGCGCGACGGTCTTCATGCGGCGCTGGGGCGTCGTCACGAACGGCTCCAGCTTGCGCGCCGTGTCCGCGTTCCAAAACGGGATGCTGATGGACACGCCGACCGAGGCCTCCGCGTTCAGTCGCGCGAGCAAGTCGATGTCTCGCTCGATGAGCGCGCTCTTGGTGATGACGTGAACGGGGTTCCGGTACTCCGCGCACACCTCCAGGATGCCGCGAGTGAGCCGGTACTCGTTCTCCAGCGGCTGGTAGCAGTCCGTATTACCGCTGAGCATGATGAGCTCGCCGTGCCAGCTCTTCTTCTCGAACGCTTCCCGAAGAAGGGCGGCGACGTTCGGCTTCAGCACGATTTTGCGCTCGAAGTCCGTTCCAGCGCCGAAGCTGAGGTACTCGTGGGTGGGGCGCGCGTAGCAGTTGTGGCTCACCACCCCGTTGGCCACGAAGTCGCCCGTCTCCGTCGAAATGTCGAACAAGGGCAAGATGGTGCCGAGCGTCTCCACGCTCGCGACGCCGCCGGCGACACTGCTGCTCACGTCTCGCGGCGATGACTTGAACAGGCCGCGCGCCTTGAGCCGCGACTTGCCGGGACCCAAACACGCGTCCTTCTCACGCAGGTGCAGACGGGCTTGCGTGTTCCGGCCCGGCGCGATGACGTAGCGCCAGCCGTGCGGTGTGAGGAAGCGATGGTCGCCGCTGGCGACGAGCTCCGTGCCGCTGTCCAGCCGTACGCGGTACGCGCGCCGCGCCGTCGCCCAACGATCCATCACCAAGGACGGCACGAAGCGACGCCCACCCTCCGCGGCTGCAGTGCCGACGACCTGGTCCCCCGCCCTGACGTCCGCCAGCTGCTTGGTGGAACCGTCCGCCATGAGGATGCTCGTGTCCCCCGCGAGGCAGTAGGCGCAGCCGTGAAAGCAGCCGCGGTAAGGGTTGATGCTGTAGCGAAACCCGAGATCCGGGCTGTCGTTCTCCGCCAGGACTTGCTTCGTGTGGTCCTCGTACAACGACAGCTCCACCTCCGGCCCGGGCAGGTCGTCAAAATATTCGACGAGGCTCGCTGCGAACCGGTTACGGGGGTTGGCGGCGGGGATGGGGCGCATGGGGGGAGAAGTTGGCAGTGAGCAATTGGCAGTGGGTTGGGAGCGAGCGCGCCCGAGCAGCAGCTTGAGCCGAGCCGAGCAGCACGGATCTGAGCATATACTGAACACCCGATCAGTTCAACGGCCGTGCCT
>JAQSWN010000083.1 GCA_029266615.1 Polyangiaceae bacterium
CCCAGTGGAGCACGCACTTTCATGAACAAGACTCTAGTGAGCGGCGGGGCCGGGTTCATCGGCTCGCACCTTTGTGAACGGCTTTTGGCGCGCGGCGACGACGTGCTCTGCGTGGACAACTACTTTACGGGCACGAAGAGGAACGTGCAGCACCTGTTCTCGAACCCCATGTTCGAGTTGCTGCGCCACGACGTCACCTTCCCTCTCTACGTCGAGGTAAGCCGGATCTTCAACCTCGCGTGTCCCGCGTCCCCGGTGCACTACCAGTTCGATCCGGTGCAAACGACGAAGACGAGCGTGCACGGCGCGATCAACATGCTCGGGCTGGCGAAGCGGGTGAAGGCTCGCATCCTGCAAGCTTCCACGTCCGAAGTGTACGGCGACCCTGAGGTGCACCCCCAGCCGGAAGAATATTGGGGCAAGGTGAACCCGATCGGTATTCGGAGCTGTTACGACGAAGGCAAGCGCTGCGCAGAGACGCTGTTCTTCGACTACTACCGTCAGCACCGCGTCGACATCCGCGTCATCCGAATCTTCAACACGTACGGCCCCCGCATGCACCCGAGCGATGGGCGGGTCGTTTCCAACTTCATCGTGCAAGCGCTCCGCGGCCAAGACATCACCATCTACGGCAACGGCTCGCAGACTCGCTCCTTCTGTTACGTGGACGACCTCGTCGAGGGCATGCTCCGCATGATGGACTGCGATGACTTCGTAGGTCCGGTGAACCTCGGCAACCCCGGAGAGTTTACGATGCTGGAGCTGGCCGAGAAGGTGCTCTCGCTCGTCGGATCCAAGTCGAAGCTGACGTTCATGCCGCTGCCGCAGGACGACCCCCGGCAGCGAAAGCCGGTCATCGATCTGGCCCGGGCCAAGCTGGGTGGCTGGGAGCCCAAGGTAGACCTCCACGACGGCTTGAAGGAAACGATCGGCTATTTCCGGAAGGTATTGGCCGAGTAGCCTGCCGTCTCGAAACGACTGAGCCAAGCCTGGTGAAAGCGGCTCGATCTCGTGGCAGCGCCGCACGGCTCTTCCAGCTGGGGGGCACAAGCGCTATGACCGCACTAAATTGACGGAAGTAGCGCCGACCGAACGAGAAGACGGTAACCAACAGGTTCCGGCATTCTATAAGCGCCGTCGCCGGCGCGGTGACGAGCTCGGTCAGATCCTGCTCCGTCATAAGCAGATCACGCCGGAGCAGCTCCGAGCTGCGCTTCGCTTGCAGACCGAAGAAGGCGGCCACCTGGGCGCCATCTTGAAGCGCATGGGCGCGTGCGACAGCCGCGCGATCGCGGAGGCTCTGCTCGAGCAGGTTCGGGTCACGCGCGACAAGGGCAAGGCCCGCGAGACCGAGGCACGCGCACGTGAGTCGCCGTCGCTGATGGGGCTCACCATCCACTGCCGCCCCGGACTCACGACTTTCTTGATCGTGGTCTCGGATATCATCGCGCTGGGTCTCGGCACTGGCCTCGCGTGGCTGCTCATCACTCACGACGCGCCAGGACGCGTTCAGCGCTACGGCATCCTCGCCGTGTTGCCGCTGTGCATGCTGATTTTCGCGTACGTCAATCTGTATGCGGCCACGCCCCCCGGTCCTCCGGAGGAGATCCGCCGCGCGACGCTGGCGACGACGTTCGTCTGCGCGGGCATGTGGCTCGTCTCGTTTCTAGTCCGCAGCGGCGGTTGGGACGGCGTGCAGCACCTCGCGTGGATCTTGGCGTGGCTCGTCGGAGTTTTTCTGGTGCCCATCTTCCGCGCAACGCTGCGCTGGAAATTCGCGAAGCGCCGCTGGTGGGGCCAGCCCGTAGTGGTGCTGGGCGCCGGCCGGGTGGGGCGAGCCGTGGTCGGGACGCTGCAGCGACGTCCCCAGCTCGGGTTGAAGCCGGTGGCCGTGCTGGACGACGATCCAGCCAAGCACGGCACGCTCCGCGCAACCTGGGGCGACGACGACATCGAGGTGGAGGCCGTCCCCGAGAGCACGGGCGAGCCGCCGAAGTCGACGCCGGATAGCCCCTCGACACGCACGGCCTGGGCGAACTTCTCCCAGATTGATGAAGTTCCGGTCCTGGGCGGTTTGGAGCTCGCGCCGGTGCTTTCGCAGCGCCTGAAGGTGCGCTTCGCGGTCGTCGCGATGCCGGAAGCGGACTCGGCGGCGCTGCTCAGCATCATCGAGCGCTACGCGGAGTCGTTTCAGAGCGTGCTGGCGATCCCAGACTTGTTCGATCTGGCGTTCTTCGGCGCGGCGACCCGCGACCTGGGCGGGGTGCTCGGCATCGAGGTCAGGCGCCAGCTGCTGCTCACGGGCCCGCGTCTGGCCAAGCGCCTCATGGACGTGACCATCACCGGCTTGGGCTTATTGATGGTGAGCCCGCTGCTCATCGTGATCGCGCTGCTCATCAAGCTAGACTCCAAGGGGTCGGTTTTTTACCACCAGAAGCGCCTCGGGCAGGACGGCGTGCGCTTCCCGGCCCTGAAGTTTCGCACCATGCACGGCGACGGCGAGCGGCGCCTGCAGGAGGTACTCGCCCGCGACCCCAAGCTGCGAGCCGAATACGACGAGTTCCACAAGCTCACGGTCGACCCCCGTGTCACCCGTGTGGGTCGCTTCCTCCGCAAGTTCAGCTTGGACGAGCTGCCTCAGCTGCTGAACGTCCTGTTCGGAGACATGAGCTTGGTTGGCCCGAGGCCGTACCTCGAGCGGGAAATCCCGGAAATGGAGCAGAAAGAAGCTATCATTTTGCGGGTGAAACCGGGGATCACCGGCATCTGGCAGGTTACGGAGCGCAACGCGTCGACCTTCGAGCGCCGCCTCCACATGGACGTGGAATACGTCCGGAGCTGGTCACCGTGGCTGGACATCTACGTGCTGGCACGGACGATCCCGGTCGTGCTCGGCGGCACCGGCTCGTAAGCCAGGCCCTCGCCCCGCGCGGCTTATCTTTTGCCGCACCGCCGCGTGGCGTGCACAATCGCGCGCCGTAGGGCAAGCTCGCTCGTCCGCCCGAACATCCATGAACTCGAGTCCCCCGAAGGCCTCCCACAGCTCCCGGCCGCCCGCGGCGCTGGGCGCAGACGGAGGACGACGCATCACCGCGCTGGCCGCCGGCGGTTCCGTGCTCCTCGTTTCGACTGCGGCCGTCGCCCTCTGGCCACGGACGTACGGTACCGAGGCGACGTTCGTCGTGCAGGGCGGCGCCATCGCCAGCCCCGCCGCGCTCGCCGGTCGCATCGAAGCGACCCTGCTGGAGCGCGACGAGCTCGCGCGCGTCGCTATCGAGCTACCGCCGGAGCTCCGTTCCCCCGATCCGATCGGCCGCCTGCGTGCCGGCATTCGCGTGCAGTCGCGGGGCCCGCTCGGCTACGTCGTCGAGTTCCGCGGCAGCGAGCCGAAGAGCGTCCAGCGCATCGCAAACTCCCTCGCGGACCGCGCCGTCGCGCTCGTGCCGAAGCTCGCGGTTACGCCGCAAGATCAAGCCGCCTCGCAGGCCCTTGCCACGCGCACCCGCGCCGTGACCGAGTTCTTGACCGCGCACCCCGAGGTCACGGTGGATCCGCCGAGCGGCGGCAAAGCCACCGCCACGACGGATAGCGGCCTGGAGGCTCTGCGCACGGAGAAGCGCCAAATCGAGCAGCGCCTCACGACCGGCGCCACCGACAATCCGTATGCCGACCCGGCCCAAACCCCGGACGTCCTGAATCGGCGGCTCACCGAGCTCAAAAGCACGATCGCCAAACGCGAGAAGGCGCTCAAGGATCCGAGTCCCACGTCTCCGCCCGCGGTGTCACCGGCTCTGGTCGCCCAGTGGCGGCAGCTGCTCGCCGAGCTGGCGGCCGCGCAAGGTGCGGCCACGATGCCGGCCGCGGTCGTCGCTCCCGCGACGGCGCGCGTCTCGGCTCGCGCGCCGCTTCCCACATCGCCGATAACGCCGAACCGGTTGGTGCTCAGCATCGTCGCGTTGCTGCTGTCGGCGGCCGCCGCTCTCGTCGCTTACGTGCTGCCACGCAGGGCGGCCGCAGCTCGCCGCAGCTCGCCGCAGCGGACGCGCTCTACCGCGTCTGACCCGCCGGGCGGGCTCGCTCCGGGCGTGGCACGGAGCGAGCCCCTTCGTGCACGGAGCGAGCCTCCAATCCCCCGTTCGGATCCCCCGCCGCCCCCCGGGACGCACAGCGGATCCCAGCCGCCCGGACCCATCGCGGTGCAGCGCACCGTCGTCCTCACCGGGCCTTCGGGCGGCAATACGTCCCCGCTCAAGTCCGTGCCGCCTGCCCGCTCGCACACGACGCCAGGCGGGCTCGAGGCGCCGGCCGCGGCGGCGAGCGTCGCCTCTTCGCCGGCCCACGCGCCGGCCGCGGGCCCGGTTTTCGGTTCGCGGCCGCCGCCCGGTGCCGGCAGCTACTCCGTCTCGTCATCGCACCCGCCGCCCTTGGACTCGCGCGGCGGTTCGGGGCGCACGTCCGTCGAGCGGCTCTCACCTCTTCAGTCCGCTCACCCACCGACCGGACCTGCAGCGGATCCTGCCGCTCCGATCCCCCGTCACCCGAGCTTGCCCGCAGGCGCCGGCATCCCTCAGATCGTGAGTCGCCCGCCCGCTCTGGATCCAGCAGCGGAGTCGTGGGCGGCGCATTTCGAAGCGCCTCCCCCACCCGAGCCGACCCGTCCCACGCATCCGCAGCCAAGACCACCGGAGGCGAGCGAACGGGAGCCCCGCAAGCGCTCGGCCCGCTGGAAGACGCAGGCCATGGGCTCGATGGTCCCGCTGGAGGTGATGAGCGCGCGCGATGAGGTCCCCCCGCCCAGCGCGGCGATCGAGAGCCGCGGCTCGCGGTCGCCCGCCCGACAGGTGCCGGTCACGAGCGCGACGACGGTCGTCCACCACGACGTGCCGTTCGGTTGGGCGCCCCAGGTCAACGCCAAGAGCGCGGACGTGACACAGCTGCGAAACGCCGTGCTGCAAGCGGCCACGGGTCGGAGCATCACGCTCGTGGTGACCGGTTCTGCGCGCGACCGCGCTCAGGTCGCCGGTGGGCTCGCCCTCGCGGTGGCAGAAGCTGGTGCGCGCACGTTGCTCGTCGAAGCGGACTTCGACAACCCTGAGCTCCACCGCGCCATGTCCGTCAATGCGCCGCCTGGCGCCGGCTTCTCCCAGCAGTTGATGGCGCGCCGAAGCGCTCGTCATCCCGAGCCGTGGAACCTCGTGCGTTGCTCGACCAACCTGAGCGTGCTCCCCGAGAGCCGCTTCCGCTCCCCGGGCTTAATCATATCGCGCGAGTTCGAGGGCGCCCTCCTCGACCTGCGCGAGCAGCATCACATCGTCATCGTTCACGCCCCCTCCCTCGCTCACCCCGACGATTTGCGGCCTTTGGCCGGCTTAGCGCAGGGTGCGGTGCTGGTGGAGCCGAACCAGCCGAGCCAGCTGCGGCTAGGCGCGAACCCTCTGCACGACCTCGTTTGAGCCGCGCCGCCGTGCCTCAGCCGGAGAGCTTCTGCAGAGCGACGATTTTGAAGAACTCGGGGTCACGGAGCAGGTAGCGCGCCGCTAAACGCCGCGGCTCCCTGCCCAGCCGGTACGCCCACTCCAAGCCGGAGCGCGACATCCACGCGGGGGCGCGCGGCACGGTGCCGGCTGCAAAATCCACCACCGCGCCGAAGCCGATGAGGACCGCCGGCGCGAGCAGTTGACGATTGCGATCGCTGAACAGCTCCTGCTTCGGCGCGCCGAAACAAACGAACACCAGATCCGCCTTGGCCTTCGACAGGCGCTCCACGCAGGCGCGCTCTTCGTCCGTCGCGGTGAGGGCGATACGGGGCGACATCGTCTCGACGATCTCGAGATTTGGCAGGCGCTGCTTGAGATTCTCGGCGGCGCGCTCGGCGACGCCCGGCGCCCCGCCGACTAGCGCGATCTTGAGGTTCTCGGCCGCGGCGCGCTCGACTAGCGGCTCGAACATGTACGAGCCGCTGAGCTTCTCCGGCCGGGGCGTGCCGAGCCAGCGGGCCGCCCACATGACCGGCATACCGTCCACCAGCGACAACGCCGAACGGCCATACGCTTCGCGGAACGCGACGTCATGCTCGGCTTGCACCACATGGTCCACGTTGGGCGTGAACACGGTTCCACCTCGGCCCTCTCGGACAAGGCGCACGATCGCATCGAGCGCCTCCTGGCGGTCGAGCACGTCGACCTCCAGCGCTCCGACTCGAACTCTGCCTTTCGTCGAGCTCACGCGAAGCTGAGGCGGCCGACCCAGCTGGTCTTGCCCCACTTGACGGCGGCCTTGGCGATCTCAGCCATGGTCGCATCGTCTGCGCCCTGAGCCGCGGTCACCTCCACCCGAGGGATGGTGCGAAACTGACCGACACGTTGGTCGTCCAGGATGCGCACGACGTCGTACATGCCGCGCTCGACACGAACGATGCGATACGTGACGCCTGTGACCTGAACCATACCTTTGACGTGCATTGCTTGCGCTCTCCTGTTTGCGTGTGCAGTGCGCCATCACCCTTTTACAGCGGCGGCCCCTGGCTGGGAAGTACGAAAATGTCGCAGTCGTCTAACATCATCCGCTCAGTGGGCCCATTGGAAGACTCGACAACAACCTGCTGCTGGGGCTCAGGGCGCTGTAGTTGCCCCTGAATGAGAGGCAGGTGATGGGGTGGATTACCGTCTTAGGGTAAGGACCTCGCCTTTCGGCTGGGTTTCGATGCTGCGTCGGGTGACTGCCTTCCTCCCGAAAACCCCGGGGGTCTGCAGCCCCCGAAATTGCTGCCTCGAGCGACGGTACAGCGCTCCGCGTGTTATGCCTGGAGGCGAATGAGCGGAGTTGAACTCAGTCCCGGTCCCGGTCCCGGTCCCGGTCCCGGTCCCGGTAAGCTCACGCGCCTCGTGGAGCTGCTCCGGCAAACGGAGTCCGTGCTCGTCTGCTATTCGGGCGGCATCGACAGCGCGGTCGTGCTTGCCGCGGCGCACCGCGCGCTGGGGGCTCGCGCAGTGGGCATGACCGCGGTGAGTCCCAGCTTGCCCGCAAGCGAGCGGCTGGACGCCGAACGCATCGCGCAGGAGGTCGGCGCTGAGCACCGCTTGGTCGAGAGCTCGGAGCTGCTACGCGAGGGTTACGTCGCCAACGGGCCGGATCGCTGCTTTCACTGCAAGAGCGAGCTTTACGACTTGGCGGCTCAGAAGCGCGTTGACTGGCAGCTGAAGGTCGTCGTCAACGGTACCAACATGGACGACCTCGGCGACTACCGACCCGGGCTCGAGGCGGCCCGCCTCGCGGGCGTGCGGAGCCCCTTCGTCGAGCTCGGCTTCGCCAAGGCGGACGTGCGCGAGGTGGCGCAGGAGCTCGGGCTGAGCGTGTGGGACAAGCCGGCCGCCGCATGCCTGTCAAGCCGCATCCCCTACGGCACGAGCGTCACTCCCGAGCGACTGCAGCAAGTCGGCGGCTTCGAGGCCGCCCTGCGTGAGCTAGGCTTCCGCCGCAGCCGAGTGCGCTACCACGACAAGATCGCGCGTATCGAGCTCGACCTGCAAGATTTACCGCGCATGCTCGAGCCCGAAACGCGAACCGCGGTGCTCGGCGCCGGCAAAGCTCACGGCTTCACCTACGTCACGCTTGACCTTGCCGGTTACCGCACGGGCTCGCACAACGAGGTCCTCAGCGGTCGATCTCTGCGCATCGTTTGACCGAATCGAGAAACGCGACGCGTCCGCGGCGAGAGCACAAACGGCAAGAGCCGGCGCGGCTCGCGGCGGCTTAGGGCTCTCGCCCAATCCGCTGCGTGCCTGCCGGCTCTCAGCCGCGGGCTTAGCGCCCGCCTTCGGGCCGTCGATTCAGCGACGGTCGCGGCGGGGGCCGCGGTCGCGTCCACCGCTACCACCGCGGTCGCCGCCGCGGTCGCGTCCACCGCTACCACCGCGGGGCGGACCGCCGCCTTGCTCACGGGCCCGCGCGATGCGCTCCTTCGCTTGCTCGCCGAGGTCCCCTTCCGGGAACGGCAAGAGCTCGCGACGCGTGAGGCGAACCTTGCCGTCGCGCTCGACGCTGATCACCTTCACCTCGATCTCGTCGCCTTCCTTGAGCACGTCCGCCGGGTTCTCGATGCGCTCGTGCGCGATCTCGGACACGTGGAGGAGCGCTTCGTTGTTGGGGAGGATTTCTACGAAGGCGCCGAAGTCCACCAGGCGCTTGATCGTGCCCTGGTAGATGCGGCCGACCTCGGGCTCGGCCGTGAGGCCTTCGATGATTTGGATCGCGCGCTTGACCGCGTCCGAATCCGCGCTCGCCACCGCCACCGTGCCGTCATCGTTCACGTCGACGCTGCATCCCGTCTGATCGATGATGCCCTTGATGGTCTTGCCGCCCGGTCCGATGATGATGCGGATCTGGTCGGGCTTGACCTTTACGGTCGTGATGCGCGGCGCCCAACGGTTGATTTCGACGCGCGGGACGGTGAGGGTCTCCGCCATCTTCCCGAGGATATGGATGCGACCGGCGCGTGCCTGCTCGAGCGCTTGCTCCAGCACGCGGCGTTCGAGCCCCTCGATCTTGATGTCCATCTGGATGGCGGTGATACCCTTGTCGGTGCCGCACACCTTGAAGTCCATGTCACCGAGGTGATCCTCGTCGCCGAGGATGTCGCTCAAGATCGCGACCTTGCCGCCTTCCGCGATGAGCCCCATCGCGATGCCGGCAACGGGCTTACGGATGGGCACGCCGCAGTCCATGAGGCTCAAGCTGGCCCCGCAGACGCTCGCCATCGAGCTGGAGCCGTTCGACTCCAAAATCTCGCTCACGATGCGGATCGTGTACGGAAAGTCTTCGTGACCGGGCAGGAGGCGCGTCACCGCGCGCTCCGCGAGAGCGCCGTGACCGACCTCGCGACGACCCGGGCCGCGCATCGGCTTCGTTTCGCCGGTGCTGAAGGGCGGGAAGTTGTAATGAAGCATGAAGCGCTTCCAGCTCTCGCCGGTGAGCGCGTCGATCTTCTGCTCGTCACTAGCGGTGCCGAGCGTGGCGGTGACGATGGCTTGGGTCTCGCCGCGTTGAAACAGCGCGGAGCCGTGGACGCGCGGCAGCAGGCCTACCTCGCACGAAATCGGCCGAATCGTCGTCGTGTCGCGGCCGTCGATGCGCTTGCCGGTGTCCAACACCATGCCGCGCACGACCGTGTACTTGCGGTTCTCGATCTCTTCTTTGACGAGCTTCTCGACGGTGGCGAACACCTCGGCGCCCATCTCTACGGTGAGGGCCGCGATGACTTCCTTCTTGATCGCGCCGTACGCGTCGTAGCGGGCCTTCTTCTCCTTGATGACGCAGGCCACCTTGAGCTTGTCGTCCGCCAGCCGTGCGACCTGCCCCGCGATGGTGGGGTCGATCTTCGGTACCGCGAACTCGCGCTTGGTCTTGCCGACCGCGGCGCGGATCTTCTCGATCAGGCCGATGACCTTCTGCGCCTCGTTGAAGGCGAAGTAGAGCGCGTCGATGATCTCGGTCTCGCTCGCCTCGTCCGCGCCGCCTTCGACCATGACGATGGCGTCTTTGGTACAGGCGACGATCAGGTCGATGTCGGCTTTGGCGCTCTGATCGAACGTCGGCAAAGCCACGAGCTCGCCGTCTACGCGGGCGACCCGCATACCGGCGATGGGTCCACTCCAGGGGATGTCCGAGATGTGGAGGGCGGCGCTGGCCGTCGACATCGCCAACACGTCCGTCGGATTCTCTTTGTCCGACGAGAGGATGGTCGCGATGACCTGCGTGTCCTTCTTGTAGCCTTCCGGGAACAAGGGGCGCAGCGGGCGATCCATCAGGCGGGACGCGAGCACCTCGTAGTCGCGAAGGCGGCCTTCGCGCTTGAAGAAGCCGCCCGGGATCTTGCCCGCGGCGTAGGTTTTCTCCACGTACTCACAGGTGAGCGGAAAGAAGTCGAGGCCGGGCCGCTCTTCCGTGGACACAGCGGTCACGAGCACCATGCTCTCGCCATAGGTGGCGAGAACGGCGCCGTGAGCCAGCTTGGCGAGGCGACCAGTTTCAAAAGTGAGCTGGCGCCCACCAACCATCACAGATTCACGTACGAACATGCTGCTCCCTCCAAACGGGATGAGTCGCTAACGTGCGACGACACGCCGGGAGCGGGCACCTCCTTCAGCCTCGATTCTTGGAGCAGTGCTCACGCAGAGCTCCACGAAGCGAAGATGAAAGCAGGCAGGCCCGCGCCTGGAATTTCAACGAGTAGTAAGCGCGAAACCAGCCTTACTTGCGTAGGCTGAGCGCGCTCACGACCTTGCGGTAGCGGTCGACGTTCGAACGCTTCAAGTAATCCAAAAGGCGGCGACGCTGACCCACGAGCTTCAACAAGCCACGGCGCGAGTGATGGTCCTTCTTGTGAGTCTTGAAGTGCTCGGTGAGGTATTCGATGCGCTGGCTGAGCAGCGCGATTTGCACTTCAGGCGAACCCGTATCGGTCTCGTGCGTGCGGAACTTAGTGATCGTGGACGTCTTGGCCTCAGGTGCGAGGGGCATGTGCTTCCTTTCGAATTCCTTTTTGAGCGCGCGAGTATACGCACCGTTTTCGGCCGGTCAACCCGCGCTTGCCCTAACGCCTGTTCAGGGACGGTAACGGACTAAATAACCGGGATCTTCTGGCAATTTGCCGTCGACCTTAATTGCCCGCACTTCGCTCGTCAGCTGGGCCGGACGGACATAACCGATCGCGCCGGGCAATTTTTCCACGACCCGGCGCAAGGTCGAGAGGTTTTCGACCGTGCGGGGGGGGCCGCTACCGCCCCGAATCTTGCGATCAATCCAGAAGCGCCCGACCGCGTCCGCGTCCATTCCCAGGACGGACTGATCGAAGCCGACGCGATCCACCGTTTTGGGAGGATGGTTGAGCGCGATCAGGCGGTTGCCATCGGGATCGGTGATGCGTTCGCTTTGGAAGACGCGGCGCAGATCCTCGCTGCGTATGTTCGTGAGCTTGCTCGTTGGCGAGACGATGACCGCTAGGGACACATCACTCCCCGCCCGCACCGGTTGCGGCGCGAGCGTCAGCAGTGCCAAGACGACGGCCCCGACCAGCATCAGTAGCGGGAGCGGTCGGCGAAGCATCTAAAACGCCCACGCGGCTTGGGTACCAAAGTACGGCAAGTCCTGAGCACCGAGACCGGTGCTGCCCAAACCTTGGAACGTTGCGATCGCGAGCTCGGCCTTGAGCACGACGTTGGGCGTCGGCCGGAGGTTGATGCCGCCGCTCCAAGCCCACGACGGCGGAGCCAGGTCCGTATTCGAGTAGCTGGAAAACTCGCCCATTGCGTACGGCATCACGCCGAAGAAGCGCGTGCGGTAGCCGACCAGTAAGTACCCGCCCCAGCGCCGATAGTCCGCGGCGAAGCTCGGCCGCGGGTCGAAGCCGAAGGCAGGCGGACGATAGCGGTCGTCGTAGGTGGCCTCGTTCATCATCGCCTCCCCCTGGACATGCAGGCCGTTCCACAGCCATCGCACGTCGGCCCCGAGGCTCAGCTCGTCGTAAACGGTGTCCTTACTCCGATAGATTACCGCGACCGGCGAATCACCCGACGTATCGATTCGGTAGCGCCTCGTCGAGGCGGTGTAGCGGCCCTTGTAGGCGGCGACGCCGACGGTCAGGTTTCCGAATTCGGACGTCTCCAAGTAGAGACGCCCTCCAATCGCTTTGTTGTTGTCGAGATCACGGAACGCGTCCATCGGGCCGCGGCCGTTGGAGAGAGTGAGCAAGTAGCCGAGCCCAGTCGGCCCCGCGAAGTACTTGCCGTGCGCGACCAAGCCCGTCTGCCGCTCCGGGAAAAACTGGTCACCGATGGGGAACGGCTTGTGCACCGTGATGATCGTGGGCGAGCCGTGGTCGTCGTTCCAATAGCCGTACGGGGTGAGCCACTGCCCAGCCCGGATCGAGAGAAAATCGAACGGTTGATACTCGAGCCAGGCGCGTTGTAGCTCGATGCCGCCCCACGAAAACTCACGCTGCAGCTCCGCGTAGTCGACGGCGTTGGTGTTGATGACCTGGAACGTGCCGTCCGAGTTCTGGCTATTGCTGTCGCCCTGGGGCGCGTACGTGAAGCGAACCTCCGCCAGGCTGCGCCAGTTGTCGCCGAGCGAAGACGAAAGGTACAGATTCAGATGACCGACGTAGAAGCGCGGGTACGGCGCGACATACTCTTTGATGACGTTCTGCTTCGAGCCGAACGCGTGCAAGTAGCTGAAGTCGGCGAAACCGTAGAGCTCGAGCTTGGGTCCTTCTTCGGCCAGCACCCCGCTGCTCGAAGGGTCCGTCGATGTGAACGACTCGTCGGGGGGCGCGGTCGCAGAAGCCGGCGTCGAGACGCCTCCCGGGGCAGTGGCCGCGGCGGGCGCGACGGCGACCGGGGCGACCGCGACCGGAGCGGCGACGACCGCAGGGCTGTCAGGCTCAGCCGCAGGAGTTGCCGGCAACTGCGCGAAGGCGCTAGACGCCCAAAGCGACGGCACGAAGCCGAGGAGCGCGTGACGAGCGCTCACTCCAGCACCTTTCCGCCGTTCTGGGTGCATGCGGCGCTGGGCGTACAAATCGGCGTAAAAATCGTAAAGTCGCAGCACGACTCGCCAATGAAGCAGACGTCGGCGTCGCCAGCCGAGCAGCGCACCAGGCACAGCTTCGTCCGGATCGTATCGCAGTAGGTTGCCTCGCCCTCGCCGCAGTCATCATCGCTTTTGCAGCTTTTGCCGAAGCCGAGCGGCGGCCTCCGGCAAAAGGCTTCGGCCGCGCTTCGGTCGCAGCGGTAGCCGCCATCGCAGTCTCCGTCGTCGCGGCAGGCTTTCGTGCAATACCCGGCGTCGCCGTCCGTCACCTGGCAGAGGTCGTAGCGGCCGGCGGGGCACGGCGTTTCCGGGTCGCACGAAAGGCCGAGCTCACCTGGAATTTCTTCGCACGCGGCAGCATCCGAAGACCTCGCGTAACCGTCCACGCAGACGCACGCGCCGTTCGCCTCGCGCTCGTTGTCAGCGCACGGCTGACAGCCCTCCGCCGCCGGCACGTAGCCGTCGATGCACTCGCAGCGATCCGGGTCGAGGTAACGTTGATGGGGCCCGCAGCGCTGGTCCGGATCGTAGACGCACGCCGCGGGCAGGACGCCCCCGAGCAGGCTGCACAGCATCAAGCAGGAAAGGCGCTTCACCGCATCCGAAGCGTACGGCGGCCGGCGCCACTTTCTTAAGGCGCACCAGCCTGCGCGTCTCCTCTCGCTATGGCGTCGGCGGAGGGTGGAGTCAGAAACGGGCCTGAGCCGCGAACAACTGGCTCGAGCTGTGGAGCGGAGCCGGCCGCCGCATTACTCCCGCGGGCGACGCCACGAAGGCGCTCCGATTCGGGTCGTGCTGGTACTCACTCGAAACCACCAACGCAACACCGACCGAAACCTGCAGGCGCACCGAGAGGCGCGCGGCGACGACCGGCGCGCGGCTGGCTCCCGGCGCAAGCGCGTCGAACCCCGCGGGGCCTCCCACGATGAAGATCTGCCTCACACCACCCTCGCTCGAGAACGACAGCAGCGCCGCTGGCAGCCGTGCGCCAACCTCCACGCTCGGCACCAAACGCCCTTCGAGGGCGTCGAAGCTCCCGCCCACCCAAGCACCGAGCTCTGGCTGAGACGGAGTCGAGGCGGGCAACGCTTGCTCGGGCAAAACCCGCGGATCGTTCTTGAGCAAGAACGGTAGGCTGCGCCAGCTGAGCAAGAAATGGCCGGCCCAGCGCCGTTCGCGCAGCGACCCGTAGAACGCAGCGGCTGGCGCGAGCGTGGAGGTTGCAAGCGACGGGTCTTCATAGCGCCGCTGGCGCGTCACGAGCGTCACCGCCTCGAGTGCCAGCGCGAACCCGCGCCGCGCATCGGCCGTGAAGCGCTCCGGATCGGCGCGGAACGGGGCGGGGCGAAACGGCTCCGGCGCGAGCTCCGGCTCCGTGACTCCGGCATGCCACACGAGCCGGAGCGATGCGCCTTCCAGGAACGTCGGTGGACGCTGGAAGAAGCCGAACCCCGCGTCGATGCGCCACGAAGGCAGCGCTTGAACGCTGCCGCCCGCCGCGCCACCGAAGGCTCGCTTCGGCTCGCTCGAGCCGTCGTCGATGGACGCGGACTTGACCCACGTAAAAAGGCGCACCCGCGTCGTGAAGAGACCGAGCGCGACGCCAGGGGCACCCCCATTTTGACGCAGAAATACGCTCTCGTGTCGGGCCACGTCGGTCCCTCCCCAATCCAGCGCGTGAGCGTAGCCGAGACGCACGTAGTCCGTGTCTAGAGGGAACGCCCTCATCTCGAGCTCGAGCCGAGGCCCCGCGCGATACACGACCGCGAGCGAGCTCGAGGCGTCGCGCAGGCGCAGCTCGCTCTCCATACCGGTGCTGGCCAGGGCCAGATCCATGCGTAGGCGCGCGCTGGTGCGCACGTCACGGAAGAGCCCTGCCTGCTCGCTTTCGAGCGCGAGCCGGGCGCGCGTATCACGACCGGAACGAAAACCTTCCAAGGTCTCCCAAGGCGCCGGCGATGCCTCCGCGCCGTTCAGCACGTTGCCGCTGCTCAGCAAGAAGGTGAGCTCCGCACGCTGCTGGGCGTGCGCAAACCCGGTCGCCAGCAGACAAGCCAGAGCCGCGCTAGGGCCGCATTTCGACGCGACCATCCCGCGCTCCTTGGATTGAAGGCAGCCCCCGGCAGACGTGCTCGGCGAGCGCCGCCGAAATCGGGCAGCTGATACCGAACGCTTCCGCGCACCGCGCTGGGGAGGCGCGCTCCAAGTCGAGAGCGCAGTCGCGGGGCTCGAGCAGTCGCGGGGCTCGAGCCAAGCGGCGCCGCAAGGTTTGGCTCACCGAGAGCGCAAGGTCCGTGCCGACCTCTCCGAGCGCGTCGAAGTCAGCGCCGGGCAACGTGAGGTATCGGGGAAGCGCGACGAGCAAGCGTTCGGTGTCGGCGAGCTCCGTGTCCCCTCGCCCCGCGCGCCAACACGCCGTGAGCTCTTCGCGGCAAGCGTCGCAATGAACTCGCAGCCACAGCCCCGCGACCTGCACGGAGGTTTCACACCCTCGCGATGCGGACTTGCGGGCCGTGCGGTGCAAGCCGGCTCGCAGCTCACGGCCGCTGAGCCAGACGAGTCGCCAAGGCTCCTCGAAAGGAAACGCGAGCTCGAGATCGCCGGCGAGCAGTGGCCCCGCTTCCAGGTCGTCACGCAGACCGGAGCTGTTGAGGAGCACCACGTCGGCGCCGGTCCATTCCTGGATTGCGTCGGTGACGAGGTTACCGAGCGCCGAGTCTCCCCCGTGCGCGGTGCCTCGCGCGATCCGCTCCGGCAAGTAGCCGAGAGGCGACTCCGGCGGGCTCTGGTACGCCTCCAGGTGGGCGCTCGTGGCCGGGTCCGGAGCGACGCGCGCAGAGAGGGGCACGTGCGTCAGGGTCACGCCCGTCACCTCGCCCGCGCGGAGCCTCAGCTCTACCCGCGACAGATATCGACCGTAAGCGCCGCTGTGCACGATCGGCACGCGCCGGGGCGAGCAGCCGCGTGCTCGCTGCAGCTCACGCGTTGCGCAGTCTTTTTCCCACTCCGGCTCGAGGGTCAACGTGTGCTGGTGACCGCCGAGCACGAGATCGATGCCGCTCGTCGCGCGGATCAGGTCGCGGTCGCCTTCGAGCCCGAGGTGGCTGAGCGCTACCACCAGCTCCGTACGCGAGGCGAGCTCGTCAATGGACGACTGGACGGCCGCCGCCGCGTCCACCACTGATAAACCCCACGGATTATTGGCGGCGGTGATGGAAGGTGGGCTGCCACCGTTGCCGCAGCCGACCACGCCCACGGCCGTACGGCCCGCGAAGACGATCACGCTCGGTAGAAGCCAACTGCTACTAGCGCTCGGCAGTAGATTCGCGGCCAAGACGGGAAATCTTGCGTCGGCGAACAGGCGCTGGAGCGCCTCGGCGCTCAACGAGAGCTCATGATTGCCTAGCGCCATCGCATCGACGCCAAGCGCTCCCCAGAGCTGCACCTCCACCGCGCCGCCATAGCGACCGAACACGGGCGCCCCCTCCAGCAGATCCCCGCTGTCGAGCCAAAGCGCGGCTCCGTCACGGCGCGCTTCGGCGAGCCGGGTGGCCAGGCGGGCGGCGCCGCCCACCTCCTCCAGCTCGCCTTCGGCTCCGAGACCCAGGTCTGCGTCTACGGTCGATATGCGGTCCCGAAATGGCCACAGGCGAGAATGAACGTCGGACGTATGCAGGAACGTGAGCTCGCTGGGCGGCGGCGCAGTCGCGACCGGCGAACCGCTGCACGCCAGCGCCACGACACCCCATCCCCACTCGAGCTTGCCCCGCATACGGGGCCTATCGGTCCGTGGCCGCGCGAGTTGCGCGGCTTTTCACGCTCAGCCTTCCGATAGCAGGCGCCCGAAATGACGCGTCAACGCGGCGGTGACGCCGGCCGCGGTCCGCTCCACCAGGGCGTCGGCGGCGGCGCGCTCTACTTGATCCAGGGTGACGTTGGCGAGCACTTCGCGTACCTCGGGCACCGCCGCCGCTTCCATGCTCATTTCCCGCAGGCCCATGCCGACCAGGAGCAACGCCGCCATGGGATCGCTGGCCATCGCCCCGCACAGCAGCACGGGCCGGTTCTTGGCCTTACCGGCGGCGATGACGTTCTGAATGAGCCGCAAGATCGCGGGATCGAAGTAGCTGGCGAGGTAAGCGAGCTCCGGCGTGGAGCGGTCCACCGCGAGCGTGTACTGGACGAGATCGTTCGTGCCAATACTCATGAATTCTGCGTGCTCGGCGAACTCGTGCGCTAGCACCGCGGCGGAGGGAACCTCCACCATGATGCCGAGCGAAATGTGCTCGGCTCGGGGCAAACCGCGCCGGTCCACGTCCGACAGCGCTTGCTCGTAGAGTTCCTTCACCGCGAACAGCTCACCGAGCGAGGCGATCATCGGCAGCATGATGCGCAGCTTGCCGTGCGCGGTCGCGCGGATCATCGCGCGGAGCTGGGTCATGAAGATCTCGGGCCGCGCGAGGCCCAGCCGTACGGCTCGCAACCCGAGCGCCGGGTTCATCTCGCTCGGCATCTGGAAGACGGAGACGAACTTGTCTCCGCCGATGTCGAAGGTGCGCAGCGTGACCGACAGCGGGTTCATGATCTCGGCCACGCGCCGGTAGGTGTCGTACTGCTCTTCTTCCGTCGGCGGCTCGGTGCGGTCGACGTACAGAAACTCCGTACGATAGAGACCAATCCCACGCGCGCCGTGGCTGAGGGCCGCCAGCGCCTCGGAAGGGATTTCGATGTTGGCGCGCAGCTCGATGAGCTCCCCCGACCCGAGCTTGCTAGGACGATCGCGCGCTTCACGCCGCAGGCGCTGAATGTCCCGGAAACGCGCGGCGCGGGTCTGGTACTCGCTCGTCGTTTCGGCGCGCGGGTGGAGTAGCAGCTGGCCGCGCAAGCCGTCCACGATCAGCGAGTCACCGTTGCCGATACGTGAGAGCGCGCCCGCGACGCCGACCACGGCCGGGATCTCCAGCGCGCGCGCGACGATGGCGGTGTGGCTCGTGCGCGTACCGACCTCCGTGACCAGAGCCAGCACTTTGTCCCGGGTGAGGCCGACCGTCTCCGCAGGCGAGAGATCGTGCGCCACGAGGATGCGCGGCTCGCTCGTGTCCACGACGACGTCCGCGGGGCCGCCTCCGATCGCTTGACGGATCCGAGCGCCCACGAACTCGAAGTCGTGGCTCCGCTCGGCGAGGTAGGCGTCGCCGGAGCGACGCAACGTGGCGGCCATTTCGGTGACCGCGAGGTCCAACGCCCACTCGGCACAGATGAGCTCCGTTTCGACGCGCTTGCTGACGTCCGCGAGCAGCAGCTCGTCCTCCACCATGAGCGTGTACGCTTCCAAGACGGAGATCTCGATCTTGGTGGCCGTTTTCTGCGCCTTGGCGGAAAGCTCGCGAAGCTCGGCTGCGGAGTGAGCCACGCCGCGCTTGAAGCGCTCGATCTCCTCGGGTACTTCGCTCGCCTGCACGTGGCGGTGGATCACCCCCGTCCGGCCCAAATTGAGGACCGCCGCTTTCCCCAACGCAACGCCGGGTGAGCCGGGCAGGCCGGAGAGCGCAATCTCCGCGCGCGTCTCTTTATGCCCCTCGCCCTCGCTCATTCGTCCTCGCCGAACCTGTCGTGGATGAGCTCGCCGAGCTTTTCTACGGCCTCGCTCGCAGACGGGCCGTTGGCCTCGATATCGAGCTTCGTGCCCTTGGAGCCGCACAGCAGGAGCACGCCCATCACGCTTTTGGCGTTGGCGGTCTGGCCGGCGCGGCCGACGGTGATCTCGCACGGGAACTTAGCGGCGAGCTGCACGAGCTTCGTGGCGGCGCGTGCGTGCAGGCCTAATCGGTTTCTTACCTCGAACGTGCCCCTCGCGATGGTCATGTCGAATGCCTTTCGTCAGGGTCGCCGCCCTTGCCGATGATGTTCACGCGGTCCACGTCCCGATGAAGGACGTCTATGGGGAGCTCGGTCTGCTTTCGCAAGCGTTCCGCGAGCTGCTCGGTAACGACCACCGAGCGGTGCCGACCGCCGGTACAGCCGATGCCGACCGTGAGGTAGCTCTTCCCCTCGCGCTCGAAGCGCGGCAGACAAAACTCGAGCAATCCCCCCGCGCGCTCCAAGAACTCGCGCGTTCCCTCGCTCGCGAGCACGTACTCGCGTACCGCCGGCGTCGTACCTGCCAGCTTGGAGAGCTCGGCCACGAAGTAGGGGTTATCCAGAAAACGCACGTCCAGCACCACGTCCGCATCGACGGGCGGACCGAATTTGAAGCCGAACGAGAGCAGCCTCACCTTGAGCCGCGGCGCGCCGCCCGCGCTCGGGCCGAAGTGCGCGATCACCTCGCGCCGCAAGTCGTGGACGCTCATACGCGTCGTATCCAGCACGATGGACGCGGTGGCGCGCAGCGAAGTCAAAAGCTCCCGCTCGATGCGGATGCCGTCCAGCACCGCCATCGCTCCTTGCGCGCTGCCCGCCTCCGATGTCGTCGTGAGTGGATGCGGCCGGCGCGTGCTCGAGAAGCGGCGCAGAAGAGCCTCGTCCGATGCGTCGAGAAACAGGACCGTGAGCTCGCGCTCGCCGGGCTGCGAAAGGTGCGACAGCAGCTCCGACGTGCCGTCCAAGAAGCGACGCACGCGCACGTCGATCCCGAACGCGATCCGCCGCACGCCTGCCGCCGCGAACGCCGCGAGCGTGCTCTCCACGACCGGCGTCGGCAGGCTGTCCACGCAGAAGTAGCCCAAGTCTTCCAGCGCGTTCACGGCCGTGGATTTGCCGGCGCCGCTCAGACCCGTAACCACCACCACGGAAGTGAGCGCGGGCGGCACGACCGTGATCACTTCCGTCATGACTTACGCTCCGGGGCTGGCGTGAGCGAAACGGGGGGCGGAGCGGAGCTCTCCGTCGGCGTATAGGCACGAAATTGGCTGCTGGGCGGGCGGAAGCTGCGCGTCTCGCCCGGCTCGGGGCGGAGCAGCCCCTGCTCTAGGTTCTTCACGAACTCGCGCGCGGGGTGGTGGCCCGCCTGCCGGAGCAGCTCGTTCCGCGCCGCGATCTCGATGATACTGCTCATGTTACGACCGGGCCGTACCGGCAGAACCACCTCCCGCACGGAGACGCCGAGTACGTCTCGGTAGCGGTCCTCGAGCCCGATGCGGTCGTAAGGCGCGTCCGGCTGCCACAGCTGAAGCTCCACGACCAAGTCCACCCGCTTCCGGTCGCGAATCGCGGTCACACCGAACAGATCTTTGATGTTCAGAATGCCGAGGCCGCGCACCTCGATGTGGTGGCGGAGAAGCGCCGCCGGTTGACCGAACACCATGCCTGGCGGCCGGTAATCGCACTCGATGACGTCGTCCGCCACGAGCCGATGGCCACGCATCACGAGCTCCAGCGCGCACTCGCTCTTGCCGATGCCGCTCTTGCCGAGCAAGAGCACGCCGACCTCGAAGACGTCCACGAGCACGCCGTGCACGCGCGTTCGCGGAGCAAGCCGCTCGTCCAACAGCGTGTGCAGCGACGCGATGACCTGGGACGACCGCTCCGTGCAGACCACGAGCGGTGTGCCCGAACGCTCGGCTTCTAGGCAAAATGGGCGCGGCGGGTCGACCCCGCGCGTGACGACGACGCACGAAAGCGGCAATGAAAAGAACGCCAGCGCAGCGGCCTCCTGCTGCGACTCGTTCAAGCTCTCTGCGTAGCTGAGCTCGGTCTCTCCGAGCACTTGAATGCGCGACGGCACGACGCCGTGCAGGTGCCCGACGAGCACCAGGCCGGACTTTTGAATGCGGCTATGCGCAATCTCTCGGCCGAGCCCGGCGGCTCCTGCCACCAGGCGAACGTTGAGCCCCAAGTGCGGGTCGTCTAGCAGCTCCCGCACCGACATCGAGCGAAGCGTCTGGGTCGCAGGCTCGAAGGTCACCGCTTCCTCCCTTCACTTGGCGGTCGCGTCGTGCGACTCGATGAGCGAAAAGGCGAACTCCGCGCTCTCCGCGTTGGCGAGCTGCTTGCGCGTGCCCTCGTCCCGCAACAGCCGAGAAATACGAGCGAGCGTTCGCAAGTGTTCGCCGGTCGCGCGCTTGGGCCCTACGACTCCGAAGACGATGTGCACGGGTTGCCCGTCGATGGCGTCGAAGTCTATACCGCCAGGGAACAGCAAGAGCGCGCCGGCCTGAGCCTCCGCGTGCTCGAGCGCGCTGTGCGGGATGGCCACGCCGTCCCCGATGCCAGTGCTCTGCAGCTGCTCGCGTTCTAGGAGCAGCGCCAAGACTTCCTCTTCGGGAGCCGAGACCGCCCCACCCAGCAGCCGCGCGAGCGCGTGCAGCGCTTGCGCTTTGCTGGGCAGCGCGCCTTCGCGGTCCACCAAGATTCGGTCTTGAGTGATGATGTCGGACAGACGCATGGCTACGGGGCTCGGCTTTGGCTTGTCAGCGTTTCGCCTTCTTGGCGACCTTCTTCGCGGGCGCCTTCTTGGCGACCTTCTTCTTCGTCGTCTTCTTCTTGGCGGGGCGCGGCGCTTCCTCTTCCTCTTCTTCCGACTCGACCTCCGCGTCGGCGTCGAGCTCTGCGTCTGCCTCCGCCGCGGCCTTTGCGGTTCGGCGACGTGATTCGGCGGCGCCCTTGGTCACGCGGATTTGCCGGTCGAGCTTGTCGATCATCCGGTCGATCGACGTGTACATGTCGTCGCTGCTCTCCTTGGCCTCCAGGTGAGCCCCGCCGCTCGAGATGCGCGCTTCGGCGACGTGCTTGAGCTTGTCCACTGAGATCGTCACCTTCGCCGTCATGGGCTGGCGCAAGAATTTCTGCAGCTTGCCGAGCTTGGCCGCCGCGTGCTTCTTGATGGCTTCACTCGCGTCCATGTGGCGAAAAGTGATGCTGACGTTCATGTTCTATGGGGCTCCTTGGGTTGCGGTCCCATTAGAGCCCAAGTGCCGGAGCCCCGCCAGTCTTCCCGCCCCGTGCGCCACCTCTAGCAACGCGCCCGGCTCGGGGTCCCTAGCGCCCGGCCGTCGCCGGAGCGTCCGCGCCGCGCGACCGGTCGGCCGCAGCGTTCAAAACAGCCGCTTGCGTTTCGAAGATGCAAGGATGCCGAGCATCTCGCGGTACTTCGCGACCGTGCGGCGAGCGATCTTGATACCGTCGGTCTTCTCCAGCATCTCGACGATGGCTTGATCGCTGACCGGGTTGCTCTTGTCTTCTTCTTCGATGAGCTTCTTGATTGCTTGTTTGACGCTCTCGCTCGCGATGTCTTCGCTGGCGACTCGGCGGATGCTCGAGTTGAAGAAGTACTTGAGCTCGAACAAACCCTGAGGGGTGTGCATGTACTTGTTCGTCGTCACCCGGGAGATGGTCGACTCGTGCATGCCCACCGCTTCGGCCACGTCTCTCAAGATCATCGGCTTGAGGTAGGAGACGCCCTTCTCGAAGAAGTCCCGCTGCTTCTCGACGATGCACTCCGATACGCGGATGATGGTCTTGCGGCGCTGCTCGATGGCGCGGATGAGCCACTGCGCGTTGCGTAGCTTTTCCCCGATGAACTCCTTGGCGGAAGGGTCTTTCATCAACCGCTTGGTGAGCGCCTCGTTGATGAACAGGCGTTGGACGCCGCGGTCGTTGTCAACCACCACGAAATCCTCGCCGTCCCTCATCACGTAAACGTCGGGAGTGATACCGATGGTGCGATCATCTTGATCCGAGAAGTTTCGGGCCGGCCGGCTCTCGAAGTCTTGAATCTCCTTGGCCGCTTCGTAAACGTCCTCGAGCGGGAGCTTCATCTCCCGCGAGATCGCTTGGTAGTTGTGTCGCTCCAAGTGATGCAGGTGATTCTGAATGATGGTGAGCACGGCCTCACCCTCTTCGTACCCGGCCGCCTTGGCCTGAATGAGCAGGCACTCGCGGAGGTCCCGCGCCGCGACGCCAATGGGGTCGAAGTTCTGGATCATCTCCAGGACGAGCGGCGCGTCCTCCGGGTGGAGGCCCGACTCTTCGGCGAGCTCTTCGATTGTCAGATCTGGCGTTCTCGTGCCGTCGGGCCGCTCCACACCGGCGAGATCCAGATAACCTTTGTCGTCCAGGTTACCGATGACGAGCTCCGCGAAGCGGCGCTCCAGATCGCAGAAGTCGCTCATCTGCAGCTGCCACAGCAGGTGGTCGTGCAGGTTGCGCGGCTTCGTGAGGTTCTGCTCGATGGGAGGTAGCTCGTCGAACCCGCCGCGGCCACCGCCCGGAGGGGTTTGCAGCGTTCGGTTCTCGAGGAACTTCTCCCAGTCGACCTCGCGCGAGGCCTTTTCTGTCCTGTTGGCTTCAGCCGTCCGCGCGAACGCCTCCGGCGCGTCGATCTTGGACGGCGAGCCTTCCTGCCGACCTCGCGGCTCGTCGCCGCGACTGCGGGCCTCTCCCCCGTCCTCGTCCGAGAGCACGGGGTTGTTGTCCATCTCGCGCCCCACCTCCTCGATGAGCTCGAGGCGCGAAAGCTGCAACAGGCGAATTGCCTGCTGCAACTGGGGTGTCATCACCAGCTGTTGGGACAGGCGTAGCTGCTGCTTGATTTCCATGGGAACCGAGCTGGCTTGCGGCCAACAGACGGAGTGTAAACCAGGTAGCAAGAACCGCGCCTCACAAAATGGCGGGCAGAACCGGTTTTATTTCGCGCGGGACACAAAGTGCGCCAACGCGTCTCCTAGCTGGCGCTGCACGGACGCCACTTAGTCCCGAATCGCCTCAGCCAGGCTGCCTCGCGGTGCGGCGCGAACGCGAGCGTGGGAGTATCGCGCCCCGCAGCCTCAGCGAGTGAGCGCGAGAGAAGCGCCGCCCGTCCCCGGCACCTTGGGAGGGTCAGCGCGGCGGCGCTTGAACGGGGATAGAGCCCTTCACGTCGTCCAGCGTGACGTGCCGCGTCGCGATGTCGATCTGGGCGGCGTCGGCCGTCACCCAGCCGCGGCCCCGGCTTACCCTCACGCCGCCTTGAAGGCGAACGCTGCGCCGAGCTACGTCCACCTCTAAAGTCGCGGCTTTTGCCTCGATGCCTTTGAGGCGTACGGTGACGTCGTTCGACCCGCGGGCGTAGCGGACGACGGGCGCTTCGTCATAACGCACGTCAATCTTCCCGCACTCCACCTCGAGCTCTCCGAGGACCGCTCGCACGTTGCCTTGGAGCACGGCCGTGCCCTTCGCGATGTCCACGTCTAGATGATCGGCCCGCACGTCCAGCGATTGGCCGGCGACGACGGCTAGCGGATCCGCGTGGGCGCTTTCTGTGCCGCTGAGAACCAACGGCGACACCGCAACCGCAAGCAAGAGGGCCCCGCGCCTACCGACGCTGGGAAAACTCAGTGCTTGAAGAAACCGCTTCATCCTTGACTCCTCCGAGGATACCACTGAACTGCCGCTCCGCACCTTCGAATTTTGGCTAATTTGTGCTGAAACGACACTGAAACTCCCGCCGGGTGGAGACCCGCCAGAGTCCATCTACTGGCTAGTACGGCGCTAGTCGCGTCTTCCTTCCTCGCCGTACGGCGGTCCGGCGCTCAGGTTCAGCACGTTTTGTTTCGATGGCTTGTCGGGCAGCCGGACAGCCAGTAGGCTTTTGCCGTGCAGCGACGCTTCGGAGGAGGCCAGACGACCGCTTCGCGGATCAAGAGCCTGCTCAGCTACGTGCAAGAGAGGCACGGCCGGGCGCAAGCGGACGCGTTCCTCGCCAGCACCAAGCTGGATCGCGACTACCTGGGGGACGAAACGCGACTCGTCCCAGTCGAGCTTTGGCATTCCGCTCTGGTCGCATTTGCGTCGCGCTACGGCCGCGAAGCGGTTCTGGAGACGGCTCCGCATATCGTCGGCGCCGAGAATTTGGGCGCGTGGGCTCACGTGCTGCGGGGCACTGCCGACCCCGGCGGAGCCTTCCGCCAGCTCGAGCTCCTCGGCGGCGAGCAAGGGCGCACGGAGCGATGGCGCACCGTCGCCTCCGGTCCGAACTGGTGGCGCGGGAGCATCCGCGTCCGGCGGGACTCCGCGGAAGAGAGCGACGGCCTCTGCTCGCTCGCGCGCCAGGCCGAGCTCGCGAGTGTTCCGGTGCTGTTCGGATTGCCCGTCGGTGTCGTCTCGCAGCCTACGGAGCTCGACTCTCCCATGTCGGAGAGCGAAGAGTTCCAGGTGACTTGGCGCGTGCCCGGCATATGGCCTGTCGGCGCCGGGCTCGCGGTGGGAGGCGGGCTGGGGGTGGTGGCCGCCTCCGCGTCTTCGCTGCTGGAGCTTCCATTCGGCGCGGGCGCCGGGCTCGCGATTGGGCTCGGCTTAGGGCTACTCGGCATGCACGAGTGGCGGCGGCGCATTCAGGCGCGCGCCCACCTCGTTCGAATTCACGCGCTTGAGCGCTCACAAACCCTGCGCGAGGTGCGAGACCGCGGGACTGCGGGCTTCCAACAGGGCGTCGTGGTGGCAGGCCAATACCGGCTGACCGAAAAACTCGGCGTCGGCGCGAACGGCACGATTTGGGAGGCCGAACGGCTGTCGGACGGCGCGCTGGTGGCGGTCAAGCTGCTGCGCGCCGCGGTCGCTCACGACACGGTGGCCGCGGATCGTTTGCGCCGCGAAGCGGCCGCGCTCGGCCTCGCGTGGCACCCCAAAGTCGTGGAGGTGTTCGAAGACGGCTACCTGCCGGACGGCACCTGCTACCTCGTGATGGAGCGGCTACACGGTGAATCGCTCGCCCGGCGCTTGCACCGGGTGGGCCCGCTGCCCCCGAGCACGCTGTTGCCGATCGGCTTACAGATGTGTGACGCGCTTGGCGCGGTGCACGCCGCCGGCATCGTTCATCGCGACTTGAAGCCCAGCAACATCTTCCTGGAGCAGCTGCCCGGCGAGCACGGCAAAGACACGGACCACGTCAAGCTGCTGGATTTCGGGGTGGCGCGGGTGGAATGGGCGGAGACGCGCCTCACCAATGCCAACGCGCCGCTCGGCACGCAGGGCTACATGTCGCCCGAGCAAGAGCAGGGACTCGAGATCGACCACCGTAGCGACATCTTCGCGCTAGGCGCCGTGCTCTACGAGTGCCTGACCGGCGAGCCCCCGCCCCTGACGCCGGCTTCGCTGTGGACCGGCGAGCGCGCTCAAGACAGCGGCGTGCACCGCGCGTCCGTGGACATCCCGGAGGCGTGGCGAGTGCTCATGCAGCGCGCCATGGCGCCGCTCCCGCAGCAACGCTTCGCGGATTCGCGCGCGTTGCGCGAGGCGTTGGTGCAGCTCGGGCGCGAGCCGTCCCACAGCGCCAGCGCCTGACCCAGCAGTTACGGCTTGCGCAGGACGAGGTAGCGCTGGCCGCCCGCGAACGGCAGCTCCGCGACGACGCGAAAGCCTTCCGCGCTGGGCAAGAGCCGCACGCGGCGCTCCACCTCGCGCTCGTGCGGCGGCGCCAGTAGCACCAGCGCGTCCACGTCACGGCTCCGCAAAAGCGCGTCGTCGATGCGCTTCGAGGTGTGGCCGCCCCGCAAGAGCGCGACGCGCGGATCCGTGACGCCGGCCAGATCCACCACCGTGAAATCCGCCACCGCCCCCACCCAGCCCACGTCTAGCGCGGCCCCGGACTTCGCGC
>JAQSWN010000084.1 GCA_029266615.1 Polyangiaceae bacterium
GTTGGCGCTGATGCGAGCAATGGGCGACACCTTCGCGAAGTAGCGCTGCAGTATCGCTTTGCGCCGCGCGATGAGCGTCTCGGTCAGGTAGCGCTCGCTGATGGTGTCGAACTGGCCGACCTTGACCACGGCCGTGGTGAGCTCGTCGTCGAACCCCGCGAGGATGCGTGCCATCCACGCGCCGTCCTGCTCGGTCATGCGCATGAAGGCCGGGTTGGGGTACTCACCGCGCCACTCTTGCGGGTCGAAGTGACGCGCGCTGAAATAGCCGAAAATACCGCCTGTGAGCTGCGCCTTTTCCCACGGCCGCTCGATGGTGCCGAGGGTGATGAAGTCTTCCCCGACGTGGCTGCCATCGAAAATGTACGAATTGCCCAGGCGTCGGGAAATGCCGTCGACCGCCCACTGGCTGCCGAAGCAGTCGCCCATGTCGATGATGTAGTGCCGGATGTACCCGGGACTGTCCTTTTGATTTTTGTCCGCGGACAAGAACACATCCATCGTGTTCTGCTCCCGCGTGTCGAAGTGGTTGAGCCAAGCCGCGACCAGCCTTCCCGCGCGCACCTCGCGTCTGTCTTCGTGGGGGATGACGTCGTTCGGATCGTCGTCGCGCGTGCCCTCGTAACGGTACGGGCCGAGTGGCTTTCCCGGTAGCCAGGAGGACGCGACCATGCGCACGAGGCCATTGCGTTGCGAAGCCGACTTGAGGACTTCGTCTAGGCCTGCCTGATCGAAGGGCCGCGTTACCCCTTCGTTGTTCGTGACGGTGAGACCTGGCTTGAGCTTCAGCAAAGACGGACGGAAGTACACGACCGTGTCGCACGCGGAGTGGTACCCGACGGCGTGGTAGATGCGCGAGGCGATGGCGGTGGCGCCGGTGGCGCGGTCCGGCGCGTCGTCCGTGTCCACCTTGAGCATGAACTTGCCCAAGCCCTCGATGTTCACGCGAAAGCCAGGATTGGCGCCGTTGTCCTTCCCCTTGTCGATGGTCCAAGTGCCGTCGGGCGCGTTCGGGTCCAGCACTTTGTCGCCGCAGGGGCCGCGCGTCACTTCTTCCGCGGTCATGCGCCGCACGCCGAGGCGATTCTCGAACCAGCTGGAGTCCGGTACCTCGTCCAGCGAGTTGACGTTCGTCGCGGGGCCGGCGGGATCCACCGCGAACAGCCGCGCGATGGGGTGGAACACCATGTAATTGGCGCCGTCCCACGCGAACGGGGAGTAGTACTCGTCGGGCATGGCCGCGAACGGCGTCTCGTCCGCGTCGCGAGTGAGCGGCGCCTTCAGCGGGAAGCGGGAAGCGGAAGCGCAGCCCAGCAGCGCCAAACCAAGAAGACCGAAGCGAAGGTTAGAAGCCACGGCGCGCTCCAACGGCGATACGCAAGGAGTCGATCTTGCCGCCGCTCTCGAAGGTTTCACTCCCGATGCCGATGACGGCTTGGAAAACGCTGTCACGCGAGCTGTTGCTCTCGATGCCGAGGGCGGCGGAGAGCCGATTGCGTTCCGCGCGAAAGCCGCTCAAGTGCTCGCCGAAAACGTTGCCGACGGCCGCCTGCAACGAGCCGTTCAGCCAAATCCAAATCGGCCACGAGTAACGGACGGTGGCCACCAACGCGCTGCGATCGTACAGGCGCCCGGGGCGAAAGCCCGGCATCAAGTCCGTGCCCCCGAGCGTGACCTGCTCCGTGAACGGGATCGGCCGCTGTCCGAGCTGGTCCGACATGATGCTCGTGAGCGAAAGGCCGAGCACGCGGCCGCTCTCGCCCAAGTCCCAGAACGCGCCGAACGAGCCGCTGTAACGTATCCAGCCCGAGCTCGGTGAATTCTTGAGATCCACACCTTGCTCGCCGGTCAACTCCGCGCGCACTCCGGTCGCCGAGCCCTTGGGATCGCGCGAATCCAGAATCAAACGACCGCGGCCGAACGGCGCGCGGTACCCGTCTTGAAAGCCGGGCGGGTAGGGGATACGGCCCGCGGCGGCTTCTTGTTCGACCGACGGCCGGTCGAAGTCGGTATCGTGAAACGAAAAGCCGCGGTAGCCGGCGCCGGCCTCCAGCATGCTGCTGCTCCAGAAACCAGCTCGGAATTCGGCCCGAGTGTCTACCCAGTCTCCGCGGTAGCGCATCATCGCGTCTTGGTGCGCGTCGGGCCCGATGCCGAAGAAGGCGTAGTCAGGGCGGCGCGTGGCGGTAGCGTTCAGCGTGATGTCGGCGCGGTCGTTGAACACGAAGCGCTCGGTGGCGGTCGCGGAGAGCCAGCTCGGCCCCCACGTCGACCCGCGTAAACGAAGCTGGTGCCCTTTGAAGCCCGCGTCGTCCCAGAAAGCGTACAACCCCACGCTCGGCTTGAAGCCGAACTCCAAGAAAGCGATGGGTACTACGCCCGCTTTGTGGTCGGGACCAAACGCGAAGAAGTCGTACAGCGCAGAGGGGAGCTCGGCTCTTTCGGCCGCGGTAATGGCCGCGCCGAGGGGACGGCGGATCACGAACTCGCTGACGAAATAGAGCGGCGACAGCAAGAGGCGCGGCACCCACAGCGCCTTTCGACCAGGGGGTTGCGGCGCGCCACCCCGGCCGTCGTAGTCGGGCAGCTCTCGCTTCTTCTCTTCTGCGTGCGCGGGCAGGGTCGCGAGCGCCGCCGCGAGGCCGAGTAGGGATAAGACGTGGCGCTTCATGTCCCGAGCTTCTCTTTCCGCTCTTCGAACCCGCGGTACATCCGGCCGATCGCGATCGCTATGACGAGCCAAATGCCCGCCAAAATGATGCTGATCCAGGCGAACGTAGGGACGGAAAACTTGAGCAAGTCCACCGCCACCAGAACGGACATGGCCGAGCAGAAGTCACCGATGCGCACGCAAAACGTATCGACGACCTGTTTGGCCTTGTACTTCATGTCCGGTGACGTCACGAGCCAGAGCATCTGCTTGAGCGTGTTGTTGAGGGAATAGTCGATTGCATTTTCCGCGCCCTTCCCAATCTTGGCGACGAAGGGAACGAAGGCGAACAAGAAGCCGTTCGTCAGCGCCAAAGCCGGCATGAACAGAAACGCCGTCGGCAACTTGAGCCAACGCACGACGCGAGACACGACGAACGTCTGCAGCACGACTCCGGCCACGTTCACGTAGAAAAAGAAGTCGGCGTAGGCGGCGCCAATCGCGCTGCCCTTGTCCTTGGCCGCGAGCTTCCCCTCGTTGATGAGCTTGAGGGCTTCCTCCTGGATGACGCGGCTGAGCATGTACTCGCCGTTGCTGTTCACCCAGTTGTAGATGAGCGCGAACAAGGCGATGAGGAGGAGGTAGCGCTGGCCCAAAACCAGCGCGAAACCTCCCTTTTTCGACTTTTTTTCCTCGCCATTGGCAGGCTTGCTGGCGGGCGCCTGCTCGGCCTGATTGCCTTCCCGACGCTCGACCAAAAAGTACAGGCCCGCGCACAGGACCAGCAGCCCGGCCGCCACCAGCAGCATGGTCGGCTCTCCCAGGCCTTCGATCAGCCACTTGGCGCCCTTGCTGCCTACGGCCGCGCCTACCGACGCACCGATCGCGACCATCGGAAACAGCCGCTCGCCTTGCTCCTTCTCGTAGAGATCGTTGGCGTAGCCCCAGAACTGCGCCACTACCATCACGTTGAAGATCCCGACCCAGACGTAGAAGAAGTAACCCAGGTTCTCCTTCAACCCCGGAATCGCGATCGCGACGTAGAACAGCAAGAGCTGAGCCGCGAACGCCAGGTTGACGCCGATGACGAGCTTGATGCGCGGCAGCGCGTCTACCAGCTTTCCGTAGCCAGGCACGAGCACGAACAAGAAGAGCGCGATCGCGCCGCTCAGGTAGGACTTGTATTCGGCGCCGGAGTCCTTCGCCAGGATCAGGGCCTCGCGGAGCGGCTTCAGCACGTAGTACGCGCTGAGCAGGAAGAATACGTTGGCGGTGAGCAGCAGGGCCGTGACCGCTTCCCCCGGTTGAACGTCGGTGATCAGTCGCAGGATGCGCGCCAGCCACGCGGGTTCGGATTTTTGGGGGTCTGTCTCGGTCACGTGGTCTCGAGCCGCACCCTAGCCTAGGTGCGTGCCGTGTAGATTTCGTTTCGTGGCGCGGTTATGTGACGCGAGCCGCGAATGTCGAGCGTCAACGAACCCACCGAGAGCGTTTCTGACTCAACCTTCGACCCCGTGCCGAGCATTTGCCGGGAGCTAGCGTTACTACCAGGGGGGGTGAGAGCCGTCGTCTCCCTGCTGAATGAGGGCGCAACGGTGCCGTTCATCGCCCGTTACCGCAAAGAAGCCACAGGCGGGCTCGACGAAGTCGCGATTCGCAACATCGAGGAACGCCGGACGTACCTGCTGGAGCTCGAGGGCCGCCGCGCGAGCGTGCTCGCCGAGATCCGCAGCCAGGGCAAGCTCACGCCCGCCTTGGAGTCGAAGCTGAAGGCCGCTTCCACCAAGGCGGAGCTGGAGGACCTGTACTTGCCTTACAAGCCGAAGCGCCGCACGCGCGCGGTGATCGCGAAAGAGCGGGGGCTAGAGCCCTTGGCGGACCTGCTGTGGGCGCAGACGGACCCGCGGGGCCCGAACGGCTGCGCGGGAACGTTCGTGGACGCCGCCAAGGAGGTGCCGGACGCCGCCGCGGCGCTGGCCGGCGCGCGAGACATCGTCGCCGAGCGCATCGCGGAGGACGCAGAGGTGCGTCGCGGAACGCGTGAAGTCTACTTCAAGGAGGGGCACATCGAGGTCGGCAAGACCAAAGAGCACCAAGACAAAGTCACGAAGTTCGACGCGTACGCGAGCTTCTCGGAGCCGATCGCCCGCATCCCGTCTCACCGCTACTTGGCCATTCGTCGCGGCGAGACCGAAGGCGTGCTGCGCGCCTCGCTCGGCGTAGACAAGGAAGCGCTCACCGAGCGCGTCGCCAGGCAGCGCGTGCGCAGCGGCTCGCCGTGGGCGGAACAGATGGCGCTCGCGACGAAAGACGCCGTGTCGCGCCTGCTCGTGCCCTCCGTGGAAGTGGACGTGCGGGTCGAGCTCAAGCTCTCCGCGGATCGCGCCGCGATCGACGTCTTTGCCAAGAACCTACGCGAGCTCTTGCTGGCCGCCCCGCTCGGCACTCGCTACGTGCTGGGGATCGATCCGGGGCAGCGGACTGGCTGCAAGTGCGTGGTGGTGGACGAAACCGGGAAGCTGCTCGAGCACGAAACCGTGTATCTCGTTCAGGGGGACGCCTCCGTCGAGCGCGCGAAGCAAACGCTGAAAGCCATGCTCGGCCGCCACCCCATCGTGGCTATCGCCGTCGGAAACGGCACTCATGGCCGTGAAACGGAGGCGTTCGCAAAAGACGTGCTGCGGGAAGTCGGGACCCCCGAGGGCCTGCCCTTCGTCGTCAGCGTGAGCGAAGCGGGCGCTAGCATCTACTCCGCGAGCGACGTCGCCCGCGAGGAATTTCCGGACCTGGATTTGACGATCCGCGGCGCGGTCAGCATCGCGCGCCGGCTGCAGGATCCATTGGCGGAGCTGGTGAAGCTGGATCCGAAGAGCATTGGCGTCGGCCAGTACCAGCACGACGTCTTCCAGGCGTTCTTGGCGAAGAAGCTGGACGAGGTCGTGGAGAGTTGCGTGAACGGGGTAGGGGTGGAGCTGAACACCGCCAGCGCTTCCCTGTTGTCACGCGTGGCCGGGCTCGGGCCGAGCATTGCCAAGCGCATCGTCGCCCACCGTAACGAGCAAGGCGCTTTCAAAAGCCGGCGCGCGCTGTTGAAGGTGGCGGGAATGGGCCCCAAGACCTTCGAGCAGGCGGCCGGCTTCGTGCGCGTGCGCGGCGCCGAGCACCCGCTGGATTCGAGCGCCGTCCACCCTGAGCGCTACGAATTGGTCGAGCGGATCGCCAAAGATTTGGGTGTCCCTGTCGCGTCGCTCGTCGGCAATGCCGAGCTGGTCGCGCGCATCGATCGCGCCCGTTACCAATCGAGCGACGTCGGTAGCTTCACGCTGGACGACATCTTCGCCGAGCTCCTACGCCCGGGCCGCGACCCGCGCGAGGAGTTTCAGCCGCCGAAGTTTCGGGACGACGTGCGCACGCTGGAGGATCTGCAGCCGGGCATGCAGCTGGAAGGCGTCGTCACCAACGTGACCGCCTTCGGCGCGTTCGTGGACGTTGGAGTGCACCAAGACGGGCTCGTGCACGTCTCCCAGCTTTCGGATCGCTTCGTCAAAGACCCGAGTGAAGTCGTCAAGGTGGGAGACAAGGTGAGCGTGCGGGTGCTGGAGGTAGACCTGCAACGGCGGCGGATCGCGCTTACCCGCAAGGCCGCCGCGGGGCCGAGCCCAGGTCAGACCCCCGGCGCCTCCGCCGGGACGCCGAAAAACGAGCCCCGCGGGCCGAAGCCGCAGAATAAGCCGGCTCCGAATACGTCCAAGCCGAGCGAAACCTTCCGTAACAACCCGTTCGCAACCCATTTTCGGAAATAGCCCAGGGGCGGAGGGGGCGTTGGTCACACTTCGGGCGTATCCGCCGATGGACCAAAGCCACCATGGTCATGTTGGACGTTCCGGACCGACTGAAAACGCGCGTCGCCGATCCCAAGCTGCGACGCGACGTCGAGACCGCCGTGCGCCGCCGGGTGCGCGGTGAGGACGCCGAGGATTTGGTCCAAGCCACCCTCGCGGACGTTCTTTCCGCTCGGCACGCGCCTGACGACCCGGAAGAGTTTCGGCGCTTCGTGTTCGGCGTCGCACGCAACAAGGTCTTCGACCACTTCCGGCGTCGTCGACGCACGGAGGGCCTAGACGAAGCAAATGCGGCCGCGCCCGAAGCGCCGCTCTCGGCGCGCGACATTCTGCGTTGGGCGGAAGGGGAGCTTTCGGACTCGGAGTCACACAGCACGCTCGAGTGGATGCTGCGAGAAGGCGACGGGGAAAAACTCGAGCACATAGCGCGGGACGCGCAGCTCCCCGCGACGCGAGTGCGCAAGCGTGTCTCGCGCCTCCGTAAGCTGCTCCGCGAGCGATGGGCGGCCGAGCTCACGCTAGTCGGGCTCCTTATCCTGCTCGGCGGCTTGGGTGCGCTCTACTGGTATTCGCAGGGCCGCACCACGCCCGACATCGTGGAGCGCGAGCCGCCACGGCCCCTGCCTTCGGCTCCTCGTGCCCTCCCGTCGTCGCGGCCCGCGGGCAGCGCCGCGCCGATTCCGAACCTGGTTGCTCCCTCGCCCTCGACGAGCGCGCCCTCGAAGCGCCTTCCGGCGCCGAGCGCTCGCCCCGTCACGACCGAGTCTTCGAAGAGCGCGCCGACGCCGACCCTGTCGCCGAAGGCGGCCAAGCCTGCACCCAACCATATGCCAACGAAGGGTGAGTCGTCGTTCGACCGCTCACCCTTCGAAGACGGCGAGCAGCAGGCTCTTCCCGCGGCCAGCAAGCTGGAACCGACCCCGAGCCCGAAGAAGTAGCGAAGCGGCCGTCACACTGCGCGCCCTCCGGACGATGTTCCGGGTGAAGCGACGTCGCTAGGACGATAACTCCTAAGAGTTATCGTCGCCCTGACGTGGCGCTTCCTACACCCGGCTACGGCCTTCGGAGGGTTCGTCATGAATCTAAGCTGTGCGCGCCCCGGGCGCGCGTGGGCGAAACTGTGTGCGCAGCTGGCTTTTGTCGCGGTTTTGCTGTTTCCGATCGCCGCGCGAGCGCTCACGGAGCTGCCCGAGGAGGACGGCGAGCTCGCGGTCGTGGTTTACCCCGCCACGAGTCCGGGGCCCCGCGCAGTGACGGTAGTGCTGCACGGCATGTGCGGCGAGCCGCTCAACACGTGCGCCCATTTCGCAGAGCCGGTGACGAAGAGGGCGCATTTGGTGTGTCCGCGCGCGAACCGACGGTGCGACGGAGGCGGCGCGAGCTGGCCCCAACAACGCTTCGCCGAGGCCATCGAGCGCGCCGTCCTCCGCGCGGAGGCCCAGCTAGGCGAGCTCGTGGACCGCGCCGCCGGGCGCACTTTGATCGGCTATTCGCTGGGAGCGTACCGGCGCGTGGGACATGACGCACGGAGCGATGCAGCGTGAAGCCTCGCGGCTGGCGCGAAGCGGGGTTCCGGTGCGGTTTTTGGGTCTGGGCGCGGTGGGGCACGCTTTCACGCCGAGCTTCGGAGGCTACCTGGAGCAGGCGCTCGTCTGGCTCGGTGGTCCTCACTCCGTGAGCTGAGCCGTCGGTGCGCGCCGGAGCAGCAGGCTGGTCATCGGAAAACCAAAATCGACTTGCGGCTCCGGTACGAAGCCGAACCGCTCGTAGAATGGCTGTGCGTCGGCCGTGCCGAGTCGCACGGAAGGCACGCGGCGAAGCGCGGGGTGCTCCAGCAGCAGCTCGACCAACGCCGCCCCTAAGCCGCGATGGCGGTGCTCGGGCGCGACGGCGACGTCGGCCACGTAAGGGTGGCGCACACCGTCGCTATTCGCGCGCGCGGTGGCGACCAAGCGACCGTTCTCGTCGCGCGCGCCGACCCACACGTTGGAACCGAGCTGCGCCGCGACCAAAAGCTCGTCGGACACACCCCGCGTCCAGTACTGGTCTCGTAAGAGCGCGGCTGCCTCTGGAGCGTCGCTTGGCGGCAGCCACGGCCACAGCCAGGTGCCCGCGGGACCCCGGAACCGCGCCGGCCGCGCCGCCTCGGGGTGGTGCTGGAACATCAACGAAATCGCACGCGCGTCACCAGGAGCGCCTCTCCCCCACAGCGCACTCATCAACGCCTGAGCCTCGGTGGGCCCCTTGTTTTGCCCGAGCTTGGCGTTGCCGGTGACTTCCCTGATCCGAACCCCGAGCACGAGGATGCCGCGTATCGCGTTCTGATACAAAGGCGTGTCGAACGAGATCGGCAGGTGACCGCCCTCGGGCTGATACCGCTCCATGATGCGCTGCAATGCGTCCGCCTTGACATGCGGGTCCACGATACGCTCGAGCGTGCCGTGTACTTGCACGCTGCGAAAGAAGGTCGTCGCCGGGCAAGCCTTCTCCTTATCGGTGAAGTAGCTCGGAATCGTAGCGACGACTTCTTCGGCCTGGACCACCGCCGCGCGCCCCACGCACTGTGCCTTCTCGCCGCTGGGCGCGCCGTGGAACAGCAACCACTCGTCACTCACGGCGGCGTTTAGAGTGCGCAGCACGGGGCTCCCGTCGGGCCGAGTCAACGCCAGGTGCAGGACCTCTGCCTCACGGAGAAAAGCGAGCGCTTGCGCTGGTGTCATGGCGAGCTCCGGGCGACGCATACACCGAGTGTGCGCCGCTCCTGGTCTGTCCAAAAGTACCAGATGTGATAAGTAGGACAGACCAGATGGCGCGCAGTAGTTACCGCCCCAAGCGTCCAGAAGCGCGCGAAGAAACGCCTCTCTTCCTGCAGATCGCCCGGCAGGTCGCGGACGATATTCGGCGCCGGGTTCTGCGCCCTGGTGCGCTCCTGCCGAGCAGCCGGGAGCTGGCGCTCGCGCTGGGTGTGCACCGCAGCACGGCGGTCGCGGCGCTCTCGGAGCTGCTCGCCCAAGGCTGGGTGCAAACGCAGCCGCGGCGTGGCACGTTCGTGTCGGAGCGCTTTCCGGAAGAGCGCCCCCGTCACCTCGGCAAGCTGCCCGTACTGCCGCGCGCCGCGCTGGATTTGCCCGAGCCCCCGCCGCCGGAGCCTTTCCCGGTCATCCCGGCGGATGTGCTGCCGCTCGTGGGCGGAACGCCGGATCATCGGCTGATGCCCGCGGCGGAGCTGGCACGCGCGTACCGCCGAGCCCTCGCCAGGAGCTCGCGCTTGCTCGGCTACGGTCCCGAGCACGGAGACGCGAAGTTGCGCGAAGTACTGGCCGCTCAGTTGCGCGAAGTGCGCCACGTTCCCGTCGACGCGGACGGGGTGATGGTGACGCGAGGCAGTCAAATGGCGCTCTTTTTGCTGGGGCGCGTGCTCTCGCATCCGGAGCGGGTCATTGCGGTGGAAGGGCTCGGCTACCGGCCTTGCTGGGACGCGTTTCGGCTGTCAGGCGCGCGCCTAGTGCCGCTGCCGGTGGACGGGGAAGGGCTCTCGGTCATGGCGCTGGAAGAGCTGGTCGCGCGGGAGCGCGTCTCGGCGGTGTACACGACGCCCCATCACCAGTACCCGACGACCGTGACGCTCACCGCGCCGCGCCGGCTCCAGCTCTTGGCTATGGCGCGGCGTCACGGGTTCGTCGTGGTGGAAGACGACTACGACTACGAGCACCACTACGACGGCCGCGCGGTGCTGCCGCTCGCCAGCGTGGACGCAGACGTCGTCGCGTACGTGGGCACCCTGTCCAAGGTCCTCGCGCCCGGGCTGCGCGTCGGCTACCTCGTGGCCCGCCCAGAGGTACTGGAGCGCGCGGCCGGCATCCGTCGCTTCGTGGACCGCGCGGGTGACCACGTCGTGGAGCGCGCCGTGGCCGAGCTGTTGGAGGACGACGTGGTGGGGCGACACGTGCGTCGGACGCGCCGCGTGTACGCCGAGCGTCGAGACTCATTGGTCTACGAGCTCACACGAAAGCTCGCGGGTGCGCTCTCGTTCCGCGCGCCGGCGGGCGGCATGGCACTTTGGGCCAGGGTGACGGCCCCGGGAGTCTCGAGCGACGCTTGGGCCGCGAGCGCGCTCGAGCAGCGCGTGCTGGTGCATCCCGCGCGGCGCTTCCGCTTCGACGGCCGGGAGTCGCCGCACCTGCGGCTCGGCTTCGCCCCGCTGCGCCCAGAAGAGATTCGTGAAGCAGTAGCGAGGTTGGCCCGCGCGCTTCCTAGTACTAGTCGGCCTTCTGCTCGAAGTACTGCAGGTCGATGAAGAGCGCCGCCGCGAGCACGAGCGAACGCTCGTCCAGCGACAGCTCTGGAGACTCGAAGGCAACCCGGAAGCGGTCGGCGTCCGTGAACGCCTCGCGTAGCATGCCGGACCACTTCTTTTCCACGCGCGCCAGCTCTCGCCCGTCCCGCTCGAACGAGAACGTCCACGGGCGCCAAATCGGCGACGAAACCCTGAGCAGCAAGCGGTCCGTCGCGTCCGTGACGTCGAACTTTTTGGAGAAGATCGCGAAGCGTTGGGCAATGGCGCCGAGCAAGCGCCCGTCCGCGGACATGACCTCGAGCCGCTGAAACAGAAACCGGAACGGATGCACGACCCGCAACACCAGCTGCCGCTGATTGTCGAAAATGTGTATCTCGAACGAGCGCCAGTGACCGACGAACATGCGGGCCAAAAAGGCGAGCCCGCCCTTGCCCTGCTCGGCCGCGAACGCGAGCTGCACGCCGCCCGCCTCGATGGAGTACTTGTTGCGCGTTTCGAAGCCGAACAGCTCGGCTAGCTCGCGGCGCTGCACGACCATGAGCTCACTCGACTGCTGCACGATGGCGAGCATCTCCGACATGGCGGCGAGCGTGACACGAACGTGGGGTCGCGCAGCCGTACAAATCGGCGGGTTGGCGCCGCACTTGGCTCGTTTCGACCCAAACCTACGCCTGGCGCCCAGCTGCGCCCGCGTTCTCTCGGTTCAAATACGTCGTCTTATTCTTATTCTGAACTTGCAAAGCACTTTCAAGTTTGGGCCGTGTGGGGCGCGGTCACCCTCGGCCTAGTTTCGGATTGCTCGCCGGCGCCGATCTCGGGCGGCGCCGACGCGTGGCCTGCGCGGGACGACCGAGCGCGTCATCGTGCCGAGCTACACGGAGCTCCGCGACGCACCGCGGAGGGGCGGTGGCCTACGGGCGTGTACGCCCGGCTGGGCAACCTGGGCGAAGCCCTGATACCGGAGGGCTCGTTTCTGGGCGCCGGATGGGGCTCGCCTGCTCGCTGTGGTAGCTTCGTAGGGCCGCCAAGGGAGCCAGCGCGTGAGCGAGAGCAAAGAAAGCCAGGAGTCTGCGGAGCCCGTCTACGTCATCGAGGCCATCCCGGTGTCCGGTGAGCACGGCGTGAGCCCGGTCGAAATCGCCCGCGAGGGCATCCCGACTCCGCCCCATCTGCGGCTGTTCCGGGAGATCGGTCGAGGCGGCATGGGGCGCATCCACCCGGCGACGGACCGCAACTTACTGCGCCACGTGGCCCTCAAGCGGCTGGACCGCGACCTCGCCAAGGTGGCCATGTACAAGGACGGCTTCATCGCCGAGGCGCAGATGACCGGGCAGCTGGAGCACCCGAACATCGTGCCGGTGCACGAGCTGGCTGTGTCGGAAGAAGGCGTCCCGTACTTCACGATGAAGCTCGTGCAGGGCGTCAACTTCGACGACTGGCTACGCGATCCGTTCCGCCCGCCGGGCAGCACTGCGCGCCTGGAGGAAGGGCTCGAGATTTTCCTCAAGGTGTGCGACGCGGTCGCGTACGCGCACCACCGGGGCGTCATTCACCGCGACCTCAAGCCGGAGAACGTCATGGTCGCGGATTTCGGCCAGACCTACCTCATGGATTGGGGGCTCTCGAAGCTGACGCGCAGCAAGCCCGCCTCCGGCTCCAGCGCGCAGATGGAAGCACCGGGGCCGGTCGGCACGCCGACGCACATGGCTCCCGAGCAAGCCCGCGGCAACCCGGAAGAGATGGACGAGCGCAGCGACGTGTTCGGGCTCGGCGCGATTCTCTACGAAATCATCAGCGGCAAGCTGCCTTACGGCGACGCAAAGGACGTGGACAGCGTGATGAGACGCGCGGAGGCGGGGCAAGTCGTGCCCATCGACGTCGCGTGCATGGGCATCGGCGTTTCCAAGCGCATCCGCAGCATCGTGGAGCGCGCCGTCTCGCCGCGCCCGGCAGATCGGCAGCAGTCGGTCGTCGAGCTTCAGACCGACGTGCGGAACTTCTTACGCGGCGGCTTGCACCTGCCGCGCCGCGTGTTCCCACCCCGCAGCGTCATCATTCGTGAGGGTGACGTAGGTGACGAAGCGTACATGATCGTCAGCGGAACGTGTCAGGTGAGCCGCCGCGCTGGCACGCAGCAGGAGGTGATCGGCACCATGGGCGCCGGGGACGTCTTCGGAGAGATGGCGCTGTTGTTGGCCGAGCCGCGAGCCGCCACTGTCGTCGCGGAAGACAACGTGACGGTGTTGGTTCTGGATCAACGCACGCTGAGCACCGGTCTCGGCGCGGACGGCTGGACGGGCGCACTGGTACGCGCGCTCGCGCAGCGCTTTCGCGATCTGGAGCAAACCGTGCGGGAATCCGGCGTGCGGCGCGGGTAGTCAGGACAAACCGAGACGCGCGAGACGGGCGTCTGATTTCGAATATTGCGCGCTCCGAGGCCTGAAGACGGGCGCCGTTCGTCCGTACGACCAAGCGAGGCTGAAGCAGGGCGCCACTCCGGTGCTTTGAGAACCGCCGGGGTTTGGCGTGAACGACAGGGCACGGCAAGAGAAGAATTTCGGAGATTTCGAGGAGATGGCCCCTGGCGATCCGCGAAGTCGCAGCAGCGGCGTACGTCGCGCCGAGCCGGTGAGCGCGCACTTGCCGGTCGTGCTGGGCGCCGCGCCGCAGCTCTCGATCGCGATGCCGGCCAGCGAGGCCCTTCTCGAGCCCACCTACGCCTACCTCTCGGCCTATTGCTTCGCTGTTTTCGGCCCCAGCGTCGCGCAGCGCTTGAACGTCGCGGTGTACGAGCTGTTCGCCAACGCGCTGAGGCACGGCACGGGAAAAAAAGACGTGCGCGTCGAGCTGCGTCGCTTTGGGAGTGGGGTGATGTTGCTCGTCACCAATCACGCTAGCCCGGCTCAAATCGAAGCCCTGTGCAAGCACGTCGACCGCGTCCAATGCAGCCCCAAGGCCGCGTTCCACCGCGAGATGAGCCGATTCGAGACGACGACCGAGCCGGCTCCCATGCTCGGTATCGTCCGCGTCGCGCACGAGGCGGGCCTCGCTCTGCATGTGCGGGTCGAGGAAGACTGGGTCGAAGTATCGACTCTGTGCGACTGAAGCCTCGTAGGCCTTTGATTTGATTAGGCCGTGGGGCCGTATTGCGCGACCGTGCTTCTCCGCGCATCGTTCGCGCCCCCTTGAACGCCGTTACCCCCGCCTCGCAAGAATTCGTGCCGCGACGCGTCTGCGCGCATTGTGAGCGACCGAGCAGCGTCTGCGTCTGCGCGTCGTTGTCTCCGCTGAAGACGCGCACCCGCGTCGTCATCTTGCAGCACCCGCGCGAGAGCGACGTACCAATCAACACCGCGCGCTTGGCCGAGCTCCAGCTGGAGGGGGCGGAGCTTCACGTTGGTATTCGGTTAGGGGAGGTGCCGGCGCTCCGCGCGCGCCTGGACGACGCGCACGCGCCGCCGATCTTGCTGTACCCGGGCGAGGGCGCGCGCGACTTGGCGGAAGCGCCGCCTTCCGGCCCCGTGACGCTGGTCGTGCTGGACGGTACGTGGTGGCAGGCCAAAAAGCTGTTTCAGTACAACCCGGAGCTCTTACGGTTGCCGCGCTACGGACTTTCCCCGAGCGCGCCTAGCCGCTACCGCATTCGTCGCGAGCCGGCGCTGCACTGCATCTCGACCATCGAGGCCATCGGCGAAGCGCTCGCGTTGCTCGAGCCGGGCGGCTTCGATCGCGAGGCGCTCTTGAAGCCGTTCGACGCGATGGTCGAGCACCAGCTGCACTACGCGGAGCAGCGCAACGCGCGGCGCCATCTGGCGTTTCGCGATCGGGCTCGCAAGCCGCGCTTGCCGCGGCAACTCGCGGAACGCGCGGCGGACCTCGTCGTCGGCTACGGCGAAGCCAACGCTTGGCCGAGGGGCAGCGAGCTCGGCATCGACGCGGAGCTCGTGCAATGGGTGGCGGAGCGTATCAGCACTGGTGAGCGCTTCGAAGCGCTGCTCGCGCCGCGACGCGCGCTTTCTCCGTCTTTCACGGCGCACACGCGGGTGCCGGCGGAGGTCGTGCTCGCGGGCGAGGACATCGGCGAGTTCCGTCGGCGCTGGCTGGCTTTCAGCCGCCCGGGGGATTTGCTCGCAGGTTGGGGGCACTACGCGGCGGACCGACTCGTCGCGGAGGGGTTCGAGGTGCCGGAACGGATTGATCTGCGCGAGCTGGCGCGCCGGCAACTTCGGAAAAAGACCGGTGAAGTGTCGGCGTGCGCCCGAGAGCTCGGCGCTACTTTGCCGGAGCCATGGGCGCGTGGTCGCGCCGGCGAGCGCTTGACCGCGGCGGTCGCGGTGACGCGCGCGCTGCTGACCGCCGCCGGTTACACCTCGGAGTAGCCGCTGGCGCGGTCACTCACCAACCGCCGCGCGACCCACACCGCCGTCGCCAACAGCAACATCGCCCAAACCCCGAGCGCGCCGGCTAAGAGCCGTCCTTCGCCGATGAGCTGGGAGAGCTCGTAGATGGCCTTGGTGATGGGGAAGTGGCGCTCTTGCTGCGCCAAAATCAGCGAATCCGACACTTCCAGCATCGAGAGCGCGAAGGCGAACAAGCCGCCCGCGAGGAGGTGGGGAAGCACGAGCGGGAGGGTCACGCGCCAGAGCGTGCGCGGCGGGGGCGCGCCGAGGCTCTGTGCCGCGTCCTCCACGCTACGGCTCATCTGCAAGAGCCCGGCCTCGGCGGAGCGCAGCACGAACGGGAGCCGGCGCATTGCGTACGCCACGACCAGCAGCACCGTCGGGTCCCGCGCCGGGTTGAACATGTCCAGCGGCCGACCCTCCCTCGAAATCGCCAAGTACCCGAAGGCCATCACGAGACCCGGCACCGAAAGCGGCAACATCGCCAAGATGTCCAAGAGCTTGCGACCGGGCGCGTTGCTGCGCACCACGACCCACGCAATCGCGAAGCCGAGCACCAAGTCCAACGCCGTCGCGAGCGCTACGTAGCGCAAGCTCTGCGCGATGGACGGGACGACCCACGCGTGCCCGAGCGCGTTCCGATAATGATCGAGCGTCAACGCCGTCGGCAGCACGCTCGCGTGCCAATCCCGAGAGGAGGCGAGCAGCACCACCGCGAGGTTCGGCAGGGCGGCGGTGAGCAAGACGAGCAGGGCGAAGCCGGTGCAAGCCCAACCCGCCGCGCCCCGCAGGTGCCGTCGTTCACGGCGGGCCGCGCCTTTGACGCCTGCGTTCACGTCCAGCCGGCGCAGGAGCAGCCGGCTCAGACCATACAAACTCACGGTGGCGAGGAGCGCTATCGTGACCAGCCCGTACACGAACGGATTTTGCCCGATGTCCTTCAGACCAACGAAAATTTGGACGGAGGTGACGCGGTCGTAGTCGCAGAGCAGCGGAACACCGAGCTCCGTGAGGGACCAGATGAAGATGATGGTGAGCGACGCGAACAAGCTCGGCGCGGTGAGCGGCAAAGTGACGCGCCATAGCTTACGTAAGCCGTGGGCACCGAGCGTCTCCGCCGCGCGCTCTAGCTCTGGATTTTGGCCCGCGAGCGACGCTGACAAGTTGAAGTACAGCACCGGGTAGAGGTGCAGTGCGGTGAGCGTGATCACCGCGAAATAGCGGCCGTCGCGCAGCCAGTCCACGGGGGCGCTCGGATCCGAGAGCCCGACGCTGGCAAGGGCGGCGTTGAGCGCACCGTTAGGCCCCAAGAGTCGCTGAATACCGAGCGCGCCCACGAACGGCGGGACGAAGAGGGGCAGGGGAATGAGGGCCGAGAGCCAGCGTCGCCCCGGAAACTCCCAGCGCGCAAACACGAGTGACAGCGGAATGCCGACCAGCGCGCAAAGCACGGTCGCGCCGATCGCGACGCCCAGGGTGTTGCGGAACCCCTCTAGGTACGTGGGGTTCTGGAACACCGCGGTCACGTACGCGAGGGTGAGCCGACCCTGCTGATCGACGAACGCGCCGCGCATGCTTTCCATGAGCGGCCACAGGAAAAATACCGCGAAAATGAGGGCGACGGCCGGGAGCAGCCAGTTGGACGGGTTCCTCACTGACCGCTCCGAGCGAGGTCGGTCACGCGCTCGTAATGGGCCTTGAGAGCCGTGACGAGGCGGTTTTGGAGCGCCACCTCGCGCAGCGGATCGCCGCTGGCGAGCGCCGGCGCTATTTCGTCTTTGACGACCGCGTAGGAAACGAGCGACATGTCTTCGAACAGGGCCTTCGCTCGCGGTGGGTTCCCGCTTTCGCGCAGCGCCGCGGAGGCGTCGTGGAGCTCACTCTCGGTGTCGACGCACATCAGCCGAATGACGAACGAGATCGCCCGGAAGAGCGGCCCGGTCCACGCCGCTTGATACGTGAAGGTGCGCGCGGCCACGTACGGATTTTCGTCTGGATCCGACAGCAGCGAGCGTCGCGCCGGCTCGAACATGACCGGCAAAATCGGCGTACGACGCAGAGCGTAGCGCTCGGGTCCGCCGGGGACACCACGCTTGTAGGCCCACATCGCTTGCCCCTCCGGGCTCAACACGAAGTCGATGAAGGTCTTGGCCAGCGCCGGTGCGGGGGCGCCCCGCAGCAAGCCTATGGGATCGGCGCCCATCGAGCTGCCGCTGTCCGGCAGCACGAAGCGGAGCCGCTGTGCGGCGCCGGGCCCTTCGCTCTCGAAGCGGCCGTAAAAGTCGATGCACATGCCGATCGCGGCGCTGCCGCTTTGCACGTCTTGCACGACCTTCGTCGCTTGATCGCTGAAGTAGCGAGAAACGCCGCCAATCTGGCGGATCAGCCGCATTCCGTCGTCGAACCCCCGCGCAAGCGCGAGCGCCTCTTGAGGCGTGCCTTTCGCGGGCGAGCTCGCGGCAGCCATGGCGTCGCTCATGGCCTGCTGCACGATCATTTCGAACGCCTTGTTGGCGGAGCCGCTCTTGCTCGGATCTGCGAGCGCGACCTTCCCCGCGAGCCGTGGATCGGCCAGGTCGCGCCAGCGGCTCGGCGGTCGATCGATGCCAGCCTGTCGTAACGCTTCCGGGTTGTAGCAGATGCCGAAACCAGACACGCAAGTCCCCACCCACCGACCTTGCTTGTCCCAGTACGGCTCGCCGCCGACAGTCTGCGGGATGGCGCCTTCCCCGAATAGGTGAGGGTGACGCTCGGCGACACCCGCATTTACCAGGCGCCCCGCCGCGGCGTGCTGCGAGAAATCGTAGCTGCCGCCGCCGAACAGCACGTCGATGTTGATGCTTACGTCCGACTCGAGAAACATCCGGCGGGCGCGGGCGGCTTCGTCCGTGCCTTCCGTCCCTTGCTTGGGGTTGGCGAACGCCAGCGCGCCGCGCTCGCTGAGCGAGCTTCCGGTCTGCGCCGCGTAGTATTGCTCGAACGCGGAGCGGTACTCGGACGACAAGTACCGCGCGATTTCGGTAGTTCCGCCGGGGTTACGCCAGTCCAGGCGGACCGGCTTCTGGCCACTGCGCTCCAAAAACTGCCGGAAGCCCCGCGTCATTTCATAACGAATGGCTTCGTTGTGGGGCGTGAGCAGCACCAAGCGCCGGGACGTTTCCGGCTCTGCCGTGAGCTTGGGGCGGAGCGCGAACGGCACGATTAGCAGCGCCGCCAGCGCGACTAGGCCCGGCAGCGCCGCCTTCATGGGCGATGGTCCGGCTCGAGTAGCACGACGTCTGCAGGGCGGATTTGCGCCCACAGCTCAGTGCCGGAGCCATGGCGATCGGGTAGGTGAGGGTTGAGCTCGTAGGCACGCAGGTTGACGCCGCGGTGCGAAATCTCGTGTTCGCAAAGCTCCCCCAAGTAGCTGCTGCGCTCTGCCTGGACCGCGAAGGCGTCTTCCGCGTCGCGCGTGCCGGAGAGACGAATGGCCTCCGGTCGGATCGACAGCAACGCGGCTTGCCCCGGCTCGAAGCCATCGCGCGCCTCGGCCAGCAGCCTGAGCGCTCCGGTCTCCACTTCCAGCAGCCCTCCGCGTCGCGCGAGCACGCGACCCTCCAGCAAGTTGGTTTCGCCCAGGAACGTGGCCACGCTGCGTGAGCGCGGGGAGCGGTACACCTCCCACGGCGAACCGACTTGCTCCAGCCGCCCGGCCCTCATGACCGCGATGCGGTCCGCGATCGCGAGCGCCTCTTTCTGGTCGTGCGTGACGTACAGGGTCGTGAGGCCGTGCTCCTTGCAGACGCGACGGATTTCCTCGCGCATGCTGTGGCGAAGCCCAGCGTCCAGGTTGGACAGCGGCTCATCCAACAACAAGCAGCGTGGCCGCGTGACCAGCGCGCGGGCGAGCGCCACGCGTTGCTGCTCGCCGCCGGAGAGCTGGTCCACCCGCCGCCCCGAAAATCCGCCCATTTTTACGTCGGAGAGCGCGCGCTCGATGCGCTCGGCGATCTCGGCCTTGGGTCGCTTCTGCTCGCGGAGGCCGAAGGCGACGTTCTCCCCCACCGAGAGGTGAGGGAACAGCGCGAAGCTCTGAAACACCATGCCAATTTGCCGACGATGCGGCGGCACCAGGGTCACGTCCTCGCCGTCGAACAGCACCCGGCCGGCTTGGGGGGTGACGAAGCCGGCGATTGTGCGGAGCAGCGTGCTCTTGCCGCAGCCGCTCGGCCCGAGCAGGAGAAGGAGCTCGCCGGGCTCGACGCTCAAGCTCACCGAGCGTAACGCCGCGGTGTCGCCGAAGCTGACGGCGACCCCTTCTACGGCGATGGCGATCTTCGTCAAGACTCAGCCTGCAGCGCCGATTCGCTGCGGTAGCTCCCACAGCGTCGCTAGCTCGTTCAAGAGCGCCCCTTCGCTCTCCGCGATGGTGCCTTGGATTGCCATTCCGTACACGAGCTCGAACACGATTTCGCGCGCGTCTTGACGGTCGATGCTGGCGGCGGCGCGCAGGATCGACGACCCGTCCGAAAGCGAAGCCGCCTGGTCGCGCGCGGCGTCGAAGCGCTCGGGGCCAATCTCGTCCGCGATTTGCTCGAGCAGCTCGAGCTCTTCCTGCGAAACGCTGCCGTCCATGCGGGCCATCAACCCGACCAGCGCCAAGAGCACGACTTGTTCGGGCTGCGACAGATCATCCAGGGTCATTGGCGACCCTTCGTAACACGCCGGAGGGCCCGAGAGAACGTCTACTGCAAGAAGCCCTCGCGGGTGAGTCGATCCACCACGCGCTTGTCGTCCTTGATGTCCGGCTTCGCGACCTGCTTGCGCAGCGCCGTGAGTGTCTTATGGGGCCAGCTCTTTTGCACCATGTTCACGATGAAGGTCGGCACCGCTCCCTTCGGGTCCACGACGACCTCGGCGACCACGAGGGTGCCTTTCGTCTTGGTGCCGTCCTTGTTGGTGCGCTCGGCCATGGTCAGCTCGAATTTCCCGGACTTGAAGCTGCCGCGAACGTAGTCATCGTATTCGGGCGCAATCGGATCCGTCACTGAGTAGTAGCTGAACACGACCTTCTTCTTCGCGGGGTCGGTCGTGATGAGCGTTTTGAATACGAAGTCGCGATCCTTGAGCGGCGAGGGCGTCTTGTTGTGTTTGCAATTGACGGTCTCGCTCTCGCTGTTTTCGGGGATGACCTTCGTCTTGACCAAACGGTCGATCCACTCCGTGCTCCGCTTGCGATCCACGAGCACGCTGGCCACGCGCGCGATGGGCGCGGCGATGAAGCCTTCGCCACGCAGGCCGACGACGGAGGTGCCGGGCACGTCGCGCCGGTACATGCGAATGCCGTCTTCCTCGTCGAACTGCTCCCACTTCGCGGCGTCCTTGGGCGGATCCGCGTGGGCGACGGACGTGAGCGCGAAGGCGGCGAGCAACGTGACAAGGAGCGGACGAACACGCATGGCTTGGACCTCGGTACGCTAGCTTACCAAAAATACTTCCCAAGGCCCTGACGCGCGGCACCGTCTTACCGGGCGGAGAACAGCCCACATGCGTCACCTCTCGCTAACAGTCCTCACGGTTCTGTCGCTCACGGCCTGCGCGTCCAGCGGCGGCCCGCCCCGGCGTTTAGTCGACCCTGCTGCCGCTTCGGCGCGACTTCCTGCGCCGAACGGGCTGCCCCAGACCCCGCGTGAGACCTTGGCGGAAGCGGACCGCGCCTACATCTCGCGACTGGGCGCCACGCGCGGGGGTCGTTTTGACACAGAACGGCAAATTCAAATACTGACGCGCGCGGTCGAGCTGTACACGCAGTTCTTGGAGCGAGCGGCCGGTCACCCCGAGCTTTTGCCGGCGGTACGCAAGAGTGAAGAGCGGCGCGCCGACGCGCGCGACACCATCACCTTCTTGGAACAATCACTCCGCGACGGAGCGCAGTCGCCGTAGCGGCGGGGCTCAGCCGGACTTGCGATCGGAGAGCGGGAGCAGGCTGAACGGCGAGATGCGCAGCCGCACGCAGCTGCCGGGCTCGTCCGACGAGAAGGGGAGGAGAGAGGGGCGCGGCGCGGGCGTGGAGGAGCGGGCCGTCTCGTCGTTCGCGGCCGCAAGTTGGAAGGCGACCAGCTGTTCTTCCAGAATACGCTCGGCGCTGAGCGCCTCGATCTGCCGTGAGGCGCGCGTGGAGTGGGGTGCGGAAAGCTCCGTTTCGCTCTCGCTGCGGTCGGCGGTGGAGAGGGCCAAGGCAAAGAGCTCACGCAAGTCGTCGCTCAACGTGGAGAATCGGCGCGCCTGCGTGGACGCGGCTTGAATGGCGCTCGCGTACGAGACGCCGTGCTCCGTCGACTCCAAGCCCGCGGCTTGTCGCAGCATGTGTCGTACGGCGGCGTGACCGGAGGCCTCTCGCGTGCGAATGCGCTCGAAGCCTTCCAGGTTCCTCCCCAGCGCCCACAGGCTCTCGAGAAGCGGCTTGAATGCCGCGCGGCGACCCGCGTCGCTCGAGTAGAGATCGACGGAGTCAGGTCCGCAGACGATCGCGAGCGGAGCGCCGGCGGCTCTGGCCCGTTCGAGCCAATGCTCCACATCCGTTGGACCGAGCTCGAGCACGGCTCGCAAGCTGTTAGGGGCCGAGTGAAGGTCGATCGAGAGTAGGTGAAGGGAGCTGCCAGGGGTGGCCATGGGCCTCAGCCAACCCAACGGCTACCTTGGCGTCGGAGTTGAGGGCCTTACCCAGATGGGTCCACAAAGACCGCCCCCCTGGGTCAAAATAGGTGGGACGGTGGGGTTTCTAGCCCACTTGGCCGGCGGACCTGGCCTATAGTCATTCCGATGGTGTTGCCTGAGCTCGAGGCCGGAGATCTCGCTGAGCTTTCGATTTTCCCGTTACCGAGCGTCGCGTTGTTCCCGGGGGCTCTGCTGCCGCTGCACGTGTTCGAGCCGCGTTATCGAGAGCTGGTGAAGGAGGCGCTCGCGGGGCGACGCATCTTCGCGGTCGCGCGACTTCAGCCCGGGTACGAGACGGACTACGAGGGTCGGCCGCCTATTTTCGATATTTGCGGCGTGGGCGCGATCGAAACCTACACGGAGCGTAAGGACGGCCGTTTCGACCTGGGCCTGCGCGGGCTTGCCCGAGTGCGGATCGTAGAAGAGCTGCCGCCGGTTCGCGCTTTCCGCCAGGTCCGCGCCGAACCGATGCGCGAGCTTTCGCCTGACCCCGCTCTGGTCGCAGCCTGGCAAAGTAAGCTGGGGACGTTGTGGCGCACGCTCGCGCCGCACCTTCCCGAGCCGGTCAGGGACCTCGCCGCGCTCACCCGCGACGCGGGCACGCCATCGGCCTACGCGGACCGGCTCGCGGCGGCGCTCGTGGCGGACCCGGAAGCGACTCAGCAGCTGCTCAGCGAGGCGGATCCGAGCGAAAGGCTCCGGTTACTCACGGCTCGCGTGCAGGAGCTGGTGGACTCGCTCACGCCGCCGAGCGTCGCCAAAGACCGCGCGCTGAACTAACCTGACGCCATGCAACAGGCGCCGCTCCTGATCGGAATCGCCGGTGGCACGGGCAGTGGCAAGTCGACGCTGGCGGCGGGCTTGATCGGCCAGCTCCACGGAGACGTCGCGGTGCTCGAGCACGACTGGTACTACCGCGACCGCTCCGGGATGAGCGAAGCCGAGCGCGAGAACGTCAACTACGACGAGCCGGCCGCCCTCGACAACCAGCTCTTGGTGCAGCACCTCGCCGAGCTGAAGGCCGGGCGTGGCGTGGAGTGCCCGCAGTACGATTTCGCGACCCATACCCGGAAAGAGGCGACCCGTCGCGTGGTGCCGGCGCGCATCGTCGCGGTGGAGGGGATCTTGCTGTTCGCTATCCCGCAGCTTTGTGCGTCCTTCGACCTCAGGATATTCGTCGATACGGACGACGACATTCGTTTGATGCGCCGCATCGCCCGGGACATCGTCGAGCGCCAGCGGGACATCGCTTCGATTCAGCATCAGTACTACTCGACGGTGCGTCCGATGCACGTGCTGCACGTTGCCCCCAGCAAGCGCCAAGCGCATCTCATCGTGCCCGAGGGCGGCGAGAACGCGCAGGCGCTGGACGTCATCGTCGGGCGGTTGAAGTACTTATTGCTCGGACACTAGCCTAACGCTCGGCGCGTGGCGCCTGGAGCACGTCCGCGATGCGAAGCTGGCCTTGCGGCGAAGGTGTTACGCCGGGCTTCGTGGACACGCGCTGCGGCGGAGGCTGATACTTGCGCCACCAGGCGTGCGCGCGCTCTTCGGTCCAAACGTCTTCCGGCGCGAGCTCCTTTTCGGCTTGGAGCAGGCGCCGGAGCAGGTCGCGCGCGTCGAGAGGGCGGTCGTTCGGAGCCTTGGCCAGGCACGCCAAGATGCACTGCTTGAGGCCGTCCGGAACCGGGCTCAAGCAATATCGCTCGAGTGGCGCCGGCGGCTCGTTGATGTGGGCTATCAGCAGCATCATCGGGGTGTTCTTCACGAACACCAGCCGCCCCGCGAGTAGCCAGTACGCGACGCAGCCGAGCGCGTACAAATCTGCGCGCCCGTCCACCTCGTGCCCCAGCGCTTGCTCGGGCGCCATGAACTCCGGCGTTCCCATCACGCTGCCGGCGCGGGTGAGCTTGTCCGAGCCGGTATCGATTCCGGCCGCGGCGGTCGTCTCCAGCACGGCTCGCGTGCTGAGCGGGGCCGCGCTCGCGTCGTCGTTGAGGGTGCGAACCAGGCCGAAATCTAGGACTTTGACCACATCCACCTCGTCCGCGGCCCGGCACACGAACAAGTTTGCGGGCTTGATGTCCCGGTGAACGAGCCCCACGTCATGCGCTTCCGCCAGGGAGCGGCAGGCCTGCACCATCAACTGCAGCACACGCCCCGGCGGCTGCGCGCCGTAGCGAACCACCAAGCTCTCCAGGTCCAAGCCCTCCAAGAGCTCCATCACGTAGAAGAAGGTACCGTCGTCCGCGACGCCGTAGTCGAACAGCTCGATGGTGTTGCGGGAGCGGAGCGCGGCGAGCGTCTGCGCTTCGCGGCGGAAGCGTTCCTGAGCGTCACCGGCGTCGGCGCCGCTATCCATGCGAATGAGCTTGATGGCGGCTTGTCGCGCGAGCAGCCGGTGCTCCGCGCGCCACACCTCGCCCATGCCGCCTTTCCCAAGACGCTTCACCAAGCGGTAACTGCCGAGCTCGCGCACCTCTTGGTTGGCGCGCTTCGCTTCGGCGCGCGCCTCTGCGGCTTCGCGCCGCACCCGCACGACGAGGCGCGCGAACGCGACCGACACCGCGAGCGCGAGCAGCACCGCCACTGCCGCGATCCCGAAGCTGCGACGCCCGTAAACGTGAAGGCTTTCGAAGAAGACGCGCTCCGGCACCAGGTAGGCGACGCTCCAGTCCAGCTCCGGGTCTTCGGTTACTTGCGCGAGCGCGGCGAGCTGCGGCACTCCCTGAACGTCGAAAGTGAGGGGTCCGCGCTGGGCCCGGTCTCGGGAGCGCAACGCCGCGAAGAACGAATCCAGGAGCGGCTCTCTCAAATCACTGAACGAGAGTACGCTCTGGCGAGCTGGAAGGGCGGCGATGCGTGCCTCGGCTTGTGGGTACGCGAGCAGCGTGCCGGAGCGAGTGAAGAGGAGCGTGCGCATGTCGGGCAGCTCACCCGCGCGCATCAGCCGGGACAGCGCGTTCACGTCGAAGTCCACCGTCAGCACGGCGTGCAGGCGCCGCTCGCTCCCGACCTGCAGGTAGACGGGCGCGGTGCGCGTGATGCCGGTGTAGTGGGTGCGATAGAAGGTGTACGGCTTGGTCCAAACTCGCGTGCGCGCGGCCGCCGCGCCTTGGTAAAACTCGCGCTGGCGGGGGTCGTAGGCGGACGCCTCCTCTTTCCACAGCGTGAGCGCTCCGTGTCCTTGGTAGTCGTAGCGCCGTACGCGCGTACCGGCGGCGCTCACGCGGCTGTCTTGAAATCTAACGACGCCGTCCGTGTCGATTTGCGTCCCTTGGAAGGTGCCGTCCGGGAAGCTGATGCTGACGAACGCGACGCCAGCGCGCCCCTGCATGAGGTCCAACATCACCGCTGCGGCTGGCTCGAGCGGCCGATCGGGACCGTGCGTCAGCGTAAAGTCGGAGAGGCGATCGAGGATGGGGTCCGCGGAGTCGAGCGCGCCGCGCAGGTGTGTGGCGACGAGGCTCGCCTGCTCCGCAAGGCGCCGTTGGCCGAGCGCCAAGTTGCTCACCTTCAGTGCGCGCTGCCCGACCAACGCCAGAAACAAACCCACCGCCAGCACGATGCCAGGAAAGACGATGAGGATGCCGAACGGCGAAGCCAGCGCGCGAGCGACCACGAAGGCTTGGCTCTCGCCCCGCGTGGGGGCGCTCGCGCGCGGCAGCTCCTTCTTGGCGATCCGAGGCGCCGTCATCCCAGCCGGAGATTACCCTGCACGCACGCCTGGCGGCTACGCTAGAACTTCACCATGAAGCCAGAGTTGCTGATCGAAGCGCGCGAACGGGACGTCGGGGGTTTCTTCGTACGGCGCGTGCTTCCAACGGTCAGGCGCAAGCTCGTCGGCCCGTTTATTTTCTACGACCACCTATGTCAGGTGAATTTCCAGCCGGGCCAGGGGCTGGACGTTCGCCCGCACCCGCACATTGGCCTCGCCACCGTGACTTACCTGTTCGAGGGCGCGTTTCTCCACCGTGACAGCCTCGGGTTCGAGCAGATGATCCGGCCCGGAGACGTCAATTGGATGATTTCCGGGAGTGGCATCGCCCATTCCGAGCGCACGCCGCCGGAGCTCAAGCTGAGCGGCGGACCACTTCACGGCATCCAATGCTGGGTGGCGCTCCCACGAGAGCACGAGGAAATCGACCCGAGCTTCGTACACTATCCGGCTGCGACCATCCCGCGCGTGCACCGCCCCGGGGTCGAGCTGTGCGTCGTCGCCGGAAGCGCGTACGGGCAGACGTCACCAGTGCGGGTGCTTTCGCCCACGCTGTACGTCAACGCGCGGCTAGAGCCTGGCGCCGTGCTCCCGGTCGACGACCAGCACGAGGAGCGCGCCGTCTACGTGGCCGCCGGCGCCGTGTCGCTCCAGGGCGACGACGCCGTCTACGGTGAGGGCAACTTGCTGATCTTGCCGGCCGGTTCCGCGGTGCTGCAGAGCCGGGACGGAGCGAACGTCATGCTGCTCGGGGGGGCGCCTCTCGCCGGTGAGCGCCACATTTTCTGGAACTTCGTTTCGAGCTCGCCGGAGCGCATCGAGCGCGCCAAGCGAGACTGGAGCGAAGGACGCTTCGGCAAAGTGGTGGGTGACGAACAAGAGCACATCCCGCTGCCCACCTAAGCCGCACGAATCTTGCCGCGACGCATGGCGAGCGCACGCGTTGCCTCTTTATGGCACGCCCAGCACAGCGTTCGCAGGTTCGACAAATCACAAGAGCCGCCCCCCTCCACTACCGGCACGATGTGATCGACCTCCCAAAACCGTCGGCGGCGCACAAAGTGCGCCGGTAGCCCGAGCTCTTGGAGGCGCCGCGAACGGAGCGCGCGCTTGGTGACGCGAATCTTACGCATCAGCGCGTCGCAGTCACGCTGGCACAGCACGCAGACGCCCTTGTCCCGAGCGTGTACGTGCTCGGCGGCGAACTCGGGTTGGGTGCGGATCTTCCACTTTACGACGCAGTCTTCGGAGCAGAAGGTGCGGCGTCCGCTTCCTTTCGGAATCTCCGTTTGGCACTTGCGGCACAGAGGGCGGCCTTGCGGGCCGCGCGGCAGCTCCTTGGGGTCGACCCATCCCCCCGCCTGTCTGCGAGGGGGGCAGCTCAGCGGAGCTTCTATCTCGAAGTCGTCACGGTCGTCGGGCACGCCGTTCGACCTAGAAAGACCACGCAGGATGGGCCAAGTTCTCTGCGCATCGCGTCCAGCGGCGCTAATCTGAGACGGTGAGCCGCGCGCGTCCCTTCTACTTTCCGGTCCGAGCGGAGCCGCTGCGCATGCAGGCGGGCTTGTTTCGCTTCGGTACGGACTTCGGTAACTTCGAGCTCGATAGCCAATTTCTGCCCCGGGACGAGCAGCATGCCCGGTACACGGCCGAGAAGCGCCGCGTCCTCGGCGCCCACGCCGGTCGCATGTCCGTGGCCGCCGTCACCGAGAGCGACCACGCGGCGCTGGAGGCGGCCCGGCAGTTCTTGATTCAGACCGCGCAGCGAGAGGGCCACCCGGATTGGTCGGGCCTTTCGTTCTTGGAGCTAGGAGCGGAGTTGGCCGAAGACTTCGTGGTGCTGACGCGTGAGGATCGCGCGGTGCTCGTGCACGTCTGCTTCCCGAGCGGCTGGCGCCCGGAGGCGGTGCTGGGGCGGAGCTTCGTTGGTATTCACCGTCACGTGCCGGCATTCGGTGCGGTCCTAGGCAAGGCCTCCGCCTTGGTGGAGGCGATGCTATCTCGCGGCCCCTATGTCCGATTCGTCTGGACCATCTCCGCGGACGACCAACTCGACCATCACCCTGACGAAGGAGGGCGCGCTGCTTGGACCGACGACACGCCGCGCGGTTTCCTGCGCGTGGAGCGGCAAATCACGGTGCCGCTCTCCGCGGGCGCCGCGAGCCTGTTTTTGATCCGCACCTACCTTTACGAGTTCCGAGAGCTAACGCTCGCTCAGCGAGCGACGCTGGCCTCCGCGCTTTCACAAATGCCCCCGGAAGTTGCCGCGTATAAGCAGCTCACGGGCGCCATCCCGCGGGCGCTCTCCCTTTTGAAGTGAATCGGACGAGACGCCTCGATAGGTGCTTGGCTCACAAGAGCCAGCTGCCGACCGCGCGTAGCGAGAGCAGCATGCCGACGGGCCACGACTCGTAAGCGGTACCCAGGTTGTCGATGGCGAAGTCGCTCTGCCGCACGGGGAGCAGGACGGTCGCTCCGAGCTCCACTCCAACGGGTGAGGCGGCCGTCGAAAGCGAGAGCTCCAGCGGCACCGCCAGCCAGGCGCGCTTGACGACGTCGCTCCGCGTGTAGCCGCGGGCCTCCACCCGCAGCAGGCCGGCGTAGATGCCGGTGCACAGCTCGAAGCGCAGCTCTCGCCGGTGGAGCGCGGCGTAGCAAGTCCGCGCCACACCGCTCAGCAGCGTCTCGCGTAGCTGACCCGGCGCGAGGTCGACCTTTTGCGTGGGCATCCACAGCACGCCCACGCCGGTGTGGAAGCGATTCACGAACAGCCCTGCATCGGCCAGCGCCGCGGGGGCTGCGGTTTGCACCACTCCGAACAGCCCCGCTCCCCCGAACGAGAGCGCCATCCGCACCGTGCTTCGCGGCTCGGGAGGCGCGCGCCAAGGCAGTGTCGGCGGGGGGGGCATGGGAGCAGCGGGCGGCTCCGGTTCGGGCTCTCGATCGTGCTCTTCGACCGTGAGGTCGTGCGCGTCCGAATCGAGCAGGAGCGCCACTGTGAGCGCGGTCGCTTGCTCCAGCGACGCGCACGTCTGACCGCGATCTCTGAGTACCCGCACGCTACCGGCGCCGCCCATGCGAATGGCGGCGCGGTACACGCCGCCCTCGCGACTGAACGTGACATGGTAGGCGCTTTGCGCACCTGTCGCCGACTGTCCGCGCAGCCGCGCGACGTGCTCCGAAAGCTCGGCGGTGTCCGGGCAGGCTTCGGCGCCCTGTTCGCGCGTGACGCTGAGGCTCGGGGTCGGCGCCGTATCGTCTCGAGTTGATGCGTCGCTCGCTTGCGCTCGCGCGAGATTCGCGCGTGTCAGCCCGGCGAGCAGGTACACCGCGGTTAGGAGCGCGAAAACCGAGCGCATTCGCGCCGCCGAGACTACCCGCGCCGAGGCGCGTTGCGCGACTCTTAGAAGGGATTTTTTTGTGATCGTTGGCGCGCGGCGTCCCCACTACCTAGACGAGTGGTATCGTCGAACGAAAGGCACCCTTCTCGAGCTTTCGCCCCGCCCTCCGCAAGCGGGCGCGGAAACCGCAGGTCTTTTCCTGGGCATGAGCACCCCCCACCCCGACTTTCGAGCCATTTATGAGGCTCATTTCAATTTCGTTTGGTGCGGGCTGCGTCGCCTCGGCGTGCGCGAGGCGGACGTGCTCGATCAGGCGCAGAAGGTGTTCCTAACGGCTCATTTCAAGCTGGCCGAGTTCGAGGGCCGGTCCCAAATCACGACGTGGCTTTTCGGGATCTGCCAGCGCGTCGCCAGTGACTACCGTCGCTCCGCGCTCGTTCGGCGAGAGGTGACGACAGACGCTGCAGAGATGGACCTCTACGGAGGCTCCCACGACGACCTGGCTGAAGGCGCAGAGTCGCGTCAAAGGGCGCAAGCTGCGGAAGCGATTTTGAACAAGCTGCCGGAGCCGCAGCGGGTAGTCTTCGTCCTGTTCGAGCTGGAAGAGATGAGCGGTCAGGACATCGCACAGCTGCTGGGTATCTCGGTCGGGACCGTCCGTTCCCGGTTGCGCTTGGCTCGAGAAGCCTTTTCGCGCGAGGTGAAGCGGCTCGCGGTGGCTCAAGGCGGCCGGAAGGAGGCCGTATGAGCGGCGATCCGGAGCGCCTGCTCAGCGTGAGCAGCGGCGCGGATCCTCTCGAGCGAGAGCTGCTGGACAGCGTGCGGCGCGTCGGCCCGCCCAGCGGCGCGAAGGACGAAGCGTGGCGCGGGATCGCCGCCCAAATCGCCGTCGTCAGCGCGGTGGCCGCGGCCGCAGGCTCGACCGCGGCGGCCAGCAAGGCGGCTTCGGGCGTGGGCAGCTGGGCCGTCGCAGCGAAGGTGGCGGTGGTGGCGCTCGGCGGTAGCCTCGCGCTCGGTGGTGGGTACTTGGCGTTGCGCGCTCCAGACGCGTCTCCGAGCGTCGTACCCGGTCCCGTCGTGGCGCCGCCGAAAGCCCAAGTACGGCCGGTCCCAGAGGCGGAGTTGCCGCAGGAGCCGCTTGCGCCGCTCGAGGCGCCACACGCGGAGGAGGCACCCAGCCGCAAGCTCGAGCCGCGCCGCTTGGACCTGCTGAAAGCGGAGAGCGCGCTGCTCATGCAAGCGCGCGCCGAGCTCCGTGCGGGCAACCCCGCGGCCGCGCAGTCCGCGCTGGAAAAGCTTCAGACTCAGTTTCCCCAGGGCATGCTCTCCCAAGAACGAGAGGTGCTCGCGATCGAGGTGCTGCACGCGCGCGGCAACGTGGATGGCGCGCGGCGCCGGGCCAAGGCTTTCATCAAGGCCTACCCGAAGAGCCCGCACAGCCAAAAGCTCTCGCGCTTCGTGGAGTAGCGGTGCTCGCGGCGCAGGTGCGCCCACATCGCCCGACTTCCAGTACTCCGCGGAGTGATGAAGCGCGGGTGTCAGCCATCTTTCGGTGATCGCGGACGGCGTGGTTCACCACGAACCGAGGAGAGCGGCGACCGCGCGTCTCGGCCGAAAGAACTACATCGTTGGCGAATAAATCCAAAGCCCTCGGAAGCTTCATACCCCTCGTCGCCACCGTCGCGCTGCTCGCGGCCTCTGCCTGCACCGGTAACCTCTCCGGCAATGGCGACGCTCCTGGCGCCGGCGCCACCAGCGCGACGGGCGGCTCGAGCAGCGCCGGCACGCCTGGTGGCGGCTCGGCCACCATGGGCGCGGGGGGCCCCGTGGATACTCTGGACTGTACCAATCACGTGGTGGACCCGGGGCCTTCGCCGATGCGCCTGCTCTCGCGTCGGCAGTACTTGAACACGGTCAAGGAGCTGGCCGGTGACGTACCCGGCCTCGAGCAAGCGTTGGGACAGACCGAAGACGCCTCCGCGTTCGGGCTCGTTCAGCCGGATGTGACGCAGGTCGAGCTCGAGCACTATCAGGCTGCGGCCAACGCGGTCGCGGCCGCCATCGTGACCGACCCTGCGCGCCTGGACAAAGTCGCGCCCTGCGCGAGCGGCGCGGCCCCAACCGAATGTGCCAAGAGCTTGGTGACGAAGCTCGGCGCGCTCGCCTACCGCGCGCCGATCACGGATCCCGCGGACATCGAACGCCACGTGCAGCTGTTCAGCGCCGGCATCGCCACCAGCTACGCGCACGGTATCGAGCTGCTGCTGCAAGGCATGCTGCAGTCGCCGCGCTTCCTATACAAAGTAGAGATCGGTACCGGGGAGAAGGTCAGCGATAAGGCGGTCAAGCTCTCGGCTTACGAGGTTGCGGCGCGGCTCTCCTACGCGCTCTGGGATTCGCCGCCGAACGAGAAGCTCGTTGCGGCGGCCGCCGGCGGTGGCCTGAACGACGCCGCCGCTGTGAGCTCGCAGCTCACGTGGATGCTGCAAGACGCCAAGGGAGAGAAGCTGGTTCATCGCTTCCTCGAAACCTGGCTGCACCTCGGTCAAATCGATCGGCTCGTGAAGAGCTCGGAGCGGTACTCGCAGTTTCAAGCGCCCAGCTTCAAGGAGTCGCTCAAGGGCCAGGCCCGCGCGTTCTTCGACGACCTCTTGGCCAATCAGGGCGGCAAGCTCCAAGCCCTCTTCAAGTCGCAGACCGTCTTTTACAACAAAGATTTGGGCGACTACTACGGCGCGAGCGGCACGGACGCGTTCCAATCATTGGTGAAGACGGACGGCACCGCGGCCGGCATCCTCACGCTGCCGATCGTGATGGCCGTGCAAGGCAAACCCGACGAAAGCTCCCCGATTTACCGCGGTCGCTTCGTGCGCGAGGCGCTGCTCTGCCAGCAGCTGCCGGCCCCGCCCGCGAACATTCCGCCGGCTCCAACCGTCATGGCCGGTGTCTCCACGCGCGAGCGCTCGGCGCAGCACGCTTCGGACCCAACCTGCGCAGGCTGTCACATGCTGCTCGACCAAGTAGGTTTTGGTTTCGAGAACTACGACACGCTCGGCCGCTACCGCACGGAAGACGGCGGCAAGCCAATCGACGCGAGCGGCCAGCTCGTGGGCACGCGCGACGCGAACGGCCCCTTCAACGGCGTTCAGGAGCTGGCCGAAAAGCTCGCCGGGAGCGCGGAGGTCAAAGAGTGCGTGACGCGACAGTGGTTCCGCTTCGCGATCAGCCGCTTCGAGCAGCCCGTCGACGGGTGCAGCATGAAGAGCTTACTGGATAGGTTCGACGCCGCAGGACAAGACTTGAACACCCTTCCCCAAGCCATCGTGCAAACCGACGCCTTCCTCTACCGCCGCCCGCTGGACTCGGAGGTGAAGCCGTGAGCCAAAACGAGCCCATCGATCTGCGCACCGCCATCAGTCGCCGCAAGCTGCTGGGTGGCTTGAGCGCGCTCACCGTCGCCCTCGCGAGCCCCATCTGGCGACCCGCCACCGTGTTCGGCCAAGACGCAAACACCAAGGCCGCTAAGCGTTTTCTAGGCATTTTCAGCGCCAACGGCACCGTCGGCAAGTCCTTCTGGCAGAGCGGCGCCGGCACCGACATCCCGCTCGGCACGATGACGCCTATCTTGTCGTCACTCGAGACGTACAAGGACAAGCTGCTCGTCCTCAAGGGCTTGCACATGTACTCGACGATCGAGAACGAGCTCGGTCAAGTAGACGGCGCGGAGGGCGCGCTAGACGTCCCGAACAAACCGGGCGGCCCGCACATGAAGGGCCCGGGCGCGATGCTCACCGGCGGCTCACTCCTCGCCGGCAGCTTCACCGGCTCCGGCGGCCCCGCGGGCTGGGCGGACCGCCAGTCGGTGGACCAGTACATTGCCGAGCGCATCGGTGCGACCGGCGTGCAGTACAAGTCGCTCGAGTTCGGTGTGCGCATCGAGGGGCAGGAGCCGCTGCGCGTCATCTCCTACCGGGGGCCGAACCAGCCGAACACGGCCGTAGACGACCCGTTTCAGATGTACCAGCGCATCTTCGCGGACGCTAACCTGTCGCAGGAGGAGTTGAAGAAGGTGCTCGCCGAGCGCCAGAGCGTGCTCGACTTTTTGAAGGACGACCTCGCACGCTTGCAGGGCCGGGTCAGCAGCGAAGACAAAGCAAAGCTCGAGGCGCACCTAGCCGGTATCCGTAACCTCGAACAACGCCTGCAAAACTCCGGCAATAGCTGTGTTCCGCTCACGATGCCGGCCAAGTTCGATACGCGCGCGATGGATAAATTTCCGGAAGTCTCCAAGCTGCAGCTGGACCTCATGCTGCTCGCTCACACGTGCGGCATGACACGCGTCTCCACGTTCATGTTCGCCAACGCCGACAGCTGGCAATACTACCCGTGGATCGGGGTGAACGAAGAGCACCACGAGCTGTCGCACGCCGGTGACGACGACGCGGCCGCGAACGAAAAGCTCGTCAAAATCAATCAGTGGCACAGCGAGCAGTTCAAGTACGTGCTCGACAAGCTCGCCGACGTGCAGGAGCCAGACGGTACCAGCATGCTGGACAGCAGCCTCATCCTCTGGGGCAACGAGCTCGGCGCGGGCAATACGCACACGTACAAGAACATTCCCTGGGTGCTCGCGGGCGGCGCGGCCGGCTACCTAAAAATGGGCCGGCAGATAAACTACGCCGACAAGCCGCACAACGACTTGCTCGTCTCCGTATGCAACGCCATGGGATTCGACGACGTGAAAACGTTCGGGATCCCCGGAGTATGCACGGGACCGCTACAAGGGCTCCAAGCCGGACCTAATGCCCACCCCCCGTGCGTGCTCGGCCCTCGGCCTGCGCGCGCCGGCCCCTCCCAAGCGTCGTGCTCGGCCTTCGGCCTGCGCGCGCCTCGGGAGGGGAACACACCGCGCACTCGCCTCGGATGGGAGGGCTTGTGGGCTCGCGTTGGGGTTGGGTCGCGCATTGCCTTCGGCTCGCGCGTTGGGGTTGGGTC